>CAZUBX010000044.1:0-25489 GCA_964619035.1 uncultured Syntrophaceae bacterium | reverse complement strand
AGACCAGAAACATCCGGTTGAAGATCTCCACGATGGCGAAGGTGGCGATGGCAAAGTAATGGCCGCTCAACTTGAAGCAGGGGTAGCTGATGAGCACGGCCACCACGGCGGCTGCCAGCATGCCGACCCCGATCCCGGGCCAGGGGCTCAGGCCATAGGTGACGACAGCCATGCCCGCACCGTAGGCGCCGATGCCGAAGAACACCGAGTGGCCGAAGGACGTCTGTCCGCCGTATCCGCCGATGATGTTCCAGGCCTGGGCCATGCTGGCAAAGAGCAGGATCAGAATGAGCACGTGCATGAGGAAGGAGTTGGCCGTAATTGCGGAGACGGCCGGCACCAAGGCCATCAGCGCCACGAGGGCCAGCCAGAACAGGTCTTTTCGTTTCAGCGCATTGTGATTCATGAAGTTACCATCCGAAAATGCCCTTGGGCCGCAGGAACACGACGGCGAGGTATAGCCCGAACACGGCCACGTATTTGAAGACCGGTGCGATATAGTAACCGCCCAGGGCCTCCACGATGCCGATGAGGAGCGCCGCCACCAGCGCCCCGGGGATGCTGCCGAAGCCGCCCATGGCCACGCAGATAAAGGCGATCAGGCTGAACATGGTGCCGACCTCCGGGTGCACGGCCAGGTACGTGGGCATGATGCCCCCGGCGATGCCGACGGTGGCCCCGCCGATGCCGAAAACCAGCAGATAGATCCGCTCCGTGTTGATGCCCATCAGCTCCGCAGCCTCCTTGTCCATGGCGGTGGCCTGGATGGCCCAGCCGAAGCGCGTGCTGCGGACCATGTAGTACGTGAGGCCCACCACGACGAGTGCCACGATGGCGGTGACGAGCTGGGGCACGGGCACGATCAGGGTCCCCAGCAGAAACGTCTTGTCTCCCAGCCAGGTGTCGGAGAGGATGCGGAAGTTGGGCGTGAACTGGTTGAGGCAGAGGTTCTTGAGGAGCATCGCCAGCCCGAAGGTCGCCAGCAGGGCCGAGAGCGGGGGTTTGCCGATCGTGTACTTGATGATCAACCGATACGTCAGGGCCCCCAGGATAAAGATGAAAAGTCCGCCTGCGAACATGGAGACAAGGGGGTCCACGTTCATCAGGAACCCCAGCCAGTACGTGACGTACATCGCGATCATCACATACTCGCCGTGGGCGAAGTTGATCACGTCCATCACACCCCAGATGAGGCAGAGCCCGACGGCCACGAGGGCGTAGAGCATGCCGTTGAGGATGCCGTCCAGAAGAACTTGAAGCAGAGTGTCCATAAATGACTAACGCAGTCGCAATGTCGGTTGCACGATCTTGTCATTCCGGATACCCGATCAGGTCGAGTACAGGCCCGATCCGGGATCCAGCTCTGGCATGGATTCCTGCTTTCGCAGGAATGACAAGAATCCAAATGCGGGGTTTCATAAAGGTGCCGGGGACCCAGAGACCCCCGGCACCGTTTGGTTCACAGCAATGTGGCTTGGATTTACCGCTTATCCCACGGCTTCATGGGGAAGATCGGCTTCGTGTCCGCCTTCTCCGTGGGGAAGATCCGCTTGTAACTGCCGCCCTGGAGCTGGGTGACGATGCTCAGGGCCAGCTTGTTCTGGCCGCCCGGGGCGAAGGCGACCTTGCCGCTCAGGGAGAGCGGGGAGGGCCACGTGTTGGCGTACAGGGTCTTGGCCACCACTTCGGGATCGAGGCTCTTGGCCTTCTCGATGGCCTGGGCCAGGACCAACATGGCTATCGTTTCCTGGATGCTGTCGCTGTCGTAGGGCACGCCGCCAGTCTTCGTCTTGAAGATCTTCTCCACCTCGGCCACGGCGGGCATCATGCCGGCAAACTCAGGCGAGTAGCCCGTCGAGCCCATGAAGAAGTCCGCATCGGGGCCCAACTGCTTGGCGATGACCGGATCTTGGTAGCCGCTGCAGTAGTTGAGGGATACCTTGGGGATCCAGTTCATCTTTTTCATCGTCTTGACCATCAGGGCGTAGTCCGCACCCAGAACGGCCCCGAAGAGCGCATCGGGGTTCTTGGACTTGACGGTCTGCACCTCGCTGTCGAGGTTGGTGGCGCCCGGGGTGAAGGGCACGTCAGCCACGACAGTAAAACCGCCGGCCGCCGCCGCCTTCTTGGCCTCTTCGGCCGCGTGCTTGCCGAAAACGGAGTTCTCATAGATGAGGCCGAGTGTCTTCACGTTGGCGTTCTTCTGGGTCTTGTTGAGCCACTTCAGGACCTCGACGAACTCGTGGGACTCGACCTCGTCGGTGGAAGCCGTGCGGAAGAAATATTTCATGTCGGGGCGCTGGGTCAGTGCCGCGGAGCTGGAGGCGCCGCACATGAAGATCTTCTTGGCGCGCTCTGCCACCATGCTCGCCGGCATGCTCACCGAGCTGTTGTAGGCGCCGATGAGGGCCCACACGCCTTCCTGGTTGATCAGGCGCTCGGCCTCGGCCTTGCCCACGTCGGGCTTGCCCTGGCTGTCGGCATGCACCAGCACGAACTTGTAACCGCCGAGAACGCCTGCCTGGGCGGCGAGCGGTACCTTGATGTTGGGGTGCTTGTTGTTGATGATCTCGACCGCCGTCTCCACCGCGGCCTTGCAGCGCTGGCCGGCGAGCGCCACGGGACCGGTCAGGGGAAAGATGGTGCCGATCTTGATGATCTTTTCCTGGGCCAGGGTCGGCGCAGGGGCGACGCCCAGCATCAGGGTGACCGCCACGGCGACCAGGAGCCAGATTGTCATACGGGACTTGAAGTGAACCATCGGTGACCTCCTCTCTCGGTTTAATTTGCCCCTGTGCTGCACAGGCAGGGCCAAGGCACACGCGGCATTGGCTTTCACAGGTTGTCAATGCGTTCTGAGGGATAACAAGGCGTTTTCACTAGAAGAGGGACGATAGTAAATGCGTCCTTTTATGTCAAGGAGGTTTTCTTCTGTCACAAAATATAAAAAAGGGTCAGCCGCACGGCAGCTGACCCCTTGATTTTCATGGCGTGCGCTCTGCAGACAGGATCCGGGGCGCTTTGGAATATGCCGCGAAGTGCGTGGAATTATTTCAGCCCTCTCCGGCCAATGTCAAGAATCAGGCCTGGCCCCATTGCCCCTGACGGCGGGCCGATTTCATACGTTTGTCGTATTGCGTTCCATGCGGATTCCGTTGCATGATTATATGGTTATGCCATTTTGGATCAGTGCCGGGCGGTCTAATCTCAGGGTTGATTTTTTCGAGCAATCGTCCTATGATGCGCCCGCAACCCTCCACCGAGAGGATGAGATACAGGGCCCCGGGCATTGCGGATTCGGATCTGGAACCATGATTGAGTTGATAATCGCTTCGGCGCGGCGTTTGTAGTCTTCTCTCAACCCAACTGACCTTCTGATTGTTGAGCATCGCGTCGCAGGATGGCTGCGACAAGGCGATCTTCTCCCATAGAGAATTTCTGCGTCTTGTGCCCTGTGCGGAGGGCACTGTCCATAATTGAGCGAAAAAGAACGTGAACGGGGCCCGTGGCCCTGCCTGCGCCGTATCTTGCCTGTACGGCGGCCCGGGCGGGGTGCGGGCGTTTCCTGCAACATCCGGTACACCGAGCGAAAAGGAAGGGGTTGAAATGAAAAGGTATTGGCTGGTTCTGAGCGGCATCCTGATCCTGGCGTTCATCACACCCGCGCTGTCGCAGGCCTGCAAACTGGAGGGCAAGACGTTTTGCGGCAAGAACGTGTACCGGTGCAGCGGGAAGGACCCTTTCAAGCGGGGTTACAACGACATCGTCATCGTCGGCATCGGCGAGACCGTCAGCGATACGGTTCTGAAGACCGGTCAGAGAACGGATGCGGCCACGGCCCTGGCGATCGACACGGGGCGGGGCGACGACCGGATCACCGTCAACGGCAAGGTCGTCGCGACGGCCGGCGTGACCCTCACGGCAAGTGAGGAGAGTGGAACCGGAAACGGGGCGGGCAAGGGGACCAAAAAGAACGACAGCCTGACGGGGACGGCAACGGCCACGGGAATTGCCACGGGGACCAGCGACCGCGCCGATCGGGTCGTGAACAACGGCCGCATCGACGTCACGGCAACAGCAGACGTGACCCGCCCGAAGGTCCTCTTCGACAACACGGCGAAGGGTGCCGGCCAGTCCGGGAAAGGCAGCTCCGGCGCGCCCGGCATCGTCGCCCAGGGCGTCAGCATGCCCACCCGGTCGGAGGCTTTCGCCACGGGCATCGACGCGGGCATCTGCGGCCTCGACGAGATCACGAATACCGGGAAGCTCTACGCCACCTCGTCGGCCACGACGCGGGTGAGCTCCATCGAGCTCAACCTCGCCGATTCCTCGAAAGTCAACGCGAGCGTCTCCGCCTTTTCCTCCGCAACGGGGATCCTGGGGGCGGGCTCCGTGACCAACACGGGCTGGATCATCGTCACCGCCGGCTCCGAGGCGAACACCGCCAACATCCAGGGGACAATCGGGAAGGACGCCGAGGCCAACGTGAGCACGTCCGCCGAGTCCGTCGCGCGGGGCATTGCAGGCAGCGCGGGTGCGGACACGCTGATCTCCTCGGGAATCCTGTCGGCCGACGCCACGTCCCTCGCGGAGGGACGCCTGAATCTTGAGCAGAGCCAGTCCAACGTGACCCTCAATGCCTCGGTTGCGGCCACCGCCACCTCGACGGGCATAGACGGCGGCGCCGGCGCAGACACGATCGGCAACACCTCGTCGCTCACGGTCAGCTCCACGTCGACGGCCCGGGCGCCCACGATCGGCAAGGACGCCTTTGCATCTGGTGTGACCGATGCGACGGTGAGCTCCGTCGCGGAGGCGACGGCGATGAAGGGCGGCAGCGGCACCGACACGCTGACCAACAGCAAGACCGTTTCCGCGACCTCGACGGCGGGGGCGGGCCTGCTGTCCTTCATGGGCTCCATCATCGAGTACCCCCAGGGCACGGACCTGAAGGGTGGGGCTACCTCGCGGGCGACCGCGACGGGCATCGACGGCGGCGAGCAGAGAGACACCATCACCAACACCGGCACCGTGTCGGCCTCCGCCACGCCGACCACCGAGACGGCCAACATCCTCGTGACCCTCGCGGGGGGAGGCATCTTCTCCACGCCCACCTCGGCGTCGGGCGAATCCGTCGGCATCGACGGCGGCCGCGGCTCGGACACGATCACGAACGGGGGAACCGTCACGTCCACCGCCAGGGCCGAGGCCACGGGGACCGGCGTTTCCGTCTCCGGCGTGCAGCTGGAGGTCGTCACCGACGGCGATGCCAAAATCGACGCGACGGCAAAGGCCTGGGGCGTAAAGGGCGGCCAGGGGAAGGACGTCATCGTCAACACGGGCACCGTCACGGCAACGGGAACCGCGAAGGCGACCTCGCGCGACATCAGCGTGGAGATTCTCGGCATGTCGTCGATGAATGCGGCGACTACGGCCGAGGCAACTGCGACGGGGATCGACGGCGGCAGAGGGGCCGACGCAATCGAGAACGCGGGCACCGTCAACGCCAACGCAACCTCGACGGCCAATGCGCTGGGGGTCGATGTGAAGTACAAGGGCATCCCGCTGGATCTGTTCGGTGTGAAGGTGGGGGATTCCAGGACCGCCTCCCGGGCAAACGCCGTCGGGATCGAGGGCGGCGCGGGTGCCGACACGATCACCAACACGGGCTCCGTCAACGTCACCGCGAGGGCAACGGTGGAGACGGACAAGATCAGCGCGCAGGTGAGCTTCCCGCTGTCGGGCACCAAGGCCGTGATGGCCGCAGGCGCCCCCACGGCGGCCGTCCTGGGCGCCACTGCGCCTGAATCGCCGGCGGAAACCGCTGCGTCAGAGGTGTCGCCGTTCAACAGCGGGACCACGGCCGAAGCAAAGGCGACGGGGATCTCGGGCGGCAGCGGTGCCGACACGATCACGAACAGCAGGCTCGTCGACACCCTGGCCTATTCGGAGGCCGACTCGGTGAGCGTCAAGGCGGGCATCTCCTATCAGAAGGGGGGGGGCCTGAGCCTCCTGCCGAATGTAGGCCTGACGAACGCAAAGACCGGGGCCGCTTCCACGGCCGTTGGGATCGACGGCGGCGCCGGCAACGACACGATCGATAACACGGGCACCGTGAAGGCCGACGCGCAGGCCAATTCCACGAGCGCCGTCGTGGGCGTCACCTTCACCGGCACGAAAGGCGCGGGCGCGGCCCTGGGCGGGACCATCGCCAAAGCCACGACCGAGGCAATATCGACGGCCGCGGGGATCCAGGGCGGTACCGGCAATGACACGATCACCAATGCCGGCCGGGTCACGGCCACGGCCACCTCCGATGCCGACTCGGGAACCGTGACGGCATCCATCGAGGGTGCCAAGGAGGGACTGATCGTCGGATTTACCCACGCCGATGCCAGGACGACGGCCACCGCGACAGCGACGGGGATCGACGGCGGGGCGGGCAATGACGCCATCACCCACGCAGGCACGGGCGTGCTCGAGGCGACGTCCAACGCCATGGCAACCAATGTGGTCGTCGGTGCGACGGTTGCCGGCAGCGTCTCGCAGGAGTGGTCCCTCTCGGCCTCGGGCGCCATCACGAAGGGGACCACGGAAGCGACCGCCCATGCCTACGGCATCGAAGGCGGCGACGGCAACGACACGATCATCAACGCAGGCAAGACGACGGTCCACGCGACGGCCGATGCCAACGGCGGGAGCATCTCGGCGAACGTGTCGGGCGTCGAGGATGGCCTCGCAGTGGGGTTCACCTACGCCGATCACTCGACGAAGGCAACCGCCACGGCAGGCGGCCTCACCGGGGGAGCGGGCGACGACACGATCAGGCACACCGGCACGGAGACCCTCTCGGTCACCGCCGATGCCCTGGCGTCCAGCACCAAGGTCGGCGTGACCGTCACGGGCGCCACCAAGGGGACGGGTATCGTGGGCGGGGCCGCCATCACCGACGGGACGACCACGGCTACCTCCAATGCCGCGGGGATCACGGGAGGCGATGGGAGCGACCGGATCGTGAGTTCCGGACCCGTCACCGTGGCCTCGAACTCGACGGCCACCTCGGCAAGCGTCTCCGTGAATCTCGGTGCCGCGGGGGGCGAGCTCGGGCTCGTAGGCGGCTTCAGTTACGCCTCCGCGACAACCACGGCCGAGTCCACGGCCGTCGGCATCGACGGGGGCGCAGGGGATGACCGGATCCGGAACACGGGGAGCCTGACGGTCACGTCCACCCCCGTGGCCACCAGCGGTGTTGTCGGCGTGACGGCGCAGGGCGTCAAGGGCATGGGGGCGGCCGTCGGCATCGGGGTCACCGACGGGTCGACGAAGGCGACGGGGACCGCGACGGGCATCTCCGGCGGCGACGGCGACGACCTCGTCGTCAACACGAACACGATCACCGTCAAGGCCCTTCCCGACGCCAACTCCACCAAGGTCACCGTCACGATTTCGGCGGCGAAGGAAGGCGTTGCGGCCGGCGGGGCGCTGGCCATCGGAACGACGACATCGGAAGCCCATGCAACGGGCATCGACGGGGGAAGCGGGAGCGACCGGATCGTCAACCGGGGGACCATCGACACGACGGCATATGCCGAGGCGAGCAGCGCCCACGTGGGCGTCTCGGCCGAGGGCACCATGACGGGGGTGGCCGCCGGGGTGGCCCTGTCGGACGGGACGACGAAGGCCATCTCCGATGCCACGGGGATCCGGGGCGGGGAGGGCGACGACGTCCTGCGCAATACGAACAAGATCACCGCCTCGTCCACCTCCGACATCGCTGCGGCGAGCGTGAGCGTCCATCTCGGAGGCGCCCAGACGGGGCTCGTGGCGGGGCTTGCCGCCGCGGACCTCTCCGTCACGGCCAGTTCGGCGGCCGTCGGCATCGACGGGGGGAGCGGGGATGATCGGATCGTCAACCGGGGGAGCGTGACCGCCACGGCTCTCTCCGACATTGCCAGCGCCTCCGTGTCCGTCATTGCGGGCGTTGCCATGTCGGGTGTCGCCGTCGGGGGGGCGCTTGCCAAGGGGGACACGACGGCCGCGTCGGTTGCCGAAGGACTCAAGGGCGGCGACGGCGCAGATCGCGTCGTCAACTCAGGAACCCTGATCGTCGGCGCCACGTCGACTGTGAAGGCGGCCAGCGTGGGCGTGAGTCTCGAGGGCACGCAGGCGGGCCTTGCCGCCGGCGTTTCGGCCGTCGACGGCCAGAACACGGCAAGCGCGCTGGCCGTCGGGATCGACGGCGGCGCGGGCGACGACGTGCTCCGCAACGAGGGCACGGCCACGGTCACGGCCACGGCGAACAGCACGCGCACCAACGTCGCTGTCACGGGTACCCTGTCGCTCGACGGGGTGGCCGCCGGGGCCTCCTTCGCGAAGGCGTCCAACACGGCCCTCTCCGATGCGCGGGGAATGGACGGCGGGCAGGGCAGCGACCGGATCGTCAACACGGGCACCCTCACGACGGACGCGACGACGACGGCGCAGACCAACACCGTTTCGGTGACCATCGGCATCGCCGTCTTCAGCGGGTTGAGCGCGGGCGCGGCGGTGGCCTCCTCCGAGACGACGGCCACGTCCCTGGCCGCCGGCCTGAGCGGCGGCGACGGGTGCGACGTGCTCCGGAACGGGGCGGAGGGCGCCGTCAAGGGACTCTCCACGGCCACGGTAACGGCGAAGTCCATCTCCGTCAACGTCTCCACCACCGGGTTTGCCTCGGCGAAGCTCTCCACCACGTCACTGGCCTACTACACGGGCATGACCGGGGGGAGCGGCGGCGATGCGCTCGTCAACGAGGGGCTGGTGGACATCAAGGCCGTCTCCACGGGCAACGGCACGGCCGGGTCCGGGACGCTGACCGGATACGGCGCGGCGGATGTGAGCATCGTGGCCAACGCGTCGGCGATCGGCATGGACGGCGGCGCCGACGGTGATTGGCTCAAAAACGAAAAGACGCTCAAGGCGGTCAGCGAGGCGACCGCCACGGGGCGTTCCGTATCGGTCAGCCTGATCGGCGGGGCATCCGCCAAGGGCCAGACAACCGCGCAGGCCGAGTCCATCGGCGCAAGCGGCGGCGACGGCGAGAACACGATCGTCACCAAGGCCGGCAGCAGCATCACGGGCACGGCAACCTCCACGGCCCAGATGGGCTCGGTGAGCATCAATATCGTGGGGGGCGTCGCGGCGAATGCCGGATCGACGGCCACCGCGCTCGCCACGGGACTGGCGGGCGGGAAGGACGCCGACACCATCCGCAACGAGGGGGCGATGACGCTCACGGCGACGGCGACGTCGAATGCCTCCGGGAAGGCCATCCAGCTCATCGGCGGGGGCACCTCGAACGCGAAGGCCCTCGCCACGGCCACGGCGACGGGCATCACCGGCGGCGACGGGGAGAACACGCTCGTGAACCTCTCCGCGGGGACCATCAACGCCCAGGCGACGGCGACGGGCAACGCGAGCAGCTACAAGATCGATCTGGTCGGCGCGGGCGTCGCCAAGGCGGGGATCGACGCGAATGCCACGGCGCTGGGCATCGCCGGCGGCAAGGACGCGGACACCATCCGCAACGACGGCGCGATCACCGCCGGCGCGACATCGACGCTCACGTCGATCAGCAAGACCTATGAGATGACGGGCGCCGGCATCGCCGATGCCAGGAGCAACGCCGTGTCCACGGCCGTGGGCATCGACGGGGCGGACGGGGAGAACCGGATCGTGAACCGCTCCACAGGGAGCCTGACCGTCACCTCGAGCGCGACGGCGGCGTCCGGCGGCCTCTCGGCCACGATTGGCATCACGGGCGCCCTCGCGGGCAGCACGGCGCAGGCCCGTTCCGTCGGCATCGGGACCGGCTCGGGCGACGACACGATCGTCAACGAGGGGTCGGTCACGGTGAGTGCGACCTCGAGCGCCAGGGCAGAGAACGGCAGCCTCAGCCTGGCCGGGCTGTCCTTCGGGGACGCGGCAGCCCAGGCGACGGCCGACGGGATCTCCGCCGGCGCCGGAAACGACACGGTGGTCAACCGGGGCACCCTGACGGTGGCCCCCATCCTGAACGACACGACTCCGATGGCCAAGGGATCGGGGGTCACGGCGTCCCTGGCCTTCTTCGAGCTGTCCTTTTCCAACTTCGGGGCGAAGGCCACGGCGAACGGCATCCTCGGAGGCGGCGGAGACGACCGGATCGTCAACCAGGGATCGATCACCGTGGGGAGCGACCACTGGATGGCCAAGGGCGACGCCACGGGCCTCTCGGGCGCGTTCCTCAGCCTGCTGAGCCTGTCGTCGGCCGGCGCCGGCGCGAAAGCCTACTCCACGGGCATTTCGGGCGGAGACGGCAACGACCGGATCCTCAACGACGAGAAGGCCCTGCTTTCCGTCAAGGCGTCCTCCTGGGCACTGGGGGGCAATTCGACGGATGCCACGCTGGGCAAGACGCAGGGGGCCTCCGGCTCCGACACGCTCGCCTCGGCCATAGGCATCAGCGGCGGGACGGGGGACAACCGGATCGAGAACCGCGGCACCATCGACGTCCTCGCCAAGACCTACTCCGAGGCGAGCTCATCGGCGACAGCCGGGTGGGGGAAACCCATCGCCAGCGCCGAGGCCGTCGCGGAAGCCGCGGCCGTCGGAATCGACGTCGGCGCCGGGAACAACGTGATCGTGAATGCCGGGCAGCTGACCGTCAAGGCGGAAGCGACGGCCTACGGCCACTCCTGGGCCGAGGAAGACTCGGGGGATCTGGCCGACGAGGATGCCAAGGCCACCGCCACGGCGACCTCCAAGGCCTGGGGCATCCTGACCGGGAACGGCGGCAATCTCATCGTCAACAACGGGTCGATTATCGTGACGGCCACGGCGAAGCCGGATGCCGTTGCCGAGACGGAAGACAACGACGTGGAGAGGCGAACCCCTTCGGGCAGCGCCTCGGCCTGGGGGATCAAGACCGGGACGGGCGACGACCGGATCGTCATCGGCGAGCAGGGCTCGCTGCAGGTCAATGCCCTGGGGCAGGCCGCCACGGCAATGGCGGGCCTGAACGCCGTCGGGATCGACGCCGGGGCAGGCAGCAACCATCTGGACATCCTGGGCTCGGTCGCCGTGACCGCCGGCCAGGGCAACGGGGTTGCCCTCATCTCTGCGGGAAATGTCAGCGCCCTGGGCATCCAGGCGGGAGCGGGCGATGACCGCATCGCGATCGGGAGCACGGGAAGCGTGACCGTCGACGCCCTGTCGACGGCCGCCGTGCTGTTCGGTGGAGGCGGCATGACGTACGCCACGGGGATCGATGCCGGCGCGGGGAACAACCGGCTGGACATCCTGGGACGGCTCCAGGTCTCCGCTTTGCATGCCCCCGTTTCCCTTTCTTCGTCGGGGAATGCTGTCGCGGTGGGCGTCCTGTCGGGCGCAGGCGACGACCGCGTCACGGTCGGAAGCGACGGCCGGCTGACGGTCCGTGCCACGTCATCCCCCACGGGCTTTATTTACTTGAGTGCCAAGTCCAGCGCAACCGGGATCGATGCAGGCGAAGGCAGCAACCGCGTGGAAATCCAGGGGAGGCTCGATGTGACCGCCGAATCGGGGGCCCTGGCAGCCATCCCGATCAATGAGGCGCAGGCCGTGGGGATCCGAACGGGCGGCGGAGCCGACGTCATCGTCAACGAGGGCGCCATCGTCGCCAATGAGATCCGCGGAGGCGTTGTCACCCCGGGGACGGCCATCTACACGGGCGCAGGCAACGACCGGGTGAAACTCGGGGCGTCGTCGGTGACCGTCGGTGCCATCGACCTGGGCGACGGGGACGACTCGCTGGTGCTTACGGGCACCCCGCAGGTGACGGGTCTCGTGACCGGCGGGGCCGGGACGGATACCCTGGTGTTCGACGGGGCCGGGGGCATCGGGTTTGCGCCCGCTGCATTCGAGCAGGCCACCAAGCAGGGCTCCGGCACGTTCACCGTCGCGGCCCTTCCGACGATGCAGCGGATCGATGTCCGGCAGGGCGTGCTGCAGGTCAACAGCAACTACGCGTTCTCGAACACCGGCGTCTTACAGAGCCGCATCAACGGCGACGGAAGCGCCGGCCTGTTCCGGGTGAACGGCACGGCGCAGCTTGACGGCAACCTGACCGTCGTCAAGGGGACCGGTCTTTTCGTCCCCGGCAGGACGTATTCGGTCGTCGAAGCCGGCACCCTCACGAATGCCTTCAGCAGCGTCTCTCTTCCAGCGTCCAATTGCTTCGTGAGCTTCCGCATGAACCAGCTTCCGACGGCCGTCCAGGTCGAGACGGCCGTCAAGCCGTTTACGTCGCAGGCCGGCAACCCGGCACAAAACGCCGTGTCGGCCGCGCTGGACCGGATCGTCGCCTCGGGCGGTGCGAGCGAGGAGCTGACATCGCGCCTGGGCCTGCTTCAGGACCTTTCCCCGTCGCGATACCGTGCCGCGGTTTCGACGATCAGCGCGGACTCCTACGGGAACTTCTCCCAGAGCTCGGTCTCGACGGCGCATCGGTACACGAAATCCCTGCAGTACCGGATGCAGAATGTCCGGTCCATGGCCGGCCAGCAGGTGCAGGAGCAGCCGATCCTGCTTGCCTACGTGGGCTCGGACATGGACCTGTTCTACAACTTCGACCGGGTCTCGCAGGTCCAGGGGAAAAACGGCCTCTGGGTCAACGCGTTCGGCCAGTGGGGCACCCAGCAGCAGGACAGCGGGTATTCAGGCTACGATTACTCCATGAGCGGCGTGACCGTCGGGTTCGATCGCTTGCTGGCCAATGGGTTCCTGGCAGGCGTCAGCGCGGGGTATGCGAAATCCGATATCGATCTGGACGACGGGCAGGGAAGCGGGGACATCGAGAGCTATTACGGGTCCATCTACGGAAGCTATTCCTACAAAGACCTCTCCCTCGATACCGTCCTTTCGTTTGGGCGCAACCGCTACGACAACAACCGCCTGGTTTCGGCCGGCGGGTCGCCCGCCTGGGTCAGCAGCAGCCATGACGGGGATCTCTTCTCGGGCTATCTCCGGGCAGGGTACACTTTCCACGTGCAGGACTGGGCCCTCGAACCCTTTGCCTCCGCCCAGTACGTCTTGCTCAACGAAGAGGGGTTCACCGAGTCGGGAGCCGGGGGGCTGAGCCTGAACGTGGACAGCCGGACAACCCAGTCCCTGGTTTCGGAGCTGGGGCTCCGGGTGACCCGCAGCTTCAGCTTCGATTACGGGAAGCTCGTACCGGAAGTGAGCGTCGCCTGGCTGTATGACTTCGATATTGACGATCGCATGGTGACGAGCTCCTTCGTCGGCTCGCCCGGTGCGCCCTTCACCGTCGCAGGCCCGCAAGCGCAGAGAAACGGGGCCGTAGGTGGGGCCGGCATCACCTTCGTTCACAAGAGCGGCTTTTCGACGTCGATCAAGTACATCGGAGAATACCGGGGGGATTATATCTCGAACGGGGTTCTCGGAGAGCTTCGCTTCGTGTTCTAGGGAACCCTATTGATACTCTAAACCCTTCACAAATCCTTAAAGAGGAAGCCAGAATGAAAAAAATCATTTTATCCTGTTTTTTATTGGTATTCGTCTCGATGTTCATCTCTGTCGCCGAGGCGGGGGAGTACATCAACAATTGCCCGGTTCCCGATAACTTAAAAATCATCGAGCCGGATGGAAATGTAGTG
Organism: uncultured Syntrophaceae bacterium; assembly: GCA_964619035.1. GTDB lineage: Bacteria > Desulfobacterota > Syntrophia > Syntrophales > UBA2192 > UBA2192. Next base: position 11,816 of record CAZUBX010000044.1, on the reverse strand, counting down.
CCCCCGAAACTGGCGCTTCTTTCCGGCGTCTGGGAAGGCGTCTGGACGATGTCCGCTGTCTTTATCGTAGAGAAAATCAAAGGAAACGAAGCAGTCGTAGTTCATGCTTGGTCCGGTTCGGGTTCAACGGGAAGATCATCGGCAGCGGCATCAACTGCACCCGGCTTTATCAGGCTAACATGCCCCATCGAGAAGGGCGAGGATGGAAACTATCAAATTATATTTACCCTCAAAAGCGGGACCAATAAATTGATTCAAACGAACGATCCAAGACAAATAAAAGTTGTGCGAGAAGGATTTGCAGGAATGCGCCCAGAATACAGGGACTCGATATTTAGGAAAAAGGAAATGAAGTAAAAGAATTAAGCGTTAGCCACCTCTAAGCCAAAACAAACAAGGGGTCAGCCGCACAGCAACTGCCCCCTTTTTTTATGGCGCGCCCTGGAGAGCAATATGCCCAGGGGATTCTTCATTATATATCTCCATTCTCGAAGTGCCATTGTTGGCATTGATGGAATTATTTTCCGCAATGAGTGTTTTGAGAAACAAGAGGCCTTGTGTTACCTTAAGTTTTGAAACGTCCGTATGCCGGGCATGACAATTTCAGATTGATACTCTACCCCCTTCACAAAGCCTTAAGAAGGAAGCCAGAATGAAAAAAATCATTTTATCCTGTTTTTTGCTGGTATTCGCCTCTATGTCCATCTCTCTCGCCGAGGCGGGGGAGTACATCAACAATTGCCCGGTTCCTGATAACTTGAAAATCATCGAGCCGGACAGCAACGTGGTGCCGCCGAAACTGGCGCTTTTTTCCGGCGTCTGGGAAGGTAGTTGGATCATGTCCGCAATCTTTATCGTGGAGCAAATCAAAGGAAACGAAGCGGTCGTAGTTTATGCGTGGTCCGGTTCGAGTTCAATGGGAGGTCAGCATACAGTGGCATCATATGATCCCGGCTTTGTCAGACAAAAATGCCCAATCGAGCAGGGCGAAGATGGAAACTATCGAATTATAGTAACCATGAAAACCGGGACCAATAAATTGGTACAAACGAACGATCCAAGACAGATAAGAGTTTTGCGAGAAGGGTTTGGAACATTGCGCCCAGAATACAGGGACTCGATATTTAGAAAAAAGGAAATGAAATAAAAGAATTAAGCGTTAGCCGCCTCTAAGCCAAAACAAACAAGGGGTCAGCCGCACAGCAACTGCCTCCTTTTTTTATGGCGCGCCATCCAGGGCTCGAACCTGGGAGCAGGAGAAGATCAAGATACAAGTCTGGCTGTTGTTCATCGATACTCGGATTTTTATTCCAGGATGCGGATGAGTACAAGATTACAAACGCTAATCGCTAAAGCAGCCGGTACTCTATCTTTGATTATGATATGATTACCTGGCATTGATCACACACGAACTCTCTTCCATGGGTGCTTTGTGAAGCAGCGTGTCCTGATTTCACATCAGTTGATAGCCGTCAACCGGGTTCCCGCCTCGTTGACGGGCTCTGCATCCTCGGAGGTGCAAGGTCATGAGCAAGACGTTTAAAACCTCTGCGCTGATTCTGTTTGTTGCCGCCATCCTCTTCAGTTTTTCGTCCCTGGCTTGGCCGCAGCCGGCGGAGCAGATCCTGACCCTTGAGATGGGAATCCACTCGTCCATGATCAGGGATATGGTGAGCGATGCGCGGAATCGGATTCTTGTGACGGGTTCCAGCGACAAGACGGCCCGCATTTGGGACCTCTCTACCGGCAAGCTGTTGAAAATCCTGCGGCCACCCATAGGACAGGGCGCCGAGGGCATCATCCATACCGTGGCTATCTCGCCGGACGGAAACACCATAGCCTGCGGAGGCAATTCCCGGAGTGCCGATAAGTCCTACAACATATACTTCTTCGATCGTGAAAGCGGCCAGCTCATCAAGAGGATATCCGGCCTGCCCATTACCGTCATGAGTCTGAGATTCTCGAAGGATGGTCGCCGACTCGCCGCAGGTCTCTGGGGTACTGGCGGTCTTCGCGTTTACTCTTTTGACCGCAAGGACTCCACGCTAAATTGTTCTCTCATCCAGGAAGATCGTGGTTATCAATTGAACATTATGGGACTCGATTTCAATACCAAGGGCTGGCTTGTGGCATCATCCCTGGATGGATCTCTCAAGCTTTACAACGAGGATTTCGGTCTCGTAGCAGAGCAGCATCTGCCGCCCGAAGACAAACCCGCATTTGCAAGATTTTCGCCGGACGGATCGCGTATCGCCTTGGGATATAACGATGTTGCGAGGATCGGAATATTCTCTGCAACTGATCTCTCCCGTCTTGTTTCTCCCGATGTCCCGAAAGCGAAGGGGAATAATATGCCGGCCGTGTCATGGTCGCCAGACGGCAGGTTTCTCTATACGGCGGGAAATTATTATCCGGAGAAGAGCAATGTGATTGTCCGGTGGGATACCGGCGATTTCAAGTCCTATCGATATGTCCCCGTGAAGACAAGGAGCATGATCCGCTCCATTCTGGCACTGCAGGACGGCGGCATCGCTTACAGCGCGATTAATGGGGACATGAACATTCTGGATAAAAGCGGGAAAGCAGTGTACGCCCACATACCTGACCTCGATCATTACAGCCCGAAGACATTTCTGATCTCTCCCGATGCCACCGTCGTCATGTACAGCTATGAGAATCGGGGAGGAGCAACGGAGAGATTTTCCGTCGAAACGAAGCAGCTTGAATCGAATCCGATTTTGTCATTCGGGTTGTCTGCCCCGATCACCCGATCTGAGGAAATTCGGCTGACGGATCTACAAGACAGGGCAGTCCCAAAATTGAATGGCAAACCCCTTACCCTGATGGAAAATCAGGTTACCTCTTCCTATGCCATCAGCCCCGATCATCGGAGCTTCCTTCTCGGGACTTGGTGGTACCTGTATCGATTTGACAAAAACGGCAAGAAAATCTGGCATCGCGTGATCCCGGGGGCACCCCAGGCGGTCAACATCTCTGCAGACGGCCGGGTGGCCGTCGTGGGGGTGAGCGACGGCACCATCCGCTGGTACCGGATGAAGGACGGCAGGGAGCTTGCGGCCTTCTACCCTCACAGCGACCGCAAGCGCTGGGTCCTCTGGACGCCCTCGGGCTACTACGACGCGAGCGAGGGGGGCGATGATCTCATCGGCTGGCACGTCAACAACGGGCTCGACAGGGAGGCCAGCTTCTATCCCGTCTCGCGTTTCTTCGAGCGGTTCTACCGCCCCGAGGTCATGGCCCGGGTCATCAAGAGGGTCGAGATCGACACGGCTGTCGTCAAAGACCTGGGCGAAAAGGCAGCCCCCGATCTCGAGGCCGGGATCAAACCCCCGCCGGAGGTGGCCATCCTGTCGCCGCTGCCGGGCAAGCAGTTCGACAGCGACGTGCAGGAGGTGAAGATCGTCGCCGAGGACATGGGCGGAGGGATCGCCGAAATGCTGCTCTACCAGAACGGCAAGATCCTTCCGCGCGACGCCGGCACGAAGGTAAAGAAGGAAGGAAGCACCCAGGAGCATCTCTACCGGGTGAAGCTCATCGAGGGGACAAACAAGTTCAAGGCCGTTGCGCTGAGCCGGGACCGCATCGAGAGCAATCCCATGGAGATCACCGTGACGCTGCGCGGGGCGGAAAAAGAATCCGATCTGCACCTCGTCGTGATCGGGATCAACCGCTACCGAAACGCGGCGCTCAACCTGACCTATGCCGAGACCGACGCGAAGGGGATCCTGGGCTTCTTCCAGTCCGCCGATGTGAAGAAGCTGTTCAAGAATGTCCATGTCTATTCGGTGCTCAGCGAGCAGGCGACGGGGCAGAATATCAAAAACCTCTTCACTGAGGTGGGCAGGAAGGCGCAGCCTCAGGATACGCTCCTGATCTATCTGGCCGGGCACGGGGACACGGTCAGCGAGGAGTGGTATTTCATCCCCCACGACGTGGTCTCCCCGGAGATCGAGCAGGATCTCAAAAAGGGTGGCATCTCCAATGGGGCGATCAGCGAGGCCATCAAGCAGTGCAGGGCCCAGAAGGTCTTCGTGATGATCGACGCCTGCAAGTCGGGCAAGCTCATCCTCGCCATGCGAAGCACCGAGGCGCGCAAGGCCCTCGTTCAGCTTGCCCGCTCCACGGGCACCTATATCGTCTCGGCCTCGACGGACCAGCAGTACGCCGCCGAGATCAAGGCGCTGGGCCACGGCGTATTCACCTACACGCTTCTCGAGGGGCTCAAGGGCACGGGGGGCGGGAAGAAGGTGACGGTGGAGGGGCTCATCCACTACGTGAAGGAGAAGCTCCCGGAGCTCACGGAAAAGCATCGGGGAGCGGCCCAGTACCCCGTGAGCTGGGGCTCGGGCATGGACTTCCCCCTCGTGCTGCACTGAGAGCGTCTCAAAAAAGACCGACCCCGAGCTGCTTCGCCTTTTGTCTTTTTCAACCGGAAAGCTACAACCTCACTAGAATTGGCGGAGCGTATAGGTGCAGGTGCAAGAGAGCCGCCCACGTTAGCCACCTCTTAGCCAAAAAGAGAAAAAGGGGTTATCCATTTTCGGATAACCCCTTTGATTTTTATGGTGCGCCATCCAGGGCTCGAACCACTATTCTGGAAATTGGGGACGCCCCCCGATTATCCCTGATTATCCATGGTCCGGGCAAGAAACAAAAAGTGAATCCAGATCCCTTGGAAATCACGAAGACATCAAGCCAACCGGTCATAATTTGACCCCAAATTCATGTATGGGATTAGCTGTCGATCGGATAACCGCTCGATTTTGTGTCGTAACCGAAAAAGCCGACAATATCCTCAACTCAGCAACAGATAAATATTCATCTGCCTTGCCGTCCATTTTTCAGTCGCTTTCAGGCCATGACCGTGATAGGAAGCACTCCAATTACATTCAAAGAAGGCTGAACATGGCAACAAACCATCCATCTCATGGGATCGTCATCAGCGGCTCGGGGCTCTGGACCCCACCGAACGTGATCACGAATGCAGAGCTCGTGGCGAGCTATAACGCCTACGTGGAGAAGTTCAATGCGGAGCATGCGACTGAGATCGCAGCGGGCAGAATCGAAGAGAAACCCACGTCCAGCGAGCGATTCATCGAAAAGGCCTCCGGCATAAAATCCCGTTATGTCTATACCCGGGAAGGCATTCTGGATATCGACAGGATGCGGCCGAAATTTCCCGAGAGAAAAGAGGAGGAGCTGAGCAACCAGGCCGAAATCGCGGTATATGCAGCGCGTGAAGCCATGGCTGCCGCCGGGAAAACCGCTTCCGACATTGATGCCGTCATTGTTGCCTGCGCCTATACACAGCGGGCCTATCCTGCCATTGCCATCGAGGTGCAGAATGAGCTCGGCATTGAAGGGTTTGGATTTGACATGCTGCTGGCCTGCTCGGCGGCTACATTCGGCCTGCACCGGGCCCATGACAGCCTGGTAGCCGGTTCGGCAAAATGTGTTCTGGCCATCAACCCGGAGCTGGTCACTCCCCAGGTGAATTTTCGTGACAGGGACAGCCATTTCATTTTTGGCGACGTCAGTACGGCCGTCATCATGGAGCGGGCCCAAACCTGCACTAGCGCAAACAGCTATGAAATCCTGAGCACAAAGGCGCTGACCAGGTATTCCATCAACATCCGCTCAAACTTCGGGCATATGGCCTATGCGAATGATGCGGATCCCTTTGGATGGGACAAGCTGTTTCATCAGTCCGGGCGCAAGGTGTTTGAAGAAGTGAGTCCCGTTGCCGCCCAGCATATCAGTGACCACCTGGCAAGTCTCGGTTTGACGCCCCGGGATGTAAACCGTTTCTGGATTCACCAGGCCAATATCAACATGAACAAGATGGTGATGAAACAACTCCTCGGTGAAGAAGCGACGGAAGACATCGCGCCGACCATTCTCGACCGGTATGCAAATACGGCATCGGCGGGGTCCATTATCGCGTTTAATCTCTATAACAAGGATTTGAAAAAGGGGGATATCGGCGTGATCTGTTCCTTTGGCGCCGGATATTCCGTCGGCAGCCTGGTGGTGCGCAAGCGCTGAGCGGCGGCGATCTGCCCCCGTCGCTTGTACGACCCTGAGAGTTAGACTGCCTTTTTATGCAAGGATAGCAATAAGAAAGGGTTTGAGACGAGATCTCTAACCCTTCTGTTTACTGGCGCGCCCTCGGAACCAGACCCAATATCTGCATACAAGACCCCGTTGATCCCCAAGTTCTCACAAGAATGGTATGGTGCAGGGCATGGCTTTTGCTCTGAATACTAATAATCAGGGATCCGAACGTCAACGTGAATCGGCAGCCGTATGCTTATAAATGAAAAGACCAGGAACATCCTGCTTGCGCCGTTTGCGATTTCGCACATCATGGAGCGATGCTGGCTGCCGGGCCTGGTCGGGGTGCTGCTCTTTGCAGTCGGGGTATGGCGGCACGTGGACTGGCTGAAGATAGCAGGCATCATATTGGCCCTGCCGGTTATCTGGGTTTATGCCGTCGTGATGTTTGTCTTCTTTCCATTCATCCTGTTCGACAGCGTCCGGCGCAGACTGAGGAACCATCATTGACCCGTTGCGGGCGCGCATCCTGACAGTGCGTCACACCTGGTGGGCGGAAGTCTGGAAACCGCGTCGGAAAAATTTCAGGGAATCGAAAAGAGGTTGCAGAAAGAACTGCAACCCCTTGATTTGTATGGCGTGCCCTCTAGGGCTCGCACCGCTATTCTGCGTCAAGTCAAGAAGCAAGACCCGAGTCCGCATGATTTGTGCGAGACTGCAAAACTCAGGAGCGTCCCTTAATTTTCTCCCGTATACCATCCGCTTGATGTCGAAGGGCAGGCCGGGAGATAGGTGGCCCCAATCATTCTCTCACCGATTGATCCTGTATACATCCCGCCTGTGTGCGATCTTCACTACGACGACCTTCAGCATGTCATCCTGAATTTCGTAGACAATGCGATAAATGCCCTGGCGCAGCCGATAACGTTCCAGGCCGGACAGTTTTTCGCATCCAGGGGGGCGGGGGTTTTCCGCCAGCTGCTCAAAGCATTTCAGGATGCGATGGACGTCTTTTGTGGGGAGAGCCCTAAGATCTTTGGCCACGGATTTTTTAAAGGCAAGATTATATTTTCCCATGCGCCTTCAGATCCTTCAAAAGCGCTTCGTAGGTGATCTCCGGTTCTTTGACGCGCTCGTCAAACGCCGAAAGATCCTCCTGGTCTTCGCGAAATGCCATGCGAACGGCCGCGTTGACGAGATCGGTCATGGAACGCCCGGTATCGAGCGCCTTGATGCGCAATGCCCTGTGAAGTTCGGGGTCTAGATAGATCGTGGAACGCTTTGCCGGTTGACTCATCACATCACCTCCGTACCCCGTGTAGCACCATGATGTTATAATGTCAAGACATAATGACGTCAATGAGTGAGGTCTCGCTTTTTGACTGATCAAGAGCAAAGAAAAATAAGCCACCTCTACGCTAAAACGAAAAAAGGGGTTGCAGCCGTGTGCCGCAACCCCTTCTGTTTTACTGGCGCGCCCTCTAGGGCACAAACCTTGGACCTTGAGATCTTGCTTCTGACGATGGAGCGCGAATATTTATGCTGTGCCCCTGTTCATCGTTCAGGATTCGTTAAATGGAGGTCTTTACGGCGGCCTGGGGAATCTCTATGGCCCCCTGGTTCCGGTACCCGACGACCATCGTCTGGGGGAAGGCATTTTCAATCAGCATGTAGCAGTGTTCGTCGTTGGAACATTCCATGTAATTCCGACCGAACTCGTCAGTGACCAGGAACAGCCACCGGTCGAAGAACCTGAGTTGCTGAATCCAGGCCTTTGCGTTGCCGGCGGGTACCCTCTCCCAGGACACCCAGGGGGAGTCATAAAGAATCTCTTTTTGTTCTTTGGCTTTTCTTGCCACCTCGTAGTAGCTGAGAGTAACCGCCGTATTTCCTGCCGGCGCGCTTTCCCCGGGGACCCAAGGGGCTTCGTAAAGTTTCTCTTTCGGCATTGGGATTTTTTCTGCTGCCTGCATCCGGACTTTTCTTGCTGCCTCATAGTAACTCATGGCAACCACCCTTCCTGAGAATTGGCCGCCCCCAAGGGCAGTCCTGAAAATTGGACAGTCCCATCACTAACGATCTGAAAAAATTACGTGTCTCGTCTTCAGATCAGTCAGCTGCTTATTGTTGAAATCCGGATGAAAGGAATTTGAGATACATGGCGCCTCCGCAAAGTTGTGAAAGCCGTTTATGGTTTCCAAACTTGACGGACCACGATGCGAGAAGGGAAAGTGAAGATGCTAAGGAATAACCAGGAATAAAGATAGGGGGTAAAGTCCTATATGGTTGCATCTGTTGCATTTGTAATATGGATATCTTGAATATGCAACATTTTTTTATATTGGGAAAATATAGATATCGTATGGGGAAAAACCCAATATAGCGGGGAATCACAGAATGGTTTGGAAATGTAAAAAAGCTTCACCACGGGCAGATATCAGGACGGCTGGCAAGGACAATGGCCACTATCCATGGGTAAGCCTGAGGTCTTAAGGTGCCGTAAAATATACACAAAAGGGGTTAGCATAAAATAAGCTAACCCCTTTATTTTACTGGCGCGCCCTCTAGGGCTCGAACCTAGGACCTTTGGATTCGTAGTCGATAATTTAAAACAGGCGATTCCCCATCATTATTAAGCACTTATATTTCATGCACTTGCGAAGCCATTTTAGGTTTTGTTGGATTACGTTTGGTTATTTTCGGTTCTGACAGTTACACCTCAGTTACACCAATCTCAAATCACGCCAGATGCTTTCCCCGCCTTCTACACCTATAAATTCACCCAATCAAAGCAAGATGGACGGCAAATTTAGCGGAATTACACAAAGGCAGGGCCATTTCTGGCCCTGCTCTCTGTTCAGCTAAACAAATTTGTGTCGCCGTTCCTTACTACTTCTTCTTGTCGTGCGGAACAATGATCTTGACATCAGCTGACGATGAATTGCCAGATTGATCGGTCCCGGTTATGACAACAGTATAGACACGACCGTTTCCGCTGCCAGAACGCTCGGCACGGAGCTGCAGGGAGATTGCGCCGGTTGCTTGATTAACTACAGGTGTTGTCCAGTCGGGGTATGCATCACCATCACCCAAACCATCTTGGGGCTCGTTACTGGAAACAGACGCCGTTAAATAGACCGGACCCCCGCTGTTATCGGTTGCGTTGGCAAGTATAGTCACGTTGACCATCTTGTGGTTTGGCGGCCACAGGATCGTTGTGCTCGTGTAAGGCGAGACTGTCGGGGCCTGATTGTCAATGATCTCGATCCTGAGCGGCGCAGAGGTCACCGTATTAATACCATCACTGAGACGAAGGGCGAGATTATGGACACCCAGGCTGAAATTAATCATCGGAAGATTGGTCAATGGTACAGGTGTCCCCCCGTAGACCGATTGAATCGTGCCGGTATACAGAACGGAAGTTCCTTCGAGCCATTCGTAGGTCAGGAGGTCCCCATCGAAATCAGACACCTGCCCGCCAAGGATGACCTGCGTATTGAGCGGGTAGACACCCGCGCCGGTGGGCGCTGCATGGGGAGCAGAATTGCCGATGGTCAGGATCATGTCGTCTTTTACTGTGTCCTGCCCATCCCACACCTCAAGCGTCAACGTATGCTGACCGACACTCAATCCGCCGAGCTGGCTCAAGTACAAATGCGCTTCTCCGTTTGCACCCACATAAGCCCAGGATGTAAGCGCGCTTGCCCCTTCTACCCAGCGATAGCTGAGAGAATCCCCGTTGGGGTCGGAGGCCGTGCCCAGAATGATTGTAGTGCTCTGTTCTTCACTACGGATAGAGAGGTTTTCTCCCGCATTGGCAACGGGCGGCAAGCCGACAATGCCTTTTACTGCTGTTTTTGTCGGCTGATTATCAACAAGTCCGCCAAATGCGTATATAGCACCATTGTACACAACTGCTGTCGCCCATTGCCCAATAATTGTAGACCCTTCACAATCTGATATCTGCCAAGTAGGCGTGGATGCCGCCAAGTCTAATACCTCGACCGATTTTGTGTTTTGATAAGATCCATTCTTAAACATTATTCCACCAAATACAAATATCCGACTACCGATAGTCACTGAAACATGACAACTTCTCGGATAATTTAATGATGGTCCGTTTCTCCATTCATTGAGATCGGGATTATATATCAGTGTGTTAGAATGATAGCCACTATTGGTAATGCCGCCAATCACGTAAATCTCCCCATTATATACTGTCATAGAGTGACCGGAGCTGGTTATCGGCATTGGCTTTTGAGCTTTCCAATTAGTTCCATCCCACATATACATTATATTTAGTATTCCATTCTCGTAATTGTCACCGCCTGACAAAAATATCTTGTTGTCTAAAACGACGACTCTACTATCAGCTGTTCTTATCCCTAAGGGCTTGTCACTGGTAATCCAATCGTTCGTTGCCGGATCATATATTTCAATGGAATCTTCGACTCCATATCCCGAGGATTTTCCGTTAATTGCCCAGATTTTACCTCCATATGCTACGGTAGCCGGGTATGTTCGATTCGTATACAAAGAATGAATGTATGACCATCTATTGGTCTGAGGATCATAGACTTCCGCTTCGTTTAAATACCCGCCATAACCCCTATGTCCGCCAATATAATAAATTTTTTCATTGAGGACAGCCGCACCTGCACGACTATTTATATCATAAAGGTCTATTACCGATGCATCATCCCATTGAATAGGACAAGTCTGTGCATATGCATTGACGAAAAATAAAAATGTCGAAAATGCAAGCATCACGATTAAGAAACTAATCTTTTTCATGTTCCCCCCCTTTCTATTACGCAATTAAGTTGGACTTATTTAGCTTCAGCCGCTTTTCACAAAAAAGCCTCTGGAAAGATCTCAGTCTCTCCTGAGTCTTACGTAACAGAAAAATTCTTTGATCATTTCTCTTCATCTTTCCCCCCTTTGGTATTCAGTTCAGATTATGATTGTATCGTTTCTGCCGCGTTTTTATAAAAGGCCTCCGGAAAAATATTTATCCTTCCGAGGCTTACGTCACGGAAACTCTTTGATATACTTTTATGCTCTTCACCCGTAGAGCCATGAAAATGAATGGATCAGAACGCGAAACGCATGGACAGGCTGAATAGGAAGAAATGTGCCGGTAAGAACTACACATTCATGTTGCCCGCCCCCTCCTTCAGGCAAAGAAATGCATAAGACATGATCTATGCAGCGCTTCTCCTATGTCAGGGATGGGCGCCGCTTCTCAGTAAAAAACTATCCAACTCACCATACTCGTGTCCAGCGCACGATGCATGGATACTTGAGTATACATTTACTACATTCAAACATACTGAGTGGTAACGCAATATAGATTATGTGTAGGTAAAATGTAGAAGAAATATTTTTATCTGGAATCAAATAATTGAAATTCAAATTAATTTACCATGACTGGTTGCACAAGTTGCATATGATGAAAACCGTGGTAGCTATGATTATAAAGGAACCGAGGATTTGAAATCCCTTGCACATCATGTATTAATGCCGGCGGTTTGGAATCGTACCGATACGCCCTCGAGTAGGGGGGAATTTGACCGGTGGGGGTACCCCCGTAAGTGGACAAGGGGGTGGCTTATCAAGCAATCCCTTCACCTCCCTCAGATGGGGTCACATGCGGAGGCGGGGGGAGAAATAGGGTCAAATCTTTACGGGCTGTTGCCCAAAGCGTGATTTGATAACCTCAGTAAGCCAGGCAATGATGT
>CAZUBX010000043.1:0-25955 GCA_964619035.1 uncultured Syntrophaceae bacterium | reverse complement strand
AAGGGTAAAGGGTAAAGGGTAAAGGGTAAAGGGTAAAGGGTAAAGGGTAAAGGGTATACCCCTCTTTGATCTTCTTGAGCACTGTACCCTGAACCCTTGACCCTTTTTTGAGCTTGACAGAATCTGAAAACTTATGTAATAAAACACCTTTCGAATTGCCCAAACAAGGAGGAAACTCTTTTGGCTACCCATCCATCGGCAGAAAAAAGGGACCGGCAGAACAAGAAGCACAAGATCAGGAATACGGCCGTCAAGTCGAAGACGAAGACCGAGATCAAGAAAGTTCTTGCCGCCGTTGAAGAACTAGACAGGGAGAGCTCCGAGAAGGCCCTCAAGAGCGCCATCACGGTCATCAAGAAGGCGGCATCCAAAGGCGTCTATCACAAAAACAATGCCTCCCGCAAAGTCTCCCGCCTGACCAAAAAGGTCAACGCCCTCAAGAAGGCCTAGTCATTCATAAAAAAACGCCCATGTGCCGTTTCATCGCGCACATGGGCGTTTCTTTGCCTTTTCTGTTTTTTATCTTGCACTAGGCACTAGCCACTGGACACAAGCCACTGCCTAGAATCCCGACATCAAGTTTCTGAATGCCTTTTCCGCCATGTCATTGGACAGCTTCTGCAGCGCCGCCGTCTTGCTGGCCGAGGTCGCGCTGGTATTTGCCTGATCGATCCGGTAGGTTTCATTTCCGGAGAAGTTTGACACGGCCCAGATTTTTTTCCTGGCTTCCCGTTCCTCGAAGAGCAGACTGACCGTCATGACGGCCCTGCCTTCCTGCGCCTTGTCATACCGGTCAAAGGCCACGGGCGGAACGGTGAGGGCATTGATGGTACCTTGCAGGATCAGATCGGCCGTCTCCTTGCTGCCGCTCAGTCGGAATCGGCTGCTCTTCCGGAACTGGTCCTCAAAAGCGTTCCGGAGATAAATCTCGATGAAGGGTTCGCTTGTCGTGTTTACGATGTTACCCACGTGGACGGTCTGAAAGCGGCTGTCTATCCACTCCCCTCCGGCCGAGAACCCATACCCGCAACCCGCCACGGCGATGATCAGTGAGAAAAGAAGCAGGGCCCGAAAGCCCTGCCGTGCCTGTCTCGCTGCTTCTTTTTTCATTCTTTGCCCTGTACCCTTGACCCTGAACCCTGGTCCCTATTTTACGACAATATTCACCAGCTTTTTCGGCACCGTGATGACCTTGACGACCTTCAACCCCTCGAGGAACTTCTGTGTCTTCTCGTCGGCCAGGGCCATCTCCTTGATCTTTTCCTCCGACTCGTCGACGCTCACGGTGATGCGGCTGCGGAGCTTGCCGTTGACCTGGATGACGATCGTCAGCTCCTCCTCCGAGGTCAATGCGGGATCATAGGAAGGCCAGGGCGTGCCAGCCAGAGAGCTTTTGCGGCCCATCATCTCCCAGAGCTCTTCCGTGATGTGGGGCACAATGGGTGCCAGCAGGATGACAACGGTCTCGACGGCCTCCTTGATGACGGCAAGCGCCGCCCCGTCATTCTTCTGCGGCCGCGGCACCTGGTAGACGAGATTGACCAGCTCCATGATGGCGCTGACGGCCGTGTTGAAGTGAAACCGGTCCTCGATGTCCGTCGTGACCTTGCGGATCGTCTGATGCGTTTTGCGGCGCAGCTTTTTGAGATCTTCGTCGAGTTCCTCCGCCCCGGTCGGGAGCGCGACCCCCTGAATGTCCTCCAGGTAATCCATGACGAGCCGCCAGACCCTGCCCAGGAATCGGAAGGACCCCTCTACGCCCTGGTCGCTCCACTCCAGATCCTTCTCCGGAGGTGCGGCGAAGAGACAGAACATGCGGGCCGTGTCGCAGCCGTACTTCTCGATGAGGTAGTCCGGGTCGATGACGTTCTTGAGCGACTTGGACATCTTCTCGGTTTTACCGGTCACGACGGGCTTTCCGCACTTCTTGCATTGATCCTCTTCGACCTCGTAGGGGAAGAGAAAACCGTGTTCGTCGCACTTCGTGGTTTCCTTGCAGACCATGCCCTGGGTCAGAAGATTCGTGAAGGGCTCGTCGATGCCCAAAACCCCGAAGTCCCGGAGCACCTTGGTGAAAAACCGGGAGTAGAGCAGGTGCAGGATGGCGTGCTCGATCCCGCCGATATACTGATCCACGGGAAGCCAGTAATCCATGGCCTTCCGGTCGAGGCCGGGCTTTACATCGCAGTGAGGCGAGGCGAACCGGTCGAAGTACCACGAGGACTCGACAAAGGTGTCCATCGTGTCCGTCTCGCGTTTGGCGGGGCCTTTGCAGCCAGGGCAGGTGGTGTTTACGAAGGAGTCGATCCGGGCCAGGGGCGAGCCGCCCTCGCCGGAGAACTCCACGTCCGTCGGCAGCACGACGGGCAGGTCTGTTTCCGCCACCGGCATGGTGCCGCACTTGGCGCAGTAGACAATGGGGATCGGGGCGCCCCAGTAGCGCTGGCGGGATATCCCCCAGTCGCGCAGGCGATACTGGATGGTTTTCTTGCCTTTCCCGATGGACTCGAAGTGAGCCGCGATGGCCTCCATGGCAGCCGTGTTCTTCATCCCGTCGAAGGGGCCCGAGTTTACCAGGATTCCCTCATCGACATAGGCTTCCGTCATGGTTTCCACGTTGAGGGCCTTCTTCGGGTCCTGGATGACGACGATCAGTGGCAGTTTGTACTTCTTTGCGAACTCGAAGTCACGCTGGTCGTGGGTGGGGACCGCCATGACGCAGCCCGTCCCGTAATCGGCGAGCACGAAGTTGGCCGCGTAGATGGGCATCTTGCGGCCCGTCACCGGGTTGAGGCAGTACGCATCGAGGAAAACGCCCTCCTTCTCGTAGTAGTCGGAGGTCCGCATGAGCTTGTCCTGTTTCCTGACCTTCTCGACGTACTCCATGACGTCCTTTTCGATGGGCTTACCCTTGGCGAGTTGCATGACGAGCGGGTGCTCGGCGGCCACGAGCATGAAGGTGGCCCCGTAGATCGTGTCCTGCCGGGTCGTGAAGACCCGGATGGGCTCACTGCCGTCGGCCATGGGGAAGGTGATCTCCAGACCGTAGCTCTTCCCGATCCAGTTTTTCTGCATGGTGATAACCCGCTCGGGCCAGCCCGTGAGCCTGTCGCAGGACTCCAGCAGCTCCTCCACGTACTGGGTGATCCGGAAGAACCACTGCGAGAGATGCTGCTCCTTCACGTCGGAGCCGCAGCGCCAGCACTGCCCGGCCTCGACCTGCTCGTTGGCGAGCACGGTCTGGCACTTCGGGCACCAGTTGACGGCCGACTCCCTTTTGTAGACGAGGCCCTTCTCGTACATCCACACGAAAAAGAGCTGCTCCCACTTGTAGTAGGCGGGCTCGCAGGTCGAGATCTCGCGGTCCCAATCGTAGCTGAAGCCCATGCGCCTGAGCTGTACCTTCATGCTCTCGATGTTTTCGTTGGTCCACTGGGCGGGGTGGATGCCATGATCGATGGCGGCGTTCTCGGCAGGCATGCCGAAGGAGTCCCATCCCATGGGGTGAAGGACGTTGAAGCCCCTCATGTGCTTGTAGCGGGCGACGACATCCCCGATGGTGTAATTGCGCACGTGCCCCATGTGGATGCGGCCCGAGGGGTAGGGGAACATCTCCAGGAGATAGTACTTTTTCCTGGACGCATCCTCGGTGACGTTGAACGTCTTGCGGTCATCCCAGAGCTTCTGCCACTTCTGCTCGATCTGAATGGGTCGGTATCTCGTCTCCATGATGTTCTCCCGTTGATGGACTGCTCAAATCCGTAACACAGCGCAACGTTTCTTTCAATGCTATTTACACAGGAGCCGCCTGGATTTCCTGCAGCCAATCTCTGGACGGCCAAGGGGGCGAGGGGTAAGCAGACAGCCAGCAGCCGACAGCTGACAGAAAAATCCCCCTCTTTCCCCCTTTGATAAAGGGGGATGAAAGGGGGATTTTCATTTCCTCACTGCTCACTGCTTGTGGCTTGAGACAATCTCTACAGGGGAAGGGCTTCTTGCTCTTCGCGCTTTATCCGGATGTCGATCTGGACCTTGTCTTTGACGTTCAGGCGGAGCTTGTGGATGCCCAGGAGGGTTTTCTGGAAGAAGGATTCATCGGAGAGCAGGCAGGGGGTCACGGTGCTGAGATGCTGGAGGTTTCCCGAGAGGAAGTCGAACATTCCCGTGGTGAAGTGGGTCGTCATTTCGGCCACGTCGAGAAGGGAGCGCCCCGCCCCTGGCACCTCGACGGCAAAATCGTAGCAGTGAATCCGCACCGCCGTTTCGGCCATGCGGGCGCCGGCCTCCCGGATGGTCTCGTAGCTGAGCTCCCGGCGCTTCCCCAGCCCGAAAAAGACGATCTTCTGCGGCGGGATCCTCTGTTGAGATTCGATGAGAACCCTCTCCGAGAAACCGCCGCTGATCCTTCCGTCGGCAATCAGCCTCGAGACGAGGCCGTTGAGGCGCCAGTCCACGAAGCCGCCGTTTCCCCTGGGGGGCCGCTCATCGGAAAAAAAGCCCAGCACCAGGCATTCATGAGCAAGCCGGTCCAGGCTCTCCGTTGTCACCTTGATCTGCATGATCCTTCCGCAGCTTCGAGTACAGGGCATCCAGGATGCCGTTAATGAAGGAACCCGAATTTTCGGAACCGAATTCTTTGCCGAGGTCGATGGCTTCGTTGAGAGCCACCTTGGGGGGGATCCCCTGGCTGTAGAGAAGCTCGTAGACGGCAAGCCGCAGGATGTTCCGGTCCACTCTTGCCATGCGCTCAAGGGACCAGTTCTCCGAGCAGGTGCTGATCAACTGATCGATCTCCTCCCTGTGGTCCCACGTCCCCTCGACGAGTTCCGAGGCGAACTCGCGGGCATCCGCGGGAGCGCTGAAGTGACCCCAGAAAAGATCGAGGGCTTCCCTGGGATCGATTCTCAGGACATCGAGCTGATAAAGAACCTGTAAGGCAATCTCTCTTGCCTTCCTTCTGAGACGCATGTCATTTCCTGCCAGGCATGTGCCCTTCCGGGGACCGCCTGGAACTTGCCTTTACATTTTTCTGAACAGATCCACCATCTCGATGGCCGCCAGGGCGGCATCCCACCCCTTGTTGCCGCTCTTGGTGCCGGCGCGCTCGATGGCCTGCTCGATCGAATCGGTCGTCAGCACGCCAAAGACGATGGGAATCTCCGTCTCCAGGGCCACCTGGGCCACACCCTTGGAGACCTCGGAGGCGACGTAATCGAAATGAGGCGTGGCCCCGCGGATCACGGCTCCGAGGCAGATGACGGCGTCGAACTTGCCCGATTTCGCGATCTTCTTGGCCACCATGGGGATTTCGAAAGCCCCGGGACATTTGAACAGCCGGATGTCCTGCTCCCGGGCGCCGGCCCGGATGAGCGCATCCATGGCCCCCTCGATGAGCTTGCTGCTGATGAAGTCGTTGAACCGGCTCGCCACGATGGCGAACTTCATCCCCTGGGCAACAATCTTCCCTTCCGTAATGTTCTTCATAATTCCCTCTCGGTCTGTGTTTCTGCCCTGTACCCTGGACCCTGTCCCCTGAACCCTATACCTTAAGGATGTGCCCCATCTTTTCCTTCTTCGTCCGCAGGTATCTCAGGTTATCCTCATTGGGCTTGATCTCGATGGGGATCCGCTCGACGATTGCCATCCCGTACCCCTCGAGACCGACAACCTTTTTGGGGTTGTTCGTGAGCATGCGGATCTTCTTCACGCCGAGGTCCACCAGGATCTGGGCACCGATGCCGTAGTCCCGCAGGTCCTCCTTGAATCCCAGTTCGATGTTGGCCTCCACGGTGTCGCGGCCGTGCTCCTGGAGATCATAGGCCTTGACCTTGTTCACAAGCCCTATTCCCCGGCCCTCCTGGTGCATGTAGACGATGACGCCCTTGCCGGCCTCGTTGATGATTTCCATGGCCGTGTGGAGCTGGTCGCCGCAGTCGCAGCGCATGGACCCGAAGACGTCGCCCGTCATGCACTCGGAGTGCACCCGGACGAGCACGGCATCTTCGGGCGTGATCTCGCCTTTCACCAGGGCCACGTGCTTCATCTCGTCCACGTCGTTTTCGTAGACGATAAACTTGAAATCCCCGCCGAAGGCGGTGGGAAGTGTCGCCGTCGCCGCCCGGCGGACGAAGGATTCCGTCTTCATCCGGAAGTTGATGAGATCGGCGATGGTGACGATCTTGAGCCCGTGCTCTTTCGCGAAGATCTCCAGGTCGGGCATCCTCGCCATGGTGCCGTCATCCTTCATGATCTCGCAGATGACGCCGCTGGGCTTGAGCCCCGCCAGCCGCGCGAGATCCACGGAGCCCTCCGTCTGGCCCGTGCGCTGCAGGACACCGCCCTTGCGGGCCAGGATGGGGAATACGTGCCCAGGGCTTACGATGTCATCGGGCTTCACGTTGTCTGCGATGGCAGCGCGGATCGTTGTTGCCCGGTCGTGGGCCGAGATGCCCGTCGTGACACCGCGCCTCGCCTCGATAGAGACGGTGAAGGCCGTCTTGAAGCGCGACTGGTTGTCGTTGACCATGAGGTGCAGGTTGAGCTTCTGCGCCAGCTCCTCGCTGAGGGTGAGGCAGATGAGGCCCCGGCCGTACCTGGCCATGAAATTGATGGCTTCGGGGGTGACGAACTCCGAGGCCATGAAGAGATCGCCCTCGTTTTCGCGGTCCTCGTCATCGACGAGGATGACCATCTTGCCGTTCTTGATGTCTTCGATTGCTTCCGGTATTGTGCTGATCGCCATGATTTCACCTTCAAAGCAGGCTTAAGGCTTAGGGCTTAAGGCGCAAGGCAGGGAAAAATTCTTTCCATAAGCCATAAGCCCTATGCCATACGCCATTTACTTGAACCCGTGCTCCCGGAGGAAGTCCATGTCGACGCCCTTGCCGGGGTTCAGGAGTTTCTCCACGTATTTGCCGAGGATGTCCGTTTCGATATTGACGGAATCCCCCGCCTTTTTGCCGGCGAGTGTCGTCTTCCCGGCCGTCAGGGGGATGATGTTAACATAAAACCGGTCGCCTTCGCACGAATTAACCGTGAGGCTGATCCCGTCGACGGCGATGGACCCCTTGGCCACCACATATTTCGAAAGGCCCGCCTCCAGGGTGATTCCGAAGACGATCGAGCCTGCGCGCGCCGTCTTCTCGGCGATCCGCCCCACGCAGTCCACATGCCCCAGCACCAGGTGCCCGCCGAGAAAGTCGCTCATCCGGAGGGCCTTTTCCAGGTTGACCGCATCGCCCGCCTTGAGCCTGCCGAGCAAGGTTTTCGAGAGCGACTCGGCGGAGACGTCGAAGGTGAAGCTCTTTTTCCCCAGCGACGTCACGGTGAGGCAGGCCCCGCTCACGGAGATGCTGTCGCCGATCCGGACATCGTCGAGCGCGAGCGTCGTCTGCACCTCGAGCCGGGCGTCTTCGCCCTTCCGGGCAAGCTTGCGAACCGTGCCCATGTCCTGGATGATGCCGGTGAACATGACAAAAGCAGGCATAAGGCGTAAGGCGTAAGGCTTAGGGCAAATGCCGAAGAATCAAAAAGCCAAACGGTCTGACTGCCTCGCCCTTTTCCTCCTTTTCTTCGTTGAAAGAATCCGATTCCACGCAACGGGCCAGGGGGTTGATCCTGAGATGCGGGCCGTTCCCTGCCCTCGCCATAAGCCCTAAGCCATATGCCTTAAGCCATCACTTCGACTTCAAAAGATCTTTCAACTCGTCCAGGAACTCGTTGGCGTCGCGGAACTGCCTGTACACCGAGGCAAACCGCACGTAGGCCACCTTGTCGAGGTCGTGGAGCTCCTGCATGACCCGCTCGCCGACAAAGGTCGAGGGGATTTCCTTCAGCTGCGATTCCTGGCAGGCCCTCTCGATGCGGTCCACGATGGCCTCGATCTCGTCGATGCTGATGGGCCGCTTTTCGCAGGCCTTCTTGACCCCCGTGAGGATCTTGGAGCGGTCGAAGGCCTCGCGCCGGCCGTCCTTCTTGACGACCATGGGGAGCACTTCCTCGACGAACTCGTAGGTCGTGAAGCGCTTTGCGCAGGAGGCACACTCGCGCCGCCTTCGAATGGCGTTGCCTTCCTTGCTGATCCGGGAGTCGATCACCCGGTTCTCCGGGTCGGAGCAAAAGGGGCACTTCATAGCTTCCTCACGTGGATGCTCGACTCTTCGAGCATGCGGGCGGCCAGCTCGTCACTGTAGCCGTCGCGGTAGACGATTTCCTTGATCCCCGCGTTGATGAGCATCTTGAGACAGATGCTGCAGGGGTGGTTCGTGCAGTAAAGCGTTGCCCCCTGGATGCTCACGCCGTGAACGGCGGCCTGGATGATCGCGTTCTGCTCGGCGTGAAGCCCCCGGCAAAGCTCGTGGCGCTCGCCCGAGGAGACCTTCATCTCCTCGCGCAGGCAGCCCACCTCCAGGCAGTGCCTGAGCCCGCTGGGCGCCCCGTTGTAGCCCGTGGTGAGAAGGCGCTTTTCCTTCACGAGGACGGCCCCCACTCCACGCCGCAGGCACGTCGAGCGGCGCGCAACGAGGCTCACGATGTCCATGAAGTACTCGTCCCAGCTGGGACGGGTGATCCCCTGCTTGGGCGTCGTCCCTATTTTCGTCTTCTCACTGGTCACTGGTCACCGGTTACTGGCCACTGCTTTTTCAGCCCCTCGCGATACGATCCGCATAAAGCGGGAAGCGCTCGCAAAGCTCGCTCACCTCTTTGCGGACCTTGCCGATCGTGCTCTCGTTCTTGAGGTCCTTGAGGACCGTCGAGATGAACCGGCCCACGAGCTTCATCTCGGCCTCCTTCATCCCGCGGGAGGTGATGGCCGGGGTGCCGACGCGGATGCCGCTCGTCACCATGGGCCCCCGCGTGTCGAAGGGGATCATGTTCTTGTTGGTCGTGATTCCCGCCCTGTCCAGGGCGTCTGCGCCCTCGGCGCCGGTCACCCCGATCGAGGTCACGTCGATTACCATGAGGTGGTTGTCGGTGCCGCCCGAGACGAGCCGGAATCCTTCGGCCGTAAGCGTTTCCGCCAGGGTGCGGGCGTTTTTCTGGATCTGGACCTGGTACTGCTTGAACTCCTCCGTCAGGGCCTCCTTGAGGGCCACGGCCTTGGCGGCGATGATGTGCATGAGCGGGCCGCCCTGCATTCCCGGGAAGACGCGGCTGTCGAGTGCCTTGGCAAAGTCGCTCTTGCACAGGATCATTCCGCCGCGGGGGCCCCGCAGGGTTTTGTGGGTCGTCGTGGTCACGAACTCGCAGAGGGGAACGGGGTTGGGGTGGATTCCTGCGGCCACGAGCCCCGCCACGTGGGCGATGTCGGCAAGCACCACGGCCCCCACCTGATCGGCGATCTGCCGGAAAGGCTCAAAGGGGATCTCCCGGGGGTAGGCGCTTGCCCCGACGACGATGACCTTGGGCTTGTGTTTCTTCGCCTGCTCTTCCACCTCGTTGAAGTCGATACGTTCGGTCTTGGGGTCCACGCCGTAGGAGACGACCTTGTAGAAGCGCCCCGAGAAATTGGCGGGGCTGCCGTGGGAGAGATGCCCGCCATGAGCGAGGTTCATGCCCAGGATCGTATCCCCCGGCTGAAGGACGGCGAAGTAGACGGCCATGTTGGCCTGGCTGCCCGAGTGCGCCTGGACGTTCGCGTGGTCGGCCCCGAAGAGCTTCTTCGCCCGCTCGATGGCGAGTGCCTCGACGACGTCGACGAACTCGCAGCCGTGGTAGTATCGTTTACCGGGGTATCCCTCGGCGTACTTGTTGGTCATGATGCATCCCTGGGCCTCGAGGACCGCCTCGTCGACGAAGTTCTCCGACGGGATGAGTTCCAGCTTCCCGGCCTGCCGCTTCGTTTCCTCCAGGATGGCGGCCGCCACCTCGGGATCGATTTGCTTCAACATGGACATCGTCTTCTTTCCCTCCTGCGTTACCTGCAGAGTTTTCGTTCCAGCTCCCGGATCTTGTCGAGGCGCTTTTGATGGCGTCCGGCCTCGAAAGGGGTCTCCAGCCATGTTTTGATGATCCGCTCGGCCGCGGCGGCCTGCGTCTTGCGCCCAGCCAGCACGAGAATGTTCGAATCGTTGTGCTGGCGGCTGAGCCTCGCCGTTTCCTCGTCGAGACATACTGCCGCCCGGACGCCGGGGAACTTGTTGGCCACAATCGCCATCCCCACACCGGAGCCGCAGACGAGGATTCCCTTTTCGAACTCGCCCGAAGAGACGCGCCCGGCTGCCAGAACCCCGTAATCGGGGTAGTCCACGGACGCGTCGCGGTGGGTCCCCGCGTCGAAGACACGGCAGCCCGCCGAGGATAGAAATCCTTTGACGGCCTCCTTGAGGGCAAACCCGGCGTGGTCAGAGCCGATGATGATCCTCACGGCGCTCCCTCAATCCCTGAATTTCCTGAAGGCCAGCACGGCGTTCACCCCGCCGAACCCGAACGTGTTCGACAGTGCGGCCTCGATGTTCATTTCCTTCGCCCGGTGCGCCACGTAATCCAGGTCGCATCCCTCATCGGGGTTCTCCAGGTTGATCGTCGGCGGGGCCACCCCTTCACAGATGGCCTTGACGGCCACGATGGCCTCGAGCCCGCCCGCACCGCCCAGCAGGTGTCCCGTCATGGATTTCGTCGAGGAGACGGCGAGCTTGCGGCTGTGTTCCCCGAAGACCCGCTTGATGGCCTGAGTCTCGTAGATATCGTTGAGAGGCGTCGCCGTTCCGTGGGCGTTGATGTAGTCGACGCAGGAGGGCTCCATCCCGCAGCTCCTCAGGGCGATCTCCATACTCCTTGCGGCCCCCTCGTGCCCGGGGGGCGGGGCTGCCATGTGATAGGCGTCGGCCGTGCAGCCGTAGCCGCAGAGCTCGGCATAAATCCGGGCGCCGCGCTTGCGGGCCAGGGTCAACTCCTCCAGGATGAGGATGCCGCCGCCCTCGCCCATGACGAAGCCGTCGCGGTCCCGGTCGAAAGGCCGGCTGGCCCTCTCGGGCTCGTCATTCCGGGTGGAGAGCGCCCGCATGGCGTTGAAACCGGCCACCGCGAAAGGGGTGATGGCCGCCTCGATTCCGCCCGCGATCATGGCATCGGAGTAACCGTCCTTGATGCAGCGGAAGGCGGCGCCGATGGCGCTCGTGCCGGCGGCGCAGGCCGTGACGGTGCAGCTGATGGGCCCCTTGGCCCCGTATCGGATGGAGATCTGTCCCGCGGCGAGGTTGGGCAGGACGGCCGGGATGGTGAAAGGGGAAACTCTCCTGGGGCCGCTCTGCTCGAGGACCGTGTGTTCCCTCTCGATGGTATTGACCCCCCCGATGCCCGAACCGATGATCGTCCCCACGCGCTCGGCGTTGCCTTCGTCGATCGCGAGTCCCGAGTCCTTCATGGCCATCTCGGCACAGGCCAGGGCATAGACGATGAACGCATCGAGCCTTCGCAGTTCCTTCTTGTCCACGTAGGCGAGCGGGTTGAAGTTCTTCAGCTCCCCGGCGATCTTCGTGGCGTGGCGGACGGCATCGAACTTCGTGATGGGCCCGATGCCGGAGCGGCCGGCGCACAGGGCCGCCCAGGTCTCGTCGACGCTGTTGCCGACGGGATTCACGGTCCCCATGCCGGTAATGACCACACGCCTCTCCAAAGGCTACCCCGCTGGGACGGCCTAGCTGGCCAGGCCCTTTTTCTTCTTGATGAAGTTGATGGCGTCCTGGATGGTCCGGATTTTCTGCAGTTCCTCATCGGAGATTTCGACACCGAAATTCTCCTCCATCGCCATGATCAGCTCGACGAGGTCGAGCGAATCCGCGCCAAGGTCCTCTATGAAAGATGCTTCGGGCACACACTCTTCCCGGGTCACATCCAGCTGTTCCACGATAAGCTCGATTACCTTTTCCTCGATGGACATTCAATGCCTCCTTGAGATGTCTGATCCGAATCCACGTGATAGTCCTGTTTCGAGAGGTGCCGCTGCGCAGCCTCTCACATGTAAAGGCCGCCGTTCACCCCGATCACCTGTCCCGTGATGTATCCGGCCTCATCGGAGGCCAGGAACAGCACGACACCGGCCACATCGTCCGGTGTGCCCAGCCGGGAGAGGGGGATCTCTTCGAGAACCTTCTCCCGCTGCTCCTCCGTCATGGCGGAGGTCATATCCGTTGCAATCAGGCCGGGGGCCACGGCGTTCACGCAGATGCCGCGCGGCGCCAGTTCCCGTGCCAGCGATTTCGTCAGTCCGATGATCCCCGCCTTCGAGGCGCTGTAGTTGGCCTGGCCGGCATTGCCCGACAGGGCGACGACCGACGAGACGTTGATGATGCGGCCCCCGCGCTGTTTCATCATGGCGTAGGACACGGCCCTGCAGCAGTTGAAGGCCCCCTTCAGGTTCGTGCCGATGACACGGTCCCACTCCTGCTCTTTCATGCGGACGAGCAGGCCGTCGCGGGACTCGCCGGCGTTGTTCACCAGGATGTCGATCCGTCCTTTTTCCTGGATGAGGCCGGCGATCGCCTCCGTTGCCGCCTTGGTGTCTGCCACGTCGAAGCGGACGATCTTTCCTTCCCCCCCGGCCTCACCGATGAGGCGAAGCGTCTCCCGGGCGGCCTCCTCGTTGCGGGCGTAATTGACGAAGACGAACGCCCCTTCACCGGCAAGCCGAATGCTCACGGCCCGGCCGATGCCTCTGGAGCCCCCCGTAACCAGTGCGGCCTTGCCCTTGAGGTTCATCTTCTCAACGCTTTCTCGTCAACTCTTTCCCGAGAGGACTTCGACGGTCCTCTGCAGGGACTCGAGGTTTTCCACGTTCAAGACCCGCAGGCCCTTGTTGATCCGCAGGGCGAGCACTGAGAGGACCCGCTTGGGGCCCACCTCGATCACCGTGTCGACCCCCATTGCGGTCATCTTCTCGATCGTCTCGAGCCAGCGGACAGGCTGGTAGATCTGCCTTACGAGCAGCGCCCTCGTCGTCGCGGCCGAGTGGAGGGTGCCCGGGTCGCAGTTCGGAATCACGGGGATGGTGCAGTCCCGGAAGATCAGTTTATCAAACTCGCCGTCAAGTCGCCGGGCCGCCCCTTCCAGCAGCGCACAGTGAAAGGGCGCGCTCAGCGGAAGCTTCACCGCTCGCTTCGCCCCTTTTTCCAAGGCCTTTGCCATGACCTTTTCGACCGGCAACCTGCAGCCCGAAACGACGGTCTGGTCCTGGGCGTTGTAGCACGACGGGGTCACGAGCCCCGATTCGGCAGTCACTTCCCGGCAGATCGCTTCGACGGTGTCGCGGCCCAGCCCCTGGATGGCCGCGTTGGCCCCCAAGCCGGGGGACACGGCCTCCTGCTGGTAGGCGGCCCTGGTCTGGACGATCCGCAGGGCGTCGGAAAAGCTCAAGGCGCCGGCTGCGCAGAGCGCGCCGTATTCGCCGAGGCTGTGGCCCGCCATGGCTGATGGACGCACGGAAAGTTCCTGCTCGAGAACTCTCCAGGCGGCGATCTCCAGTGTGAGGGTTGCCACCTGGGTGTTCCTCGTCAGGTCCAAGGCCTCCCGGGGCCCCTCGAAGCAAAGCCGTGAGATGTCCGAGCCGAGCACCGTCTGTGCCTCTTCGAAGCATGCCCTGACGGGTTGGAACTGCTCGAAGAGCTCCCGGCCCATGCCCACGTACTGTGAGCCCTGCCCGGGAAAGACAATACCCAGCCTGGCCATAAAGCACCCCGGGGTGGACGTTATTCGCCCTTGTCGACGTTTACCACTTCCTTGCCCTTGTAAGTGCCGCAGGTCAGGCAGGCGCGGTGAGGCAGCTTCGGCTCGTTGCACTGGGGGCAGACCGCGCCGGCCGGTGCTTTGATAAAGTCGTGGGCCCTTCTGCTGTTCCGTCTCGATCTTGAGTGTCTCTTTACTGGGTTTGGCATTGTTATTGGTTCTCCATCAGGGTTGTTTTTTTACCTTGAACTTCTTCAGGGCCTCCAGGCGGCTGTCGGTGCCACCGGGACTGCATTCACAGGACGCCGTGTTGAGGCTCGCTCCGCATCGTGCGCACAGACCCCGGCAGGCCTCCACGCACAGCGGCTTCATGGGGACCTGGAGCAGGATTTGCTCGCAGACCAGGGCGTCGAGGTCGATCAGGTCGTCCTGGTAATATCCGAACGAGATGTCCTCGTCGGCAAGATCCTCCTCTTGATCCTCCTCATCGCGAACGGGGACCAGCGTGTAGCGGAAAACGCTCTGCACGGGGAGCGTGAAAGACTCGAGGCACCGCCCGCAGTCGAGCTCCAAGGCCGTCTCCACGCTGATGTCCAGCGTCACCGTCTCGAGGATCTTGTGGATCACTGCGGCGACGCGGGCCGGGTGGATGCGAAAATCGATCCCGCCGCCTTCCTGCAGAACCTCCTGGTACCAGTCCCCGTCGAGCGTGTACTCTAGCTGGTGCCCCTCTTCGGGAATGAGCGATACTTGAATCTTCAAAGAGAGTCCCTTGCGAATGAAGTCACTGCTTCCCGAAAGAAGCTTTCGCGAAAGAGTCCTTTTTAATTATAAAACCCGCAATTTGTCAAGGTTTTTTTGCTGCACTGCCGCATGGTTAACCCCGCCATTTCTCAAATGAAACGAGCCTTTTGAGCAGGTACAGGGGGGCCGCAGCATGGCCCAAGCCGTCTTTACAGGGCGGCGGAGGGGTCTTATGAGAAACCCGCCCGCCCCTGCAGCTCCTGACGGAGAAACGTCGAGCCCGGGCATCAACGAAGTGATGATGCCGGAATCTTTCGCCTTGACATTTCTGCCCGATTCGTTTAATTTTCCATGCTTCCAGAGCGAGAAGATCCTGGGGGATCGTCTAGGGGTAGGACTCAAGACTCTGGATCTTGCTACCAAGGTTCGAATCCTTGTCCCCCAGCCAAATGGTCCCATCGTCTAGCGGTTAGGACGCTGGCCTCTCACGCCGGAAACCAGGGTTCGATTCCCTGTGGGACCACCAGAATGAATGAAAAAAGGAGTTGACCTTAAGGTTGAACTCCTTTTTTATTTTGAGCCGTAAACAATGATGAAGGGACTTGCCTGCCGCCTGTAATCTTGATTTGGCTTGCCGGACCCTGCCGGGAATTAGGAAGTGGAAGGGAAAAAGAGCCCCATGCCTCGTGCCATCGTGGCGCTGATCCTCATGTCCCTCATCTGGGGCTACAACTGGGTCCTCGTCAAGGAGGCGATGCGGCTTGCCTCTCCCTTTGACTTCTCGGCCATCCGCACAATCGGTGGCGGCATCATCCTCCTGGGGGTCCTGGCATGGCAGGGACGCACCCTGCGGCCTCGCAACGTTCCCATGACCCTCCTTGTGGGATTCCTCTGCACGACGCTCTCCGTGGGCTTTGCGACGTGGGCCCTCGTCGAGGGGGGTGCGGGGAAGATGGCCATCCTGGTGTACGCGATGCCGTTCTGGCTGATCCTCATGGCCTGGCCGCTGCTCGGAGAGCGCCCCCACGGCGCTCAGTGGCTTGCCATGGCCCTGGCCCTGGCGGGGCTTTTCTTTCTTGTCGAGCCCTGGAGCTACCGGGGGGATCTGTTCCCGAGCGTGCTGGCCGTCCTGAGCGGATTGGCCTGGGCGGCGAGCGCCGTTGTCACGAAACGAATGGATCGCCGCGGCGAGGTGGACGTAGTTTCCCTCTCTGCGTGGCAGGTGCTTTTCGGCGGCCTCTTCCTCATGGTCATCGCACTCCTCGTTCCCTCGGAGCCGATCCGGTGGACACCCTGGTTTGCCGGGGTCATGACCTACAACATCGTGCTGACGAGCGCCGTGGCCATCCTGATGTGGTTCTATGTCCTCAAAGTCCTCCCCGCGGGGATCGCAGGTCTAGGTTCCCTGGCCACACCGGTCCTCGGGCTTTTCTTTGCCTATGCCGTCCTGGGCGAAAGGCTGTCCTTCTGGGAAGGGTGGGGGGGCGTCCTGATCCTTGCAGCCCTGGCGATCCTCACGGTCCAGGGACTCAAGAACAACAAGTGATGCTGTGCGAAAGGGCCGGTACGCAAAAATGAAAAATCGAAGGGCCTCCCAAGTCCCCGTAAAACCGTGCGCTCGGCCAGTTCACTGCCTCACCGCACTTGCGCTCGCTGCCGCCCTGCTGCTTTCCTGCTCGTCCCCGCAGACTGCCGACGGCCCGGTTTACCGCAGCGAACGCGGGTTCACCATCGTGCTCACCCCCCAGTGGCTCGTTGTCCATCAGATTGACATCGGCGGGAAGGAGAACCCGAGCGGGACGGACAACCTGCGCATCCGGAGCCTCTTCACGGCGGACGTTCTCAGCGGGCTGAAGGAAAAGGCCCTCGCGAACGGCGTGGAGCTTTTCGTCAACCTCGAGACATCCGACGAGTCGCTCATCGAGAGCATCAATATCCAGGCGGCCAGGGGGAGCATCGCCATTGAAGAGAGCGACGCTGCCCCTGCCTGTGCCGAAACGGAAAAACGGCTCACCGCCCTCTATGGTCAGCCGGTGAGGATGAGCGCCTGCAAGGTTCTCAAAATACGACGCTTGCCGTCCATCTACCTGGAATACGGGGTGGAGAAACCCGCCCTGGCACATGCCCAGTACCTGATCCAGCTCAAGGCGGACCGCTACATCGTCATGACCCTCACATGCCGGCCGGCAAACCTGCCCAGACTCCGCCAGGAGTTTGACACGATCGTTGCATCCTTCCGCCCGACTTGAAAAGAAGGGTATAGGGGTCAGGGTACAGGGAAGGACTGGGACCGGGGACAATATCGTACAGAAATGAATGAACGAGAGGCCGGGCGAAGTTACAAATTCGTGTCGCTTCGCCCGGCCGGAACTGCAGCATCGTAAGCATGGGATAAATCTGGTCTGCCGCAGGAAGCCTAATCAAATGCGTACAGGCAGCAGACCGAAAATCTCTTACATCCCGAATCCCGTCGACTTGAACTCGTTCAGGAAGATCATGGCCGCCATCAGGAAACCCAGCAGCGTTACCGCTTCGGCGGTGATCATGATGGTGCGGTCCTGGCCCTCCACGGGCGTGTCGAACTGGGCGATCCGGTAAAGGAACCGCATGACGCTCTTGTGGAGCGAAAGGACCCCCACCACGGTAACCCCCCCGAAAAAGTACAGGATCCAGTCTTCAGCCGCACCTGTGTAGTTGGCATGGAAGAGAAACAGCCACGCCGAGATGAGGAAGAGGGGGCCCAGCTTGAACTCGTACAGGAAGGGCCGCACGCCCGGGAGACCCGAAAGGGTTTTGATGATTTCGCTGTCCCGCAGCGCGGGATGCAGCAGTCGGTTGATCCATCGGTTCCGTGTGTCTTTCAGTTTCATCGCAGTAGCCTCCGAATGCAGCTCAATCGCACGCACAAGCCGCAGGGCTTCTGACCACGAATACCTTGGTCTCTTCTTTCGAGAAGGATCTCTTTGAAGGGGGCTGACGGTATCAGCGTGAAGGAACGTCTCTCGGCCGATGATCACCGGGGTGATCGGCAGGGCGGCATAGGTCCTGGAGTCGGTCTATCGTTCCTTCAGGCAAGGCATCCGGGGATGCGTGCTGAATGGTTCGATTTGCCGGGGCTGACCCCCCGGCCCGTCATGACTCCCTTATGAGTGGTCCCGAAGGACGAAAAGAACGTTTCGACTTACCATGGAACACCTCGCGATACCGGAAGGGTTCGCATCCCTGCGCTGTCTGTTTTCGGCGGGCACGGCCCGGAAGGGAGTTGGCCTTTTGCGAAAGTCGTAAGGCCCGCGCCGCAGGGAGCTTCTCCGGATTGTTTTCGACGTATTAATCTGTCACGTCGCCTTCCATTTGTCAACAGTATTAGCAAGGATCGTACCTTCCTGTGGAAAAAGAGGGAATATTTGATAACTAATTGATATAGCACTATTATTTTGATCGTCGTACGTGCAGGGTATCTGACCGGCCACCGGGGAAACGCACCTTTTTGTATCGCTCCCCATCCACCGGGCGGGGGCTCCCAGGCAAGAAAAGAACGGGACATGATTGCGTACCCTCAAGGGATGCGCCCCCGGTCACATTCTAACGGCAGATTTGTCAGGCTGGGGCAGGCCCCTTGAAAAGACGGAAGTTATGAAAATCGGAAGAGCAGAAGAGCGGCAAAGAAGAAATGAAGAGGATGTATGATCCGACCTTCCGCTCTTCTTAACTTCCTCACTTCTTTTCTTCCGAGGCCTGCGGGCGCGGGAGCATCAGGGTCAGCAGAACGGCCGGTACGGTGAGCAATGCCAGCACCGTGAGCGCCGACGGAAGCCCATAGCCGTCCGCCACATGTCCCAGAAGGGGGGCAAAGATCCCGCCGATGGAAATGGCTACCCCCAGCGTGATCCCCGAAGCGAGTCCCACCTGGTTTGGCAGAAACCGCTGTCCCATCACGACAAGGGGGCTGTAGGTCGACAGCAGCACGATGCCGATCGGCACCAGCAGTGCCGTGGCGACCAGGACATCCGTCACCTGGACAAATAGGATGAGCAGGGGGATCAGTGCCGAGTAGCCGACGAGGACGGCCCTGCGATGGCCGTACTTGTCTGCAAGGCGCCCTCCCCACAGCGTCCCCACGACACCCGCCCCGAACATGATGGACAGGGCCGTTGCGGCCGCCGTGGCGGACTGCTGGTAGACGTTGATCCAGTACAGCGGAATGAAGGTGTTCAACCCGTAGAAGATGATGGAGCGGATGATGACCACCCCCGTGACGATGGCGAAGGGGACCCATAAATCTTTCGTTTTTTCGCCTGCCTGGGTGCCGGCAGCGGCTTTTGCGGCCCCGGGCCTGCCGCCCGTTCCCGTCAGCTGAAAGGCCAGGAACGCGGCCATGAGGACAAAGGGGATTGCCAAAAATGCCGTACCTCTCAGGCCCCAGGCCGAAACGGCTACGGTTGCCATGATCGGGCCCAGGGCGATGCCCATCTGGCCCCCCACGGCAAAAATACTCATGGCGGTTGCCTTCTTCTCGCCTGCGTGGTTGTGCACCAGGCGCGCCCCCTCGGGGTGAAACGCCGCGATCCCGATTCCGCTCAGGACGATCATTGCGACGGCGAACCCGTAATCGGGCACGAGGGTGCAGAAGGCGACGCCGCAGCCCGCCATCCCGACGCCTGCCGGGATCAGCCAGGGCCTTGACAGTCGATCCGCATAGAACCCGAAGAGGGGCTGGATGACGGTGGAGGCGATGCTCAGGGCGGCAACCAGGCCCGCGGCCGACGCGTAGCTCAATTGATATTCGGAGATGAAAAAGGGCAGAAGGGCCGGCACGGCCCCCTGGTTGAGATCCGTGAACAGGTGCCCCAATGCGGCAAGCCAGATAAATCGGTTTTTCATGACGGCACTTTCACTCCTTCCTGTCTTGACTCTACCGGTCATGCCGGTTATCCTGCTTGCGCCATGAGGATAAAAAATGTCGAGAACCGGACAAAACCGTCTTCGCCGGAGCGTCAGAAGCATATCATGGGCGCTCCCCAGGCGGTCATTGCCCTTGCCCTGGACCATCCGGACGGTCACGTGATCCCGTTTCACTGGCACTCCAGGGCCCAGCTGCTCTATGCCTCGGCCGGCGTCATGACGGTGACGACAGGCAGCGGCGTCTGGGTTCTTCCCCCGCTTCGGGCCATGTGGGTCCCGGCGCTCACGGAACACCAGATCCGCGCATCGGGGCATCTTTCGATGCGGACGCTGTACATCAAACCCGACGCCGTCCTGGATTTTCCGCCGTCTTGCCGCATTGTCTCCGTCTCCGCCCTGCTTCGGGAACTCATCGTGTACAGCACGACCCTGTCGCGATTCTATGAGCCGGGCAGCCATGCCGGGCGCATCATGAGCCTCATCCTGGATCTTATCCGGTTTCGCGACCCCGTGCCCCTCGATCTTCCCATTCCCAGGGACCCGCGGCTGAGAAAGATCTTCGATCAGATGAGCAGCCACCCGGACGACGGCAGAACGATCGAAGAGTGGGGAGCCCGGGTGGGGGCAACGGGGCGGACGCTCTCGCGGCTCTTCCGGGCGGAGACGGGAATGAGCTTCCACCAGTGGCGCCAGCAGCTGCGGCTGCTCGCGGCCATGAGGCTCCTGGGGCAGGGGGAGCCGGTTACCAACATCGCACTGGATGTGGGCTACAGCAGCCTGAGCGCTTTCGTGTCTGTTTTCCGAAAGGCCCTGGGAGTGACACCGGGGAGGTACTTCCGCAGTGACACGGCGGTGCGATCCGGGGCTGCGGGGGGTAAAGGGCCCCTTTCCCCATGGCCGGACCGGACTTTCAAACCTCTTTCCGGCCAATAAGCAGATGCCCTCGGGAAGATGTTCGGCCGGCCGGCGCCCGCGACGAAAAATTGCTGCATATCCGGCAGGTTAGAATCGGAAAAAGTTGCTTTTTTCCCTTGACAAGGTGGCAGGGATCGTTATGATGCAACGTGACACAAAGGGAACGGATAAAGGCCGTTCCGTCTGTGTTTGCCGGTTTTTTTCTTCTCCCGGTCATCTGCCGCATGTCAGCGACGGGAGGGCGTGAGGGGCGGGGTCTACCGCACTCATTGCAGTTCCCCCTCTTTGTGAAGGAACGTCCATCCGGAACGCGCGGTACAGGCGATGGGGGAGGCCTGTTTTCCCGTGTCCGTTGACCCATAATGAGACAGAGTATCTATGGCAATTCTTGCAATATCACTTGATTTCAGAAGCGGCGGCCAGGAAGTGGCCACCCAGATCGGCGAGGCCCTGGGGTACAAGTGCTCCGGGAAGGACCAGAGCATCGCCTTCATGAAAAGCGCAGGAGAGCGCTGGGAGCGCCTCTTTCGCGAACTGGACCAGGAGAGGCCGTCGCTCTGGGACCGCTATGACTGGGAATACCGCGGCTTCGTGGCCCTGCTCGAGGCGTATATTTACGAACACGCCCTGAGGGACAAGGCCATCGTCATCGGTCAGGGCGGCAGCTTCGTCCTTGCGGACCTTCCCTTTGTCCTCAAGGTCCGCCTCACGGCGCCTTTCGAAGTTCGCGTCCGGCGTCTCATGGAGAAATGCGAGATTGGCGAGAAGGCGGCCGAGGAGATCGTCAGACGGACAGACAAGGCCCGCGTCGGCTACGTCAAGGCCATCTACGGGAAGGACTGGTTCGACCTCAAGAATTACGACATGGTCTTCAACGCGGCGACCCAGTCTTACGAGCAGATCGCGAAGATCCTCGTCGATGCCCTCCGGGCGCGGGACCAGATGATCACCCCCGACACGTGGGATATCCTCGCGGGCAGGGCCGTTGCCGCCCGTATACGGGCCCGCGTCCTTACGAACCCCAAAATGCATGTGCCGACCCTGTCGGTCACCTACGATGGCCAGAAGATCGTTCTCCAGGGGGTGGTGCATAACCAGAACGAGTATCGCATGGTTGAAGAGACTGCCGTGAGCATGTCCGAGGGCCGTCCCCTCAGGATCGAGCTGCACGGGAGGGGATGATCTTCAGAGCGCCCGTCTTTGTCCTGCCGGCGACAGTCGATGAACCGCATCGTCTTGCATTCCACATCCAGGGAACAAAAATGGATCTCCATGAACGGCTGAGAGCGGCCGCGCAGTTGCTGAAAAAGGCCGATGCGCTTCTCGTGACGGCAGGGGCCGGCATGGGTGTTGACTCGGGCCTGCCCGACTTCCGGGGCAACGAGGGGTTCTGGAAGGCCTACCCGCCCATGGCCAAACTGGGGGTTTCTTTTGTGGAAATGGCCAACCCTCTGTGGTTCGACAGGGACCCCTCCCTGGCGTGGGGGTTCTACGGCCACCGCCTGAACCTTTATCGACGCACGGTCCCGCACGGCGGGTTCAATCGGCTCCTGGAGATCGGCAACAAGAAAAAAGAGGGGTATTTCGTCTTCACCTCCAACGTAGACGGCCAGTTCCAGATTGCCGGTTTCGACGAGGACCGGATCGAGGAGTGCCACGGCTCCCTTCACCATCTCCAGTGCTCACGGCCCTGCTCGCAGGATATCTGGGAGGCCCGGGGCGTGAAGCCGGATATCGATGAAGAGCAATTCCGGGCCCGTGAACCCCTTCCCCGGTGCCCCCAATGCGGGGCCCTGGCAAGGCCCAATGTCCTCATGTTCAATGACTGGGACTGGATCCCGCACCGCACCCGGATCCAGAGCGAGCGTTTCAGCCGATGGCTCGAAGGGCTCTCCCGCAGCGGCTCTTCTCTCGCCGTTGTGGAGCTTGGCGCCGGCAAGGCCGTGGCCACCGTCCGGATGACCTCCGAGGCCGCCGTGCGGGGAGGGAAGGCCACCCTGATCCGGATCAATCCCCGGGATCACGATGTCCCCGCCGGCCACCTCGCCATTGAATTCGGAGCCGAAGAGGGGATTCGCAAGATCCTCGAATGCGCCGGCGCCTGATCCATTCCTGTCGCCCCGCCATCTTTACACTTGAACTCGCTGACGGACGGATGTAATTATAGATCAGGAAGGTCAAGATTTTTTCGAAAGGAGGTGACGGATATGGCCATTCGAGTCATGTTAAAAAGATGGGTCCCGGCCGAAAAGGAAAAAGATCTGGTTTCCTTCATCACGGAGCTGCGGAGCATGGCATCGAGGCAGCCCGGCTACATCTCCGGCGAGACCATGCGCCACGTCAGCAACCCCGAAGAGTACCTCGTCATCAGCACCTGGGATTCCCTCGAGGACTGGGAGAGGTGGGTTTCAAGCCCCCCCCGGAAGGCGCTGCAGGACAAGATTGACGCCCTTCTGGGCAGGAAAACCACCTACGACATCTACCACTATCCCGAAAAGCGGTATTTCAAGGCAGAGCCCAGCGACTACCTGGAAAGAACGCCGACCAAGTCCAAGAAATAAGGCGTATCCCCCTCACTTCTATCTCTAACGCAGAGACATCGTCTCATTCCACAGCGACAGCTCCTCTTCCGTCTCCATCTCTTCTGATCCCTTGGCGGCAAATTCGATCCGGTCCCGACGGCGGGACCGCTGTGAACGGCAACCATCCAGCCGGATCAAGAAATGACGTTTTTCAACAGCCTGCCGGCGAAAGGAGGAGAGCCCCATGATTAAAATCATGATCAAGAGAAAAGCCCCGAGGGAGAAGGAAGCGGAACTGCTGTCCCTGATTACCCAGTTGCGCAGTGCGGCCTCGCAGCAACCGGGTTACATCTCGGGCGAGACGCTCCATGGCACCGATAAGCCCGAGGATTACCTGGTCATCAGCATCTGGGAAACGGATTATTTCTGGAAAAAGTGGATCGCCACCGACGAGCGCAAGGAGATTCAGGGCAAGATCGACGCCCTCCTCGGCGGCCCCACGGAGTACGAGATCTATCAATATCCCAGAAAGACAATGACCCCGTGAGCTTTCAGCCCCATCGGACGGAAAAGGCCCCGCACTGGATCGGGGCTTTTTCGTCGGGGCCGCATTTTCGTTGACACCCGTCCGGGTGTTCATCTATATTTCTGCCCGGGGTTTGCGGGAATCATCCATCCGTGCCCGGTTTTTCCCTGCCCCTGTCCTTGTGAAAAAACCCACGGCATGCAGGAGGTCAATTATGGCAAAGGTCGGTGTCGTTCTGTCGGGCTGCGGTGTGTACGATGGGGCCGAGATTCACGAGGCCACCCTGACCCTGTACTTTCTGGACAAGGCGGGAGCGGAGATCCTCTGCATGGCGCCGGATGTCGAACAGATGCACGTGATCGACCACACCAAAGGGGAACCCAGTTCGGATTCGAGAAACGTGCTCTGCGAGTCCTCCCGCATCGCCCGTGGCGAGATCAAGAACATGAAGGACGTGAAGGCCTCTGACATGGATGCCCTGATCTTCCCGGGCGGATTCGGTGCGGCCAAGAATCTGTGCGACTTCGCCGTCAAGGGTCCCGACTGCGTTGTGAACCCCGAGGTGGCCAGGCTCATCAAGGAAATACACGCCGCGAAGAAACCCGTGGGCTTTCTCTGTATCGCCCCGGTGATCGCCGCCAAGGTCCTCGGTGCGGCTCACCCGAAGCTCACCATCGGCAACGACCCGGGCGCGGCAGGCGCCATCGAGGCCATGGGCGGCAAGCACATCCAGGCTCCCGTCGAGGGGATCGTCATCGACGAGGCCAACCGGATCGTGACCACGCCGGCCTACATGCTCGGGCCAACGATTTCGAAGGTGGCCCAGGGCATCGAGAAACTCGTGGCCGAGATCCTGAAGATGGCAAAGAAATAACAGGTCTTTTCACTGGCCACTGGTCACTAACGGCGTAATCGTTGATCGTTTTACCTGTCGGATAAGGAGTGCTGATGAGAGAAGTACAAGCTTCAGAAATTACTCGCGCCGTTAAGGAGCTCTTCATCGACGCCAACTGCAATCTGGGCGAAGATGTCCTTGCGGCCTTCGACCGGGCCATCGAGAGGGACGAATCCCCCGTGGCCAAGGAGGTCATCCGCGAGCTCAAGGAAAACGCCCGCATCGCCCGGGACGAGCAATCCCCAATCTGCCAGGACACGGGCCTTGCTGTCCTCTTTGTCGAGGTCGGGCAGGATGTCCACGTCGTCGGGGGCGATTTGAAGGCGGCCATCAACGAGGGGGTTAAAAATGGCTACCGGGAAGGCTATCTCCGGAAGTCGGCCTGCCACCCCTTCACGCGGGCCAACACAAAGGACAACACACCTGCCGTCATCCACTTCGACATCGTTGCCGGCGACAGGGTCCGGATCGTTGCCGTCCCGAAGGGGGGCGGGGCCGAAAACATGAGCCGCGTCGACATGCTCTCGCCCTCGGCGGGGCTCGAAGGGATCAAGGATTTCGTCGTCAAGCGCCTCGAGGCCTCGGGGTCCAACCCCTGCCCGCCCACGGTGGTGGGCGTGGGCATCGGCGGGACCTTCGAGCGATCGGCACTTCTTGCCAAGAAGGCCCTCGTGCGCAAGATCGGCGAGCGCAACGCCGACCCGGAGCTGGCAAGGATCGAGGTCGAGGTTCTCGCGCGGATCAACAAACTGGGCATCGGGCCCATGGGCTACGGCGGCAACACGACGTCGCTCGATGTTTTTTTCGAGGTCGAGCCCTGCCACATCGCAAGCCTGCCCGTGGCGGTCAATGTCCAGTGCCATGCGGCGAGGCATAAAGAGAGAGTAATTTAGTAATTGGTTAATAGGTGACTGGGGAGAGGGAAATCAAGCATGTCTGAAATAAGGCTTAAGACGCCTCTCAGAGACGAGGATGTGGAGAAGCTCAAGATTGGCGACAAGGTGCTTCTCACGGGGGTGATCTACACCGGACGCGATGCGGCCCACAAGCGGCTCTTTGATCTCATTCAGGCGGGGAAAGAGCTGCCCATCGACCTCCGGGGCCAGGTGATCTACTATGTGGGACCTGCGCCCGCGAAGCCGGGAAAGCCCATCGGCTCGGCGGGGCCCACGACGAGCTATCGCATGGACGCTTTTGCCCCGAAGCTCATGGAACTCGGCTTGAAAGGGATGATCGGCAAGGGGAACCGCGGTGCCGACGTGGTGGAGGCCATGAAGAAATTCAAGGCCGTCTATTTCGGGGCAACAGGGGGTGCAGGAGCGCTCCTGGCAAAGAGCATAAAAAAAGCCGAGACAATCGCCTACGAGGACCTGGGCCCCGAGGCCATCCAGCGCCTGGAGGTGGAGGACTTCCCCGTCGTGGTCATCAACGACACGAAGGGAAACGACCTGTACGTCGAGGGGGCAAAAAAGTACCGCAAACCCTGATCGAGCCTCAAGCCACAAGCCGCAAGGCTCAAGTCATCAAGGGGTGAGGGGCGCGGGGTGAGGGTCGAGTCAAAAAGAAACGTCATTGCGAGGAGGCCGCGAGGCCGACGCGGCAATCTGCGTTGTTTATATCCTCTCTGAAAAGAATGTCTGGAAGAAATAAAAAGGCCGGGAGGCGAACCCCCCGGCCTTTTTTGTTGTCAGTGAACCCCGGACTTTAGATGCCCAGGATGCCGAAGAATACGAGGCAGATGATGGCGCCGACAATCGACATCGAAAGTCCCCAGATCAGCAGGTCGCGG
>CAZUBX010000042.1:0-27369 GCA_964619035.1 uncultured Syntrophaceae bacterium | reverse complement strand
GAGTTCCGGCCGAGTGGCCTGCCGAAGTGAAGCTGGGCGACAAGTGGGGACCCACTGCCGCAGCGTGGAAGAAGTAAATTCGAAACCCGTGACAGGGGGAGAATTTTTATCTTCCCCTGCCACGGGTTTTCTGCTAGAAACCGTCACTGTTCCTCGAGAACCGTGACGACTTTTTACTATACAAGCAAGAGGAGGATATCGAAATGGCAGATGTAATAGCCCCCATGCCCGGGACGATCAAAGAGATTATCGTAAAGGTGGGCGATGCCGTGAAGGAAGACGAAGAGCTTGTCATCCTCGAGGCCATGAAGATGGAAAACCCCATCGTGGCACCCTCGGACGGCACCGTGAAGGAAATCAAGGTGAAAGAAGGCGACAAGGTCAACACGAGCCAGGTTCTTGTGGTTCTCGGATAAAGCCGCCTGAAGATCTTAAAATGATGCCGAACTGACTCTCCGGGGTCGGTTCGGCATCATTTTATCTGCGCCCCGGGGGACGTAGATGGGATTCCGGAATCAGGAATCTGGCTTCGGGATCCGTTACAAGCGACAAACGCGGTGTAACAAGTAACGCATTTTCAATACCCAATACCCAGTTTCCCAATTCCCATCATATATGGTAAGTTTACGCCGGGGATAGTCCATGGACCAAGGATTGCCTAAAAAGGTCACGATCCACGAGGTCGTCCTGCGTGACGGGATCCAGAACGAGAAGAAGCTCGTCCTGACGGAGGAAAAGCTGCGCCTGATTCGGGAACTGGTTGCCTGCGGGGTCCGGCGGATCGAGGTCTCATCCTTCGTGAACCGGTCGCTCGTCCCGCAGATGGCGGACGCCGAATTACTCTGGGAGCGCATCGAGCGGAAAAGAAGCGTCCTCTATTCGGCCCTCATCCTCAGTGAGGGTGGGATCGAGAGGGCCATCCGCTGCCGGGTTCCCCACGTGGGGATTTTCGTGTCGGCAAGCGAGACCCACAGCCGAAAGAACAGCAACAAGTCCGTCTCCGAGGCCCTGAAGGAGGCTGTACGGCTCATTGGCCTGGCACAGGATGCCGGGATGAAGGTACGTGCAGGCGTCATGAACGCTTTCGGCTGTGCCTACGAAGGCCAAGTACCCGTGACCCGTGTCCTGAAACTCGTACGCACTTTCATGAAAATGGGGCCCGACGAGATCTGCCTTGCCGATTCCTCCGGCCTGGCGAACCCGGTTCAGATGGAAAAGGTTCTTTCGCGTGCCAGGGAGGTGGTAGCAGAAGCCGATCTATCGCTTCACCTGCACAACACGCGGGGGCTGGGGCTGGCGAACGTCTATGCCGCGCTCGCGCAGGGGGTAACAACATTCGACACGTCCATGGGAGGGATGGGCGGCTGCCCCTTTATTACCGGGGCACGGGGCAACATCGCCACGGAAGACACCGTCGGCATGCTTCATTCGATGGGACTCAAAACCGGAATCGACCTCGACCGCCTTGTCGAGACGAGCCTTCGCTTCGAGAAAGTGATGGGCCAAACCTTCCCCGCAGCACTCACGCACCTGAAAGAATAGGGTCCAGGGTAGGAAGAAGATTTCTATGACCTGAACCCTTTACCCTTAACCCTGTGCCCTTAAAAAAGCGTATAGATGAACGGTGCAATGGCCGAGCCCTCGGTGAGGACGATCAACACCCCGAGGAGCATCAGAACCAGGATGATCGGCGCAAGCCACCATTTCTTTCGGGCCCGGAGGAAGGCCCAGATCTCGGACAGGGTGGAAAAAACGTTCATTTAGAACTGCCTTTCGTAGTCGCTTTTCTCGCGGGGTGGGCCGCTTCTGCGGACCCAGTAACTGGTTGTCTCACCGGAGCGCGTTAATTTCAATTGCAAGAACTGCTCCCCGAAGACCCGGCCCAGAAACCCGATCGGGGTCAGCACGAAGTAATAAACCAGCGTCAGGACAACCCGCGTCATGACCCAGCCCATCATCACGGCGAGGATCATCCAGCCCTTGTAGAAGGGCTTCAGGGCTGCAGGGACAGCGAGGCCGATGGCGGCAAGAAGAGCCGCTGCGCCAAGCACCCAGGGCCAGGCCGCCGACGATTTCCACCAGAGCCAGCCGCCGGCGAGAAGCAGCACGCAGGCCATGAGGAAGCCGAAGTTGCGCAGGGCCTTGCGGTCCATGGGGATTTTCTTTATGTCATCTTTGAGAAGCATCAGTTACACCGGCGAAAACGGAAGTTAAGAAGCTGGGAAGTTATGAAGTTCGGAGATGCCACGAGCCTGCAGCGCCCCCCCGGCCGATCCAACCTTCTTACCTTCTTACCTTCTCAACTTCGTCATTTCAAGGAAATGAACGGGCTTCAGCCCGTCTGTCAATCCAGTTCGAATTTCTTTTTCCAGTCGATGTCCGTCTCCAAAAGCTTCTGCTGCGACTTGTCCAGCAGGAAGGGCCCCATTACCAGGTAGTCCATATTCGTCCGCATGAAGCACAGATACGCATCCTCGGGGCTGCAGACGATGGGCTCGCCCCGGACGTTGAAGGACGTGTTGATCACGAGCGGGCAGCCGTGCCTTTCGCCCAGAGCCTCGATGGTCTTGTAAAAGAGAGGGTTGACCTCCCGGTCGACCGTCTGGACCCGTGCCGAGTAGTCCACGTGCGTGATGGCCGGCACGCAGGAGCGCACCACATGGAGCTTGTCTAGACCGAAGCGCGCCTGCTCCTCGCCCGTCATCTCCCGGCAGATTTCCCGCTTAACTGGCGCCACAAGCAGCATGTAGGGGCTTTCCCGGTCGAGCTCGAAGTATTCCGAGACCTTTTCCTTCAGTACCGTGGGGGCAAAGGGCCTGAAGCTCTCGCGGAACTTGATCTTGAGGTTCATCACCTCCTGCATCTTCGACGAGCGGGCGTCTCCGAGGATGGAGCGGCTCCCAAGGGCCCGCGGGCCGAATTCCATGCGGCCCTGGAACCAGCCGATCACTTTCTCCGAGGCGATGAGATCGGCGATCCTTTCGGGGATCTCCGCCTCTTTCAGCTCCGTGTAGACAATTGCGTTTGCCTGCAGGTACTCCAGGAGGCTGTCGCGCTCCCAGGCCGGGCCGAGGCGGGAGCCCCGCATCCGGTCCGTCCGCTCCGAGGCCTCGCGCCGGTTGCCCAGGACCTGGTGCCACGTGAAGAGGGCTGCGCCCAGGGCGCCGCCGGCATCTCCTGCCGCGGGCTGGATCCAGATGTTATCGAAGGGCCCTTCCCGGAGGACCTTCCCGTTGCCCACGCAGTTCAGGGCCACCCCCCCAGCCAGGCAGAGGTTCTTCATCCCCGTCTCCCGGTGGATCGTGCGGGTCATGCGGAGCATGACCTCCTCGGTCACCTCCTGGACAGACCGGGCAAGGTCCATGTCCCGCCGGGTCAGCAGGGATTCGGGCTTTCGCGGCGGCCCCCCGAAGAGCTTGTCGAACCGGTCATTGGTCATGGTGAATCCCGTGCAGTAGTCGAAGTACTCCATGTTGAGCCGGAAGGAGCCGTCCTCTTTCAGGTCCATCAACTCAGACAGGATGAGGTCCCTGTACTTCGGCTCTCCGTAGGGGGCAAGCCCCATAACCTTGTACTCGCCGGAGTTGACCTTGAAGCCCGTGTAGTAGGTGAAGGCCGAGTAGAGCAGCCCCAGGGAGTGGGGGAATTGCAGCTCCGCCAGGATCGTCACCTCGTTGTCCCGGCCGGTGCCGAAGCTTGTCGTAGTCCACTCGCCCACGCCGTCGATGGTGAGAAAGGCCGCTTCCCGGAAAGGGGAGGGGTAGAAGGCCGATGCGGCGTGGGATTCGTGGTGCTCCGGGAAGATGACCTTGCCCGCAAAGTCGAGCT
Organism: uncultured Syntrophaceae bacterium; assembly: GCA_964619035.1. GTDB lineage: Bacteria > Desulfobacterota > Syntrophia > Syntrophales > UBA2192 > UBA2192. Next base: position 23,541 of record CAZUBX010000042.1, on the reverse strand, counting down.
CCTTCTGGATGTTGTTTCGCATCCAGAGCTTCTGCTTGATCCAGATGGGCATGGACGTGATGAAGGAACGAAGCCCCACGGGGGCGAAGGCGAGGTAGGTCTGCAGCAGGCGCTCGAACTTCAGGAAGGGCTTTTCATAGAAAGCCACGTAATCGAGGTCCTGCGAAGTGAGGCCCCCTTCGTGAAGGCAGAAGGACACGGCATGGGAGGGGAAAGCGGGGTCGTGCTTTACGCGCGTGAAGCGCTCCTCCTGGGCCGCCGCGACGATCTCGCCGTCACGGACCAGGCAGGCGGCACTGTCATGATAATAAGCGGATATCCCGAGGATATTTACAGGCTTCATTCGTTACCGGAATTCTCTGAACTCATTTCGTTTTCTTACCTCACTTCCACAAATTATGCCAGTCCCGAAGGAGTCGCCGCCCGGAGCCGCCATCATCGGGCACCGTGCGGAAAAAGACGATGAACTTCATGGGGTTATTTCTCATCAGGAATGCTTATTCCCGATTGACAGGCGCCCCCGGCTCCCCTATAGTCTGTCCCGTCTCATGACGGTCCATTAATCCGGCTTCGGGGGGAGGCCGCCGGGAGCGAAGATTGCATGTAATTTTCTCCTGAATAAGCCCGGCGGGAGGAAGTATGTATCGACGTCAAAAGACCCAGTCTATCCTTGTTCTTTTTCTGTCCCTCTTTGTCTTTTTTTCCTGCGCCCCCTCTTATTTCGACCCCATCAGGACGGCTCCCGAACCCCCTCGCATCAAGGGACTGAACGATCTTCCCTACCGGGAGCTCTGGGCAGGGATCGTCTTCAACGGCGAGAAGGTCGGTTTCAGCCACTTGAAGATCGTGCCGCTGACGGGCGAGGGGCTCTTCCGCCTCGAGTCGGAGGCAAACCTGCGCATCCGGTTCCTCGGTCTCAGCAAGCGGATCTCCATGAAGAGCGAGGACATTGTCCGGGCCGATCTCACGACCCAATCCTTCCGGTACGAAATCACCATGGACGACAAGACGCTCATCATCGATGGAAGCGTCCGGGACGGCGTGCTGCGCACCTCACAGAAGTCCGGTCCCGAAAAAAAGGAAACGGAGACAAAGCTTCAGGGGCCGCTCTACCCGGCCGGGGCGATCAATCTCTACCCTGTCCTGAGGGGCATGGACGTCGGCTCTCAATACCGGTACAACGTCTACGACCCGCAGACCCAGTCCGTCACGGCCGTATCGCAGAGTGTTGAGGCATTCGAGAGGAGCCGTCAACTCGACATCGAGCCTTCCTGGAAGGTGAAGACCTCCATGTTGGGTCAGGACGTGGAGACCTGGATCAACCCAAAGGGCGAGGCCATCTTCGAGCTCGGCATGAAAGGGGTCCTGATCACATACCGGGAAAGTGAGGGGGAGGCCCGCCGCTACCTCTCCGAGGCAAGCCTCAACAAGAAGGACCTCATCCTCGACTTCAGTGTCGTCAAGACCGAGAAACCCCTTGCCTGCCCCCGGGAGTCGACGCTCCTGGAGGTTTCCCTGACGGGGATTGCCGGGGAGCTGCCGCTGCTGCAGGGACCCGGACAGGAGGCCGCGCAAAACCCGAAAGACCAGGCGTCGATCCTTTACCGGATTCGCCGCAATCCCGGCTCCCCCGCGAAGATCTCCGGCCCTCAATACAGTATCGACAGCTATCGCTGGACCCTGCCCGCAAGCCAGATCGAGAGCGACCACCCCGAGATGGTCAACACGGCCAGGGAGGTGACGAAAGGCATCTCCGATCCCCTGGCGAAGGTGCGAAAACTTGCGAAATGGGTCGCCGACGAGGTGAAAGACGAGCCCATTGACAGCTTCTCCGCCCTCGAGGTGCTCCACACGAAAAAAGGCGAGTGCCAGGCCCACACCATGCTCTATACGGCGCTGGCCAGAGCGGCGGGGATCCCCACGCGGATGGCGGGCGGGATCGTCTACCTGGAAGGGGTGGGCTTCCTCTACCATGCCTGGGCGGAAAGCGACGCGGGCGGCTGGGTCTCCGTGGACCCCACCTTCGACCAGGTGGGCATCGATGCCACGCACATCAAGCTCGTCGAAGGCCCCGGCTGGATTTCCATCATGCCGCTCGGGCGCGTTGTCGGCCGCGTGAAGGCGACGGTAATTGACTATCAGGCGGTCTGCGGCCGCCAGTAAACCCATAGAGGTGACATCTCATTCATGGAACTGTGGCGCCGGGTCTTCCTGATCTCCTCCTTATTTGCTGCCATTCTATTCGCCCTTTTTGCCGACCTGTCGCCTGTCGTCATCGTCAGCAAGGTCGATTTTTCGGATCAGCAGAAAAAAGAAGGGTCCTACATGGGCGTCCGGCTGATGACGGATCGGACGGAGCGCCTCGCCGGCCTTTCGCTTCATGATTATATTGCCGAGGCCACGAAGGGGCGCCTCTTCAACGTCGAGGGAAGGGGATGGGAGCCGGCTGTCGAGAATGCCGTTGCCGTCCGCGGGTCCAGATCCCTCTCGAAGGAATGGCAGAAGCGGTTGCCCTCGGATCAGCATCCCATGGGTGTTCTCTTCTTCCGGCCTGAAGAAGCCCCCGTCAACCAGCTCGCAACTCTCTTCCAAAAATCCAATGATCCGGTCTTCCTTGTCCAGGGCACGGGAGAGAAGGCAGTTTACCTGAAAGCGGAACGCCGCGTTTATTCCGACGGCGATTTCCATCTCGGCAGCGGCTTTTCCCATTACCCCACGCCCCCGACGGATTTTCTTTACCCCCTGAGGAAATGGAGCCCCTGGGCTGCCCTGGCGGGGCTTGCCCTCTACATGGCGCTTCCCTGGCCGAAACGGCCTTCGGGCGCGATGTCGTACCGGCGCTGGCGCGTCGTTCTCTGCGACGTGGCAGCCGTGATCATGACGATCCCCTTCTTTGCCTTCCCGTTCTTCATCGTCGGCGGCGTAACCCAGGCCTTCACAGAGGGCTGGCCCCTCTTTTTCTTTTTCTGGCCCATCGTGCCGCTGGGGATTCTTCTTGTTTTCCTGGCTGCCTGGTTTTCCTCTTTTTCACTGCTGACCCTCGAGGATCGTCTCCGGATCTGGAATCCCTGGGGCCCTCGGGATTACGCCTACGGCGCGATGGAATATTTCCAGCCCGTCGTGATCAAGCCCCCCAAATGGCTCATTGCCCTGACCTGGCTTGCGGCCCTGGCCGGAAAAGGGAACATGAGGGTCGGGGCTGCGGGACGGGCCCTGCTCATGAGCTCCGCCGCGTGGGGCGCCCTGGGCATCCGCCTCAGAAGCGGGAAGGATCTGATCATCGGCATCACCGACCAGCTGGGGACGGATACGCTCGATGCCGGCCGGATCATCGATGCGCTGAAGAAGGCAGGCGTGAAGGAAGTCGCCGAGGAGCGCGAAATCCGCAGCATGGGACTGGAGATGCTCCGGCTGCCGGAATAGCGGTATGATCAAACGCGGAGTCGTCAGAAGATCGGCATCGACGTGTCGCCATCGTACAGCCTATCGGTCGTTCTAAGGAAGGATATTCAACCTCAGAAAGAAGGAAACGGATTGAAAATGAAACGCAAGCTCCACTCCTGTCCATCGATTCTCTGCGCCTCCGTCATCGTCAGCTTCATCTTTATCGCCTGCACTGTCGCCATCGTCATGGCGGACGATGGCGCCACCATTCTCATGGATTACGTCAAAGCAAAGCAACCGGGCAAGTTTATTATCAAGCCCACAGGCGAGATCATGGTGGGTCCCCTGAGCGCTTATCACCAGGAGATGGCCGGTGGTGCGGACAAGATGTATGAGTGCGTTCGCGGGCTCATCAATGTCGAGGATGGCAAAGTGGTCCTGGAAATCTATCCCCCCATAAATCACATGAAGCAAAAAAACCTGATGTGGATGACGGAGAGCCAGATCGGGAAGTATTTCGAAGGGCTCTGCAATCGCGTCGCGGGGCTGAAGTCCGCATTGGTTAAAAATGCCGTCGTGCGGTTTTTCACACCGGCAGAGGTCCAGAAGACGCTTGCAGTGGCGGAATTGCTGGGCGGAGGGGGCGACAAACTGGAAAAGAGTGTGGTGCGGGTCGCGGAGGAAGCGGGCCAGATCACCCGCACTGAGGCCGATGAGGCCATCTGGGTCATCGACGAGGGGCAGGAGATGAAGCCCCAGGTTCGTGAGAAGGTCAAAACGGCCCGCAAGGAGGTCATGGAGATCTCTGCCGGCGCTCAGGTGGAGCTGGAAAAGGGAGTCAATATGGACCGGCTCATGGAAGACTGGCGCAAGGCAAGGCCTGGCGCACGGCTGCAGTCTCCCTCGCCGGAGCTCAACAAAATCGTCAGGGATATCAAGGATACCCCGTCCGGGGAACTGAAGGGGATGGGCCTGAGCGAGCCCGAGATCAAATTCCAGATGTCCATCAAGGAACCTCTGGAAAAAGCTCCCGTCATGCAGGGGCTCCGGGAGAAGCTTCCCCTGAAGCTCTCGAAGTCGGGAATCACGATGAGCCAGTTCCAGTCGAAGCTCAGGGAGATCCTGTTCAATCCCGCATATACCAAGTTCGGGGACGCGTCGATGTCCGTGGGGGTATTCGACGGAGTCATGGGCGTTGGCGTCGGCCTCTACCAGAGCTATGACATCCTCTTTAACCGCAGTCTGTCCCCCGAGGCAGAGAATCTCGAACTGGGGAATGCCTGGGTGACAGCATTGCCGATTGTGGGGGATTTTGCCCAGGGGATCATCACGACCGAGCAGGGGTGGTTCGAAGGTGACAGGGGTAAGATATTGGAGGGCGGGCTCTGGGTTAGCATCGGCATCATGGGTTGTGTCCCGGGCGGACAGTTGCCGGCCGTCATCGCCGGTATTTCCCTGGCGACAAAGCCCCTCGTGGTCGGCGCCTACGATGCCCGCCAGGCCCAGAATCTCGTTCAGGCCTGGGTGGAGTCCGGTGACTGGGCCATGGACGAAAAGTCGCGCAGGCTCAAGGGTCTTTACGATAGGGATAATCGTGTCCACACCATCACTTACAAGGATCTCCTGACGGAAGTGGGCAACAAGCCTTACAAATCGGAGATGGCCGACGGGTTACTGGGGATCGACGTGACGATAAACGACTCCATCAGGGACTACGCCGAAAAATACGTCATGCCCCAGTTCACGGCTCTCTCCAGCATGCGGGCCGGTTTGAAAAATCTCTATCCCGACTTCGACGACAAGGTCTGGAATGACGAATTCACCGCGAAGTACAAGATCGAAGCCCGGGGAGGAAAAGGGGGACTTGCCCTTTTCCATTCTTATTACGTGATCCGGACCAAGGCTTTCCTGCAGACAATCGCACAGCTCAAGTCCTGGGCCGAGGACGAGATGCGCGCGGCAAAGGATTACGACGCCGAGGTGGTGCGCCTGAAAGGCGAGCTCCAGACGCTCCAGGACGAGCTCAAGTGCCCCACGCTGATCCAGCATGCCGAGGACTCCGTGGAGGCCTACTCGCGAGTGATCAAGAACGTCTGGGAGCAGGAGAGCCTTCCGCTCTCGAAGCTCCGGATCTATGAGCATTACGTGAAGACGTACATGCCGATCGCCGGGAAACTGAGGCGCGTGAACGATCTCTTTCGGGAATGCTCTGCGCCCTTCGTGCCGTCGAGCTGGCACCTGACGGGATTTCCTGAATTCGATGTGGACCGTGTCAATACGCTTCTTGCAAGCATGGAAAACGGCCGCAAGAGCGTTGTCGAATACATCGAAAAGCTCCTGAAGGATTTCGACCAGCCCGTGACGAAATACGATCCCTCCAACGAGTGCCATAAGAAGACATTCGATGTCCTGGCCCCGCTGCGCTATAAGGTGGCCTTCGTTGAAAACCTGATTCTCTATTACAAGCAGCTTGCCGACGGCGAGTCCACCTGGGGAAGCGCCTACGATGCGGCAAAGCAGCGGTACGCACAGCAACGTGACGCCCTGATGAAACAGGCCGCAAAATCGTCGCGCGACCTCGTCGAATCGGCAGCCTTCAGCGAAGCCTTCATGACGTATGTGGCCTCGATTCCCTATGGTCTCGCCTCCAAGGAATCGGATCTGTACCGGAGCACTGCCCGCGACTACGAAGTCAGGCTGCCCGGGGATCAGAAGGAGTACGAAATGGCTACCTGGACGACGGGTACAGGTGGCAAGACCCTCCAGGGATGTCTCCTGGCTGCCCTGAAGGTGGAAATCACGCTTTCCGAATCGCAACCCGAGGAAGGACAGGAAATCAAGGCCAGCGTGCGGCTCACGGGAGGAACTCCCCCGAAGGAGAACTACTGGCACTGGAAGACCTCGGGAGGGCTAACGCCTTCGAGTCGGGCGGGCCAGGAGATCACCGTAAAAGTCGCCTCAGAAGGAACCGTCACGGTCGAGCTTCTGGATTATTTTGACACGAAGCTGGCGAAGGTCCTCACCACGGCAAGCGCTGCCGTGAAGCCGAAGAAAAAAGAGAGCAAGAAAGACGATAAGAAAGACGGCGTCGCGGTAGCGCCCGTTGCGCCCGGCAAGGATAAAGACGATCCGGGGAAAACGGACCCAAAATATGTGCCCGCCTGTTCCTACACATACTCCGCATGGGGTGAATGCAGCCGGGCAACGAAAAAGCAGACCCGGACGGTGACCGGGAAGGAGCCGCAGGGGTGCGTCGAAAAGGGCAAACCCGCGCTGGAGCAGGGCTGCACGCCGCCGCCGACTGAGGAAGACAAGAGAAACCAGTATTTAAACTGCCTGTGCCGCTGTTCGAGCGGGTGGGCCGGTCACATCGGCGTCTGGTACGACCCCGAGGGCAAGTCCGAACCGGAATGCAAGAGCAGCGGCCCCTGCTTCGGGGGGGCAGGCGCGTGGGGCTGTACGAGAAGGCACTTCTTCGTCGGTCCGAATGACTGCGGAAAGGGGTGCTGGGAGGCCGCCTTCGGCAAGGACACCTATGATCCGAAGAAGGCCGATGATCTGAGAAAGAAAGAGAACAAAAAGTACAAGAAACCCCTGACGGCGAAGATCACCCCTTCCAAAAATCCCGCTGACTTCGGCGACATCATCACACTTCAAGCCGAAGCGAGCGAGGGAAGCGGCGGTTACTCCTACCAGTGGGGCGGCTGTGCGCAGGACGCCAAGGATGCGGGGGCTAAGGTGCTCAACTCGAGGGAATGCAAGCCCTGTGCGGCAAGCGTCACGGTTACCGACCAGGACGGCGACAGCGCCTCCGACTCGGTAACCATCCAGTGCAATACCGTGAAGGTCAAGCTCACCAAGGAAAGTCCGAAAGAAAACACGGTTCCCGTGGGCGGCAAGGCGACCTTCTACGCCGAGGTTTTTTCCGGTGATAAGCCGTTCAGCGGCCCCACCCTTTTCTATGTCTGGGAACGCAATCCAGACGCAATCTTCGGCGATCCGAAGAACCCCCGGTACGAGACATCGGCCGGGTCTCAGACGAGAAACACGGCCACCTTCAGGAAGGCAGGAACGACGCCCGTGTGGGTGACCGTACTGAGAGAAATCGATGGCAGGAAAGTCACCATCGGCGAATCCGAACAGATCCCGATCACCGTTGCGAACCCCGAACTGAGCATCAAGGTGGCGCCTGAGAAGCCGAATATCGGACAAGAAGTCAAGCTGCAAGTCGAGTCAAAACCGGCTGTCGGCGACGACATCATCGGTTTCTGGTGGGAAATCCCGGGATATTGGACCGGAACCGGGAACACGGCCTCTTTCAAGCCCAAGGACGACAAGCCGGTCAAGGTCACGGTCCATGCGAAAACAAAGGATGGCGGCGATGAGGTGGGCACCAAGGAGGTGACCATTACTGCCCAGGCATATCAGGTGAGCATCGGCGAGCCCCGATACATGGAGTCTCCTCCGCAGATCTGGAAATGCGACACCCAGCTGGGACAGGCGCAGCATTGCGGAATGGTCACGCTGAAACCAAATGAGTTTGCGGTCTTCAGGGATATATTTTTCAAGGCAACTGTGGCACCCCAGCCTGAATCGCCGCGGTACAAGTGGACCGTTGACCCGTCAGGCAGTTGCGGATCCCCCGGTGCAGGAAACGAGATCAAGCTCAACTGCAGCAACACGGGCACGTACACCGTGAAGCTCGAGGTAACCAACGCTGACGGCGCCAAGCTCGGCGAGGCGTCTCAATCGGTGACTGTCTCCGTATCGCAGAATGACCTGAGCAACTCCAAAAATGCGAAGGATGCCTACGACAAGCTCCAGAAGGCGAAGGGATTGGTGGCCGAGGGCAAACTGGACGAGGGGATCGCCCTTGCCAACGAGGCAGCGGGTCTTGATCCGAAAAACGTGGAAGCCAAGAGTCTCGCGCAGAAATGGGGCAACGAGAAGCAGACCATCACGCAGCAGCTCGACAAGACAAAGAAGCTCATCACGGAGAACCAGTTTGACCAGGCGGAAAAGGAATTCGCCCCGGCCCAGAAGCTCCACCCGAAATATCCGCCGGTCGTTGAAGCGGAAAAGCTCCTCAAGACGAAGAAGAACGAGTACAAGACAAATGTCGCCGGCAAGCTTGCCGACGCGAAGACCAAGGCCCGCAAGGGCGATTATGACGGGGCGATCAAGGATGCCGAGGACGCGGCGAAGTCCGATCCGGCCAACAAGGAGGCGGCCGCCACCGCCCAGAAACTCAAGCAGGAGAAGGAGACGATCCACCAGCAGATTGACAAGGCGAAAAAGCTTATGGACGAAAACAAGTTCGCCGACGCCCAGAAGGAACTGATCGTCGCCTCGAACCTGAATGGCTACTACCCGCCGGTCCCGGCAGCGAACAAGGAACTTGGCGATCGCTGGGGCAAGTACAACGCCGAGGTGCGCGACAAGGTATACGAGGTCCGCTCGGCAAACGAGAAGAAGGACTTCGGCAAGGCCCTGGAGATTGCGGCGGCCTGGCGGGCTTCCACGAAGCTCGACCCCTATGCCGAGAAGGAGCTCAAGCAGCAGGAGGATTGGGCGAAGCAGTGGAAGGCCCAGAAGGACAGGCAGATCGAGACCCTGAAGGCCGCAGGCGAAAAGGCGAAGGCATACGACTACGCCGGCGCCCTGAAGCAATACGACGAAGGCTTTGCCAACGGGCAGAACATCTACAACGGCTCGGAGCCCGAGTACAAGGAGGCCGTCGAGCTCCGCGGCCAGGCCTTCACGAAAAACAAGCGGCTCAACGAGCTGATCCCCTGGGTGCGCAAGGCCGCCGAGGACAAGGAGTACATGACGGTCGATGCGCTGCGGAACACCCTGAAGACGGCCGACGAGGCCATCGCCCTTCAGCCCAACAACGAGCAATTGAAGAAGTGGCGCGAACAGATCGTGGCGCGGGCGGAGAAGACGAAGGCGGACAATGACCAGACTGCGGCAGGTCGGAAGTATCTGGATACCGCACGAAGCGAGGAAAACACCTATCTCTCGCAGGTGTCCTACGTGCAGTCCAAACCCGGCCAGTGGGGCGAGAATGTTGAAGTGGACATGCAGGCCCATATCCAGAAGGCGATGGACAATTACCGGGAGAGCCTGAAGTACATCCCCGATGCCGCCGTGGAGAAGAAGATCAAGGAGCTGGAAGCAACGCTCGAGGGCCGGAAGAAATACCTCGAGAACTACAGGCTTTCCGTTACGCTCAAAAACGAGGCCGATGCGCTCTACCGGCAGGCAACACAGGACCCGGACATCCAGTCCGCGTCCCCCAAGTACGACGAGGCCGCCGAGAAGTACAGAAAGAGCCTCTCGCTCTACCGGCCTTTCAATGCGGAAAATGTCGAAAAGACGATCTACGTCCTCGAAACCTACAAGCACGAGCGGTGGGTGAAGAAATACTGGGCTGACGGCCAGGCGCTGGAGAAGGAAAATAAAATTGTCGAGGCCGTGGCCGCCTATGACAAGGCCCTTGCCGCGTATCATCCCACGGTGCCCCAGAGCGACCGGATGTGGATCCAAGTGCATGCCCAGGATCTGCGCAACCGGATCAACGGGGCGAAGAACTGGCGCGCCGACGGAGAGGCGAAGCAGAAGGCGGGAAAGATCCCCGAGGCGATTGCAAGCTACAAGCAAAGCCTGGCGCTTCTTCCCGATGCGGCCCTGGCGGAGCACGTGCGGATGCTCGAGGGCAGGCAGGCCGAGGCGGGAGACAAGAAGGCCGCGGCAGACAAGCTCTGGCAGGAGGGGACTGCCCTCTTCAACCAGGGGCGTCCCAGCGATGCCCTGACGAAATTCAGGGAAAGTCTCGGTTATTATACCGATGCCACGCGCACCAAGTACGTGGCCGACATGGAGGCAAGGCGGGCGAGGGCCGTGGCCCTGAGGGAAGAAGGGGCGAAGCTGCAGCAGGGCAACCGGATTCCGGAGGCCATTGCGAAGTACAAGGAGAGCCTCACCTACTGGCCCGACACGGGGCTTTCCAGCCACATCGCCACGCTGGAAGGGAAACTGAAACAGGATAACGACACCGCAGCGAGGAAGGCGCGGGCGAAGCAGCTCCGCGACGAGGGCTATGCGCTGCAGCAGAAAAGCCAGCTCCAGGCGGCCGTCGGGAAATACAAGGAGAGCCTCGCCATCCTGCCCGACAAGCAGCTCGAGGACTACATCCGTCAGCTCGAGGCGAAAATTGCCGCCGTGCCGCCGGTGGTAACGCCGACAACGCCGGTGCCTCCGGTTACAACCCCGTCCACGACATCATACGACGGAACCTACAGCGGGACCGTGTCGGGTGCCTCCACCGGGACGCTCCAGCTCACCGTGAGCGGGACATCTGTCACGGGGACCGTCAACGGGAAGTACGGCCAGGATGCCTACCGGGCAACCCTTTCCGGCACCATCAACCGGTCGACGGGCGAGTTCTCGACGAAACTTGCGGGCGACGTGACGGGTACACCCTTCCAGGGCGGGCTCAAGGGCCGCATCCAGGGCTCGTCGGCAAGCGGCGACTGGCACGCGAGAAACCAGTACGGAAACCCGACGGGAACCTGGCAGGCGAGCAGGGGGGCGATACCGGCGGTGCAGACGACAGCCGCCCAGGTGGCGACGGCGACAGCGTCCATCAACATCGTGGGGCGCTGGAAGACGGAGGCCCTCGAGAGCGGGAAAGTGATTGACGTGAACTACACCACCTTCAACCGCGACGGCTCTTACGTCATGGATGTGAGCCCGGAGTCGCTGGCCGGCACAGCCGTCTGCACCGTCCGGGGAAGCTACACCCTCTCGGGGCAGACCCTCAACCTGAAGCCCCAGGGCAGCCAGTGCAAATTCAACGACGGGACGACGCGGAGCGAACCGGCCGACAAGTACGATACTGTCTCCGGAAAGATCAGCGGCAGCGACCGCTCCTTCACCTATGAGCTCCCCGGGACGGGTGTGACGGTGCGTTACACCAGGCAGTAAATACGAAATTGCCGCCCCTTGCGAAGCAAGCACGCAAAAGGAGATCGACAGAATGATCAGCCCCGCCGCCGCGCCAGGAAAAAAGAGACACGCCGAAGATAGAACGCGCAGATTCGTGATGTCGCTGCCGGTGATACGCCTGTTTGCGCTGCTTGCATTTGTCATGGTCCTCCCGATGTCTTTTCCCCTTACTACTCATGCTGCGCCGACACTGATTGTGCAGGACACGGTGGTTCAGGGACAGCAAGTCGAGGCGCGCATCGAGAATGCGCCCGCAAAGGCGCAGGTCCGATGGACATGGGACCGGGGCAGGCTCCGTCTCCTCGAATCGGGTGATTCGGCGGCGCGGTTCGAGGCGATCCTCGACGGGAAGGGCTGGATCGAGGCCCGGATCGGCAACTGGCGCCAGAAGGTCACGGTGGTGATCACCCGGGAGGGCACGGTCAAACTGCCGCCTCCGACGGGAGAGACAGCGAAAGACCCCAAGCTCGAGAGTTCGAGGCTGCTGCTCGAGCAGTTCCGCTCCGGGCAGATCAACGCAACGCAGTTTTTCCAGAACATGGGCAACGAAGGCCTGTCCGTCAAGGACCTCGTCGCATACAAGGCGCACGTCATCGAGCAGGAGCGAAAGCGGCTCATCGCCGAGGAAAAGATATCCCCCACGGCTGCGATCACGCAGAGCCAGGAGCGCTGGCAGAAGGAATTCGCGCCCTACGAGCGCGAGCTCATGCATGCCCGGCAGCAGGGCGTCAACGCGGCCTGGGAGAATGCCCTGACCCGCTACATCGAGCTCCACCCCGACCTGCCCTATGTCGGTGCGAAGATGGACGTGGGGGGCTGGGCCACCGAAACGAAGGATGCCATGCGTTTCGAAGGGGACATCGATTTCTCCATCATCATGATCGACGTGGAGGATGCCAAGCAGCTCCGCAATCTCTTCGAGAGCGAAATCAAAAAAATGTTCAACCTGAACATGATCGACATCGACGCGCTGGGCACCGCCCACCGCGCCGCGACTGAAGCGGTCTACATCGGCGACTATGGGGCCAAGTGGGCCGAGATCGATGCCATCCGCCGCGGGAAAATGTACAAGCTGAAAAACGTGGGCGGCAAGGTCGAGCGGACCCTCATGACCGAGGACGAGAAGATCGTCATGCTGGCCGTCCTGGAAAACAGGGAAAACGTGAAGAAGACCGGTGTCGACATCCTCGACAAGATCCTTGCCGAGGGGGGACCGGAGCCCAAGGCGACCATGGAGCCGGGCGTGAGCCTGGAGTTTTTGAGGCACGTGACCGTCGACGCGATCCGCGGCAAGCTTTCCATCCTCGAAAAAATCGTCAAGATCTCGAAGTACGTCAACCGCAGCGCCTCGGATCACGCAAAATTCCTTGAAAAGGTGCCCGGTTTTACGCTGGAGCCAAAGGATGTGCCCCTTGTCAAGGGGGTCCAGGCCATCACCGATGTGAAGCAGGACAGGGCACTCACGCCTGATCAGAAGATCATATGGACCATGGGGCTTGCCACGGCACTCATGGGCGAAGGGTGGGCGAACGACCCCAATGCTGCGCTGGAGAGGCTGGGGCAGCGGGCCACCGCGCTGATCTCCCACAACATCGCCGAGGGCATCAAGGCCCGCGAAAAACTCATCGGCGAGGGAAACAAGAGCAAGCAGGAGCGCGACGCCGAGCGCAAGCAACTGCTCGATGACCTGCAGAACGAATTCAAGGTCTTCCAGGAGTCAGGTGTCCCCTACCCCGAGGCGGCAAGGGCCAAGATGGTCGAGCTGCAGAACTACTTCAAGCGAACCTTCGCGCTGCCCGCCGACGAGATGAAGAAGATCGACGAGTTCATGAAGAAGGCCGCAGAAAACCCGAACATGCTCAAGATCTATGCCGCATCCGTCTGGGAAAAGCTCGTGAAGCTGCATAAGACCACGGATGAAGCCATCGACGGGTTCAACACCATGATAGATTTCATGGACAATGCAACCGTCCAGCATCTCCGGACGTTGGGCGACGAATTCTCCTTTATGGACGGCAAGGTCACGCTCAAGCTGCCCTTTAACGTTGGGCGCATCAACCAGGAACTCAACGAGGGCGTCCTCGGCAAGATCGGCCAGAGCACGTCCTTCAAGGCCTTCAACCTGGGGCAGGAAGGCATGGCCTACTATGAAGCCGCGATGGGTGGTGCCGACTGGCAGGAATCGTTCACCAACCTCGCTACCGAGATCTTCAGGCGCAGGGTGCCCGCCGGAGGGGCCGTGGAGGCCGGGATGCAGGGAAATTACCTCTATGCCGGCGTCCAGGTTGTCTACATGATCTTTCCCCCCCTGGCCATACCGGAGGGCCTCTACGGCATGGCGGCAAGCATGGCCGACTGGGGCGTCGGCGCAATGAACCAGTGGCGCTACGACGCGATGGTCGAGATGCTCTACACGGGTGCAACCTTTCAGAAGGAAGGGGCGGCCTGGAAGATGACGGGGCTTTCGTACAACTGCCCTCCCCTGATCGAGCTCTCCATCGACAAGGGTGCGAAGACCAAAGAGGGGCTCTACAAGCTACTCGATTCGTGCGCGAAGGTCTCGTCCATCCTCTACCCGCAGGTAAAACAGCACCCGGCGCTCCTGCAGTACGAGGATATGCTGGGCAATAGCGCGGTCTCGTCCGGCAAAACGAGCATCATGGGGATGAACTCCGGCTGGCCTTACCAGTACACGGGCCTCTCCCGCTATGGCGAAGAGCTCTACAAGATCTATCTGAAGAAGGTGGACGCTGTGACGCTCGAATACTACAAGGGCGTGATTGACGGCCTCGAAAAGAGGAAAGCCTGGGACTCAGGGACAGGCTACTCCCAGATCATCGCGATAGAGAAGGAGCTCAATTGTACGCAGCCGCTGGTCCAGTACACAGTCGGTTACCTGGGCGGGGACGCGATCAAGCGGGACGCGGACCGCTTCCAGGCGATCGTGGAGAGCTATAAACGGCTGAAGACGGCAAACAAGGAGATCACCGACATCGGTGAAAAGTGGCAGGTCAGTTTTCTGAAGGGGCCAACGCCGCAATGCACTCCGGAGTCGATCGAAAAGACGGAGAAGGAAGCCGCAGGCCTGCTCGGGCGTCTTCAGCAGGCCGTCGAGGCCGCACGAAAAGAGGTGGTCGCTTTCGTGGGGAACAACCCCACAGACGAGGACCTTGCACCCCCGACCCGGGCCAGGCTCTGCTTGACCGTGAATGACCGGGCAAGCGAACCCTACCGGCGCTGCTACGAGGATCACAAGGCCGCCCTGGACAAGCTTGCAGAGAAGGCTGTTGACCTGACGGTTGCCGTTGTCTCCGCCGATGAGGTCTGCGTGGCCCAGAAAGTCTCCCTCGCCGTGAACTACAACAAGCCCTGTCCCGAGTGTGCCATCGTCGGCTTCGAGATCCTGGATGAATCGGGGTCCGTCGAAGAGCGGATCACGCCCGCCGGCGCAAAGACCCCCTGGACGCCCGGCACCACCGGCCGCAAGACGATCCGGGCCAATGTCGACCTCACCGTCATCAAGGACGTCCTGAAGGTCCAGCGCAAGGGCGAAAAACCGGTTACCGTGAAAACCGAGGCGGACTGCCCCAGGCTGAAGGTCGCGCTCGATGGAGGCGGCCTCACCGAGATCGGCAAGGACGGACAGTTGACCCTCACGGCGCGCCTCGTCTCGCTGGCGCCGGGAAATCCGCCGATCTCCAGGTATTTCTGGAAGGAAGACGGCGTCGACAAGCCCGCTTCGGCCGAGCCGACGTATCTCCTCTCAGGAAAGGGCAAAGGAGACAGGACGATTAATGTCACCGTCGTGGCCCGCGACGCGGAGCAAAACCTCTCGGAGCCGGCCGGCATCGACATCCGCATCACCGACACCGCGACAGCCGTCATTCCCGTGTCCATACGGCCGGTGGATCTGTCTCCCGGACCGGACGGCACCTTCTCGATCAAGGACGACGCAGCCGCCACCCTCAAGGCAACGCCCACACCAAAAACGGACAGCGGGCGCCTCCGCTTCCAGTGGTCTGCCGACGGTAAGCTGATCGATCCGGACAAGACGCACACGGACAGCACGATATTCAAGGGCGAGGGCTGGTCGGGCAAGACCGTGACGATAGCCCTTGTCGTCATGGACGAGAAGAATCGCGAGGGGAAGGGATCGATAAGCATCAATGTCCTGGCCTCCAAAGGCCTCGGCGTGGCATTCGAGGAACACCCGAAGAGCGTGACCGATCGGGACGTCCTGAAGATCCGCGTCAAGGAGCCGCCGAAAGGTTCGGGAACTTACCGCTACACCTGGACGAGACAGGGCATCAAGGGCAACGACAAGACGACGTTCGACTTTCTCGACACCGAGTTCAAGTTGCTGGCTGGAAAAACCCTGACGATCAGGGTTGACGTATACGACGATGCGGGCCGGACGGGATTTGCCGAGACCGCAATCACCGTCACGGAGCCAAAGCCTCCAGAGGAAAAAATCCCTGTGGAGATCCGCGCCGACCGGGAGACGATCGACGAGGACGGTGCGACGGACCTCGCTGCCTTCGCCACGCCCTATGCCGACAGCGGCAAGCTGACCTACTACTGGGCCGAGAACCCCCAAGGGGCCCCCAACAACGTCTTTCGCATGGAAGGCAAAGGTCACCGGGATGTCACGGTCACCGTGACCGTAGTGGTTAAAGACGAGAGGGGGCGAACGGGCGAGCACACGAAAAGCATCTACGTAAAAAAGAAGGGAACCGATGCGGCGCCGGTCGTGACAGAGGGAAAGAAAGATCCCGCTCCCGGCGACCCGAAGCAGCAGGCCGAGGCCAAATACCGGTGGCTCAAGGAAAGCGTCGCCTACCTGGAGGCGCTCAAAGAATTCGACCGGAAGAGCTACAATTCTTTCGAGAAATCGGTGACGAGCAGCATCGTGCGGGAATTCGTGTCCAAGGCGCCCCCGCGCTACGACAAGGAGTTCAAGCTCCCCGACGGTCCCGACAAGGCGCTTTGCGGCGAGACCTTCGGCGATATAAGGGATCGGTTGAGAGGCTACGAATCGGAGTGCTGGTCCACAAGTAACGCCGGCTGCAAGACCGTCGGGACACGGGAGGTGACGAGGACTGTCGACGGCAAGCAGATAAAGTTCGCTGAGTCGATCTCGAGTTGCGACATACCCTGCGGAAAGGCCCAAACCTGTTCGAACATCCTGAAGACGTATTCGGGACAGCTCGGGTACGCCAACGACCTGCAGGACTATATCAACGAAAAGCAGCTGGGCTGCCTCGGCGATGCGGGCGCCGCAAATGGCAAGCACCAGAGAGAACTGGACAAGAAAATAAAGGAGCTGCCCGAGTCCCTGCCCTACAAACGATACCAGGAATTCGCCGGCCTCAATGACTGGAAGGGTTACCTGGCCGCAGTCGAGAAGACGAAGCAGGAGTTCGGCCTGGCCGACCCCATCCCGAGCCCGATCGTCCTCCCATGGAGCTATTCGAGCCCCTGCGGCGGCAAGGGCGCCGCGGTGGAAACGGCAAAGCTCGCCGTCACGCTAGCGGCGAAACCGGAAAAGACCGCCTACAAACCGGGTGAGATCGTCAATGTCACGGCTAACGTCACCGGCGGCAAGCCGCCCTACACGTATACCTGGACAGGGGATCACGCAGGCGACGGCCAGACCGTGACCCGCGCGGCCACGAAGCCGGGATCGTATGTGCTGTCCGTGGAGGTAAAAGACGGGGCGGGCGCACGGGGCGTGACGGCCATCACCCTCAAATACGAGGGCGTGACCGCGGGCATCGAAGGCCTTACTAACCAGATCATCTACGGAACATCTTTGAAGCTCCGGGCGAAGACCTCGGTCGTCCCCGGGGAAACATCGGCGCCTGCCGCATCGCCCAAGGACAAAGTGGACCCCGGGGAGGAGGAAGCATGCCGCGCTTGGAAGGCATGCCTGGTAAAGGCAAAAACAAACCCGGGCACCATCTGTTCGTTTAGCTCCCGAATGGATCCCGACAGGTGTGGGGATGACACTCCTGCGAAGCCCCAGGAGACGTCAGCGTACCGCGTCATCTGGCAATCGGACAAGACGCTCGATTTCCAGCCGGGAACGAGCTATGACGGCACGACGATTGTGCTCTTCGACCGGATGGGCGTCATTAAGATATGGGCGGAGATCGAGAAGAAGACCGGGGACAAGGTCTATGAAAGGGTGGGTGAGACAGACCAGCAACAGGTCACCGTCGTCCCGCCAAAGTTCAAGATGACCTTCAACCCGGAGAAAGGCAAGGGCAAAGTAGGTCAGGAAGTCCGCGTGACGATCGAGACCGACCCAAAGATAAAGCCCGAGATCGTCAACTACGAATGGAACTGGCCTGAATCGTCCGGCCGCATGGAATATGAGAAGAACGCCAGTGTCATCGGTTTTGTTCCCAAAGACCCCAAACCTGTGAAGCTGCTCGTTGGCCCGAAGACCGTCTACGACCGCGTGCCCATCGGCGGTGCCATTTTGGACGAGTATACGGCCGAGGCGTTTAACGTGACCGTGACCGGGCCCAGGCAGATGGGCCCAACCCCGCAGGTCTGGAAGGAAAAAGTCGGCCTCGTGGATGTGCAGCGCGAGATCGCCGTCTTCCAGAACGTGTTCATGAGGGCCGAGGTGGCCCCGGACCCGGAGAAGAAGCCCCTGCGCTACAAGTGGACCGTCACCCCCGACGGATGCACCGTAGGGAGCGACATCAGCCAGGAGATCACCGTCAACTGCAGCCAGACCGGCAGCTATCAGGCCAAGGTGACGGTCAAAGACAAGGACGGCGCCGAACTGGGAAGCGGCTCGGGCACGATCAGCGTCACCATCTCCCAGAACGAGATCACAAAGGCCAAGGACAAGAAGAAGGAGATGGAGGAGAAGCTCGCCAAGGCACGGGCCCTGGAGCGGGAAGGGAAGTTCGACGAGGCGATCGCCTTGGTCGACGAGGTTACGAAAACCGACCCGAAGCACGACGAGGCAAGGCAGCTTCTGGCGCAGTTGAAGAAAGAGAAGGGCGATGCGGACAAAAAAATCGCCGGCATCAACGCGGACATCGACAATGCAAAATTCGACGAGGCCGAGCGGGAGCTGAAAACGCTCAAGGGTCGATGCCCGCAGTATCCGCCCTTGCTGGCCGCGGAAAAGAAGCTGGCCGCCGAGCGGGAAAAGGCGCAGGGGAAGGCCGGTGCAGAGCTGGCTAAGGTTTCGGAAGCGGTGAAGGCCAGGGATTTCAAGCAGGCGCTGACCCTGGCAGGCGAGGTCCGCAAAACAACAAAGCTCAACCAGAAACAGGACGCCGAGCTAGCCGGCCTCGAACGGACAGCCCGCGATCAGGAAGCGAAGAAGGAGCGGGCGCGAACGCTTCTCCGGTCGGCGGAGGCCAAACTCGGGAAGTACGATTACGACGGGACCCTTGCGGACCTCGCCGGCGGTATTGCCGCATCGCAGGACCTCTGGAGCGCAAAGGACCCGGAACCGGCCCGGTTCGCCACGCTGAAGACTCAGGCGGAGACGAAGGCCAAGAGGCTCAAGGAGCTTTTGCCGGCCATTCAGCAGGCGGCCGAAGGCAAGCCCGTTCCGCCAGCCGATGAGTTGAAAAAAGCCCTCGCATCGGCCGACGAGGCGAAAGCCCTCCAACCGACCAACGAGCGGATCGCCAACTACAGAAAGCTGATCGAGCAGAGGCTGGCCGCCGGTGAGAAAGAAAACGAAAAGATCAAGGCGGCAAAAGAGCTGCGGGACAGAGGGGAGGCAGCCCAGAAGCAGGGTAAAATCCCCGAGGCGGTGTCCAGTTTCCGGGAAAGCCTGAAGATTCTGCCCGATCCGGCCCTCGAGGCCCACGTGAAAACCCTGGAGGCACGCCTCGCTCAGGACAGGGATAAAGTCGAGACGGCAAAGAGACTCCGGGCGGAGGGCGAGGCCCTGCAGGGCCAGGGAAAGACGGCCGAAGCTGTTGCGAAGTATCGGGAGAGCCTGAAATACGTCCCCGATGCGCGGCTGGAAGAGCATATCAAGGTGCTCGAAGCAAAGCTCGCCGGCGAGACGGCAAAGATCGAGACGGCGAAGAAGCTCCGGGCGGAGGGCGAGGCCCTGCAGAGCCAGGGAAAGACGGCCGAAGCTGTTGCGAAGTACCGGGAGAGCCTCAAATACGTCCCCGATGCGCGGCTGGAAGAGCATATCAAGGTGCTCGAAGCAAAGCTCGCCGGCGAGACGGCAAAGATCGAGACGGCGAAGAGACTGCGGACGGAAGGCGAGGCCCTGCAGAGCCAGGGAAAGACGGCCGAGGCTGTTGCGAAGTATCGGGAGAGCCTCAAATACGTCCCCGATGCAAAACTGGAGGAGCACATCCGGGTGCTGGAAGCCCAGGAGGCCAGGCAAGCCGGACAGCGCAAGGCGGCGGATCAGCTCTGGCAGGAAGGGACGGCGCTTTCCAATCAGGGGCGCCCGGGAGAAGCGCTTGCGAAATTCAAGGAGAGTTTGAAATACTCATCGAGCCCCGAGCGAGTGAAGTACGTGCAGGACCTGGAAGGAAGGAAAACGCAGGCAGAGAAGCTTCGGAGTGAAGGGGCGTCATTGCAGAGCCAGGGTAAGTTGCGGGAAGCGGCAGGCAAATACAGGGAGAGCCTAGGGTATTGGCCCGATCCCGCACTCGCGGATCATATTGCCAAAATTGAGGCTGAAATAAAGAAACAGGAAACGCAGGTTGTGACTCAACCCCCGACGTCAGGATCGGGAGGGGCCGACGGAACATGGGAGGTCAGTTTCAATAATTATCGGGGGAAGATGGAGTTACAGCGGAGTGGCAGTTCATGGAGCGGACGGCTTTGGCTGGATGCGCATCAGAGATGGGAGCAGCTTACGAACATCTCTTATTCCAGCACGGGGAGACTCGAATTCACGAGGCCCATTTCAGGGGCAACGCAACGTTATTCGGGTGCCCTCTCCGGTGAAAGGTTGGAAGGGACGTTCACCCAGGAGAATAGTGCTACAAAATATGCCTGGTGGGCGAACAGGACGCAGGCGGGAACGGCCAAACCGACTGTGAGCGACTCTTCAAACGCCTCTTTCCCTTTACAGATTAGCCGGAATGTTCCTAACCAAAACTCGAGTGCTTTTAAGCAGAACGTCCGGAAAGATCTGAGCATGGACACTACGCAGTGGGACAAAATTCCGTATTCCATGCATGTGTCGAGTCATGATCTCATGATCGCCGCGCCTGCTAAATTCTGCCTTGCAGGAGATGCAGGGGGAACAAAGGGATGGAGTGTCGACAATTTTCTCCTGATCGAGGTCCTGGACCATAGCGGCAATCTGATCTCGAGTGCCCTTGCGGGACTCACGGAGACGGTTCGCCGAGATGGCAATCCCATTGAAACGATCGGCCGCTCTTCGTATTCATTTAATGCATGTGAAATTGACGTAACAAAGCTTCTGCCGGTGGGCAGACCCTTCAGATTGAGGGCCTCGGCAATGGATTACGGCGGCGTGGGCTACGTATCGGATGTTTTCATTGTCTCATCGAAAGGGACGAGTGGCGTAGGCAGCCAAGCACCCTCTCCATCTCCGAGCACCAAGGGGAACGTGATCTTCAATAACGGCAACACCGGCGGCGTCTACAACAACCCGAGCCGTGCGACGACGTTCACGCTGCGCGCGCCGCACGTCATTACGCTCATCACGAATTACCACTGGAACAACGGGCGCGGGGCAACTCCCGGCACCATTGCGTTGCGAGGCAGCGACGGCCGGACATACGGTTCCTGGCGGACGTCGGGCAGCCCGGGTCAGGGCGGCGTGCCCAATGCCTACTGGAACGCCGCACCCAACGTAACGTTGCCTGCAGGCACCTATACGGTGGTCGATTCCAATCCGGCCACATGGGCACAGAACTCCGAGTCAGGCGGCGCAGGCCACACCAAGATTGAGGGCTACCCGTCAGGGAGGTGAGGTAGCGGCCAGTCTCGGGTCGAGCACTGCTGTGTGCTCGACCGTTTCCTGCGCGGCAGGCTTGACGGTGACAACGGGGCTCAGGTAGATAAGAGGCTGAAGGCGAAGGGCAAAAGGCTCACGGCAAAGGGCTGGGAGGGATGGATTGATGATGCGGCAAATCTTGACGGCTTTTTGTGCGGTGCTCGTTGGTGTGGGGATTCTTCTGCCGGTTCCCGCCATCGCCACACTGCCCGTTCCCGTCGAGGCGGTGACGGGCTGTGTGAAGGACGGGAAGATGCTCATCCAGGCCCCCGAGCGGTTCAAGCGGGAGCGGCCGCTGAAGATCAGCCCTTGCACGAACATCCCCTTCGATTTCCAGCGCCTCGAGGGAAAGCAGATCCGCGTCACGGGCGGGATCGATCTCTACAACGGCGCCTTTGTCTGCCCCAGGGAAGTCCAGATCGTCGGCGACTGCAACCCGGCCCGGCCCGATGTCCAGCCAAAGAAGGAACTTCCCCGGCAGATCACCGATGACGAAGCCGACGAGATCGTCTGGGCCCTGCCGGAGGTGCAGGGTATGATCGAGCGGATGAAGGGAACGAAGGTGTCCCCGTTCTCGATGATCACCGGGTATCCCGACCCGAAGGCCGAGCCGGGCAAGCCGGGCGCTTTCTACGAAATCTACGTCGGGGAAAGACACGACACCCACACGGTCCGCGTCATGAACCTGCTCGTTGATGCATACAACGGCAGCATTTTTGTCTATGACGAAGTGGCCGACCGGGTCATTTCCATCGAACAATACAGAAAGCAGGTACGCAAATGAAGATTCGAGGATTTCTTGCACTCGCTATCCTGGCATCCATGCTTGCGCTGACCGCAATCGCGGGCGCGGCGGACCCTGGAGGCTCGGCGGCCGAAACGGTCGCCTTTGTCCGTCAGGGAAACATCTGGGTCGCCAGGGTGGACGGAACCGGGGAGCGGCGGTTGACCGATTTTGGTGTCTGCGGCGGGCCGGCCCTTTCGCCCGACGGAAAGCATGTGGCCTTTCACTGCCGCGGCGATCAGGATATCTACCCGGATACGGGTTATGGCCAGATCTACCTGGTTGAGACTGCGGGCGGGGAGCCGCGCAGAATGAAGTATGACGGGATTCTCGCGGCGGAGCACCCCGCCTTCTCGCCGGACGGAAAGAGCCTCGTCTTCGTGGGGCTTTCTGAAGTCCGGAAACAGGGGAAGGAGGATGAGGCCCAGGTTTTTGCCACCATGTCGGTCAGCATCGCCGACATCCAGACCGGAAAGATCAAGTCGGTTCTGCGCCATAAAAATGCAATGCTCGACGCAGGGTACATCTACAGCCATCCCGCCTTTTCCCCCGACGGGCAGTGGATTCTCTGGCAGCAGAGCGGAAGCGACGTCTCCGGAGGCTTTCAGATCACGGATCTGAAGGGAAAGACCCTGTTCCGGTTCCCCTCGAAGGGGGAGGACCCGACGCCAACCTGGGGCCCGAGCCT
Source organism: uncultured Syntrophaceae bacterium (assembly GCA_964619035.1). GTDB lineage: Bacteria > Desulfobacterota > Syntrophia > Syntrophales > UBA2192 > UBA2192. Next base: position 699 of record CAZUBX010000042.1, on the reverse strand, counting down.
TGCCCTCGACGGGCAGACGGTTTTGTGCTATTCCCCCGCCACCTCTGACGCCGCGGATGACACGATCTATGTTGTCGACCGCAAAACGGCAAAGATGGTCGAGGTGATAACCGGTGCAAGCCCCGCGTTTGTCCGCAACGGGACAGCCATCGTCTTTGAACGCTGGGTCAACCGGTGGAGCGACAAGGCATCCTCGAATCTCTGGATCCTGGAGTTGAAGCCGGGGGCCGCGCCGAGAAGAATCATCACCGACGCCTCCGAACCTGCGGGAGCGATGCTGCGGAAGGGAAACTGAAAACAAGAGGGGCGGTCGTTCTGACCGCCCCTCTTGTTTTGTGAACCCTTTTGCCTTTAGCCTTGCTTGAGGAAGGGGATTATTCACCCTCACCCCAACCCTCTCCCCTCAAGGGCGAGGGAGATCAAGGTTGGTCCTCGGTCCTCGTGCCTCGGACCTCGAACCTTACTTTATGGGCCACTCCCCTCTTTCCTTCAGCACTTCGCGATACACATCAAGGGCGTCGTTGACGGCGGGCATGCCGGCGTAGGTCGAAAGCTGGAAGATGATCTCGGCGATCTTGCGGGGGTCGCAGCCCACGTTGAGGGCCGCATTGACGTGGAGCTTGAACTCCTCCTTGGCGCGCAGGGCCGCCAGCATGGCGATGGCCGCGTACTGCCGCTCCGGCAGGGTCAGCACGGTTC
>CAZUBX010000041.1:0-27377 GCA_964619035.1 uncultured Syntrophaceae bacterium | reverse complement strand
GGATATCTCAGCTTTACGGGGAACATGGATTTCTGCATCACGATCCGGACGATGGTCCTCCAGGGCGAGAATCTCTCGATCCAGGCCGGCGCCGGCATCGTGGCCGATTCCGATCCTGAAAAGGAGTACGAGGAGACGCTCAACAAGGCCGCCGCGATGATGAAGGCGGTGAGGCTGGCAGCGAGGGGTTTTGAGCTGTCGGAGGACTAGGGCTGTTGAAAAACGCCCATCTGCGGCGTTCCCTCATCCCTCGTCGCTGCGACGTACGCCAAAAAGTACGTCTCACTCCTCGGGATATCGGAGGCCTTGCATCTGGGCCTTTTTGAACAGTCCTGGGGAGGCTCCGCCAGGAAGAAAAGGAGAAACGATATGTACCTCATGATCGATAACTACGATTCCTTTACCTACAACCTGGTCCAGTACCTGGGCCAGCTGGGCTGCGACGTGGCTGTGCACCGCAACGACGAGATCACCCTCGATCAAATCGAGGCGATGGCGCCCGAGGCGATCTTTCTCTCGCCGGGCCCCTGCACGCCGAAGGAGGCGGGAGTCACCGTCGAGGTGATCCGGCGGTTTCACGAGCGGATTCCCATCATGGGGATCTGCCTGGGGCACCAGGCCATCGGCTACGCCTTCGGCGCCGAAGTCGTCCGTGCGGACAGGCTCATGCACGGCAAGACCTCGCCCGTCTTCAACGACGGCCGGACGATCTTCAAGGGCCTGCCCAACCCGCTTACGGCGGGTCGCTATCACTCGCTTCTCGTGCAGCGAGACACGCTCCCGCCCTTCCTGGAGGTGAGCGCAGAAACGGAAGAAGGTGAGGTCATGGGGCTTCGCCACCGCCACTACCCCCTGGAGGGGGTGCAGTTTCACCCCGAGTCGGTCCTCACGCCGAACGGGAAACGAATTCTGAGAAACTTCCTGGAAATGGTCACCGGGAACGGGCAAGAGAAAGGGAAAGGAGAATAGCATTATGATCCGAGAAGCACTGGCGAAGGTCGTCCAGGGAATCGACCTCCAGGAAGCGGAAATGACGGAGTCCATGACGGAGATCATGGAGGGGAAGGCCACGCCGGCCCAGATCGGGGCATTCATCACGGCCCTGCGCATGAAGGGCGAAACCGTCGCCGAGGTCACCGGCGCCGCCCGGGTCATGCGCCTCAAGGCCACACGGATCGACGCCCGTTCGCCCGTCATCGTCGACACCTGCGGCACCGGGGGTGATGGCCGCAATACCTTCAACATTTCGACCACGGCGGCCTTCGTCGTCGCGGCGGCAGGGCTCACGGTGGCCAAGCACGGCAACCGCGCCGTCTCCAGCGGCTGCGGGAGCGCCGATGTGCTCGAGGCCATCGGGGTCAACATCGACGCCCCGCCCGAGATCGTCGAGGAGTGCGTCCAGCAGATCGGCATCGGATTTCTCTTTGCGCCAAAGCTCCATGGGGCCATGAAGTACGCTATCGGGCCCCGCCGCGAGATCGGGCTGCGGACCATTTTCAACATGCTGGGTCCGCTGACCAACCCCGCCTCGGCTACCGCCCAGCTCATCGGCGTCTACGACCCGAAGCTCACGGAGATGTTTGCCGGCGTGCTGAAAAACCTGGGCACGAAGCGGGCCTTCATCGTCCACGGGGCCGATGGCCTCGACGAGGCCACCGTAACGGCAGAGACGAGGGTCTCGGAGCTGAAGGACGGGACTGTTACGACCTACAACATCAACCCCGTCGATTATTTCGAAAAGACATACGGCGGCGAGGCGCTCCTCGGCGGCGATGCCTCGAGAAACGCCGAGATCACCAAGGCCGTCCTCACCGGCGATGACGGGGCGCGGCGCAAGATCGTCGTCCTGAACGCGGCCCTGGCCATTGTAGCCGGCGGGAAGGCAAAGACGATCCCCGAAGGAATCAAGGTGGCCGAGCAGTGCATCGACAGCGGCGCCGCGATCAAAAAGCTCCAGGCCCTCATCGAGTTGAGCCGGAGTTAACAGGCTAAAGGCTACAGGCTACAGACCAGAAAGACTAAAAAGACCAGATAGACGAGATAGACTAGAATGATCCTGCAGAAAATCGTCGAGAACAAACGGGAAGAAGTGGTGCGGCAGAAGGAGATCCTGCCCCTCGGGGAGCTGCGTCAGATGCTTGCCGACAGGCCCCCGACCCGCGATTTCGAAGGGGCGATCCGGGACCGGGGCTGCGCGGTCATCGCCGAGGTCAAGCGGAGCTCGCCGTCGAAGGGACTGATCCGGGAGGACTTCAACCCCATTGAGATTGCCGGCATCTATGCAGACAACGGCGCCGCGGCCATTTCCATCCTGACGGAGCGGAAGTTTTTCGAGGGCAACGCAGCATACATACCTCAGATCAGGAGGGCGGTCATGCTGCCGCTGCTGAGAAAGGACTTCATCATCGACCCCTACCAGATCAACGAGACCCGCGTCCTGGGCGCTGATGCGCTGCTTCTCATTGCGAGGCTCCTCGAGGCCGGCGAGCTGCGGGATTTCATCGGGCTTGCTTCGGAGTTGGGCCTTGCGGCCCTCGTGGAGGTCCACAACGAGGCCGATGTGGAAAAAGCCGTCTCCTCGGGAGCGAGGATCGTGGGGATCAACAACCGCGACCTTGAGACCTTCCGGACGGATCTCGCTGTGAGCATTGGGCTTGTCCGTCGAATCCCGAAAGGCATCACGGTGGTGAGCGAGAGCGGGATCGGCAGCCGCGGGGAGATCGAGAAGCTGATGGAAGCCGGCATTCACGCCTTTCTCGTCGGCGAGAGCCTGATGCGGGAGCAGGATATCGGGAAGAAGTTGCGCGAACTTTTGGGAAAGGAATAGGCAGCAGGCTACAGGCCACAGGCTAAAGGCTAAAGGGAAGACCCTCTTTCCCCCTTTTATAAAGGGGGAAAGAGGGGGATTTGATGGACACAGCAAGATGATTGAAGTGAAAATTTGTGGCATTACGAATATTGCGGACGGACTGGCGGCTGCCTCGGCCGGGGCCGACGCCCTGGGGTTCGTGTTCCACCCCGCAAGCCCCCGTTATGTGACGCCCGGCCGGGCGAGGGAAATCATCGGGTCGCTTCCGTCGGGCGTGTGCACGGTGGGGGTCTTCGTTAACCTGGCTGCCGCGGAGGTGCTGCAGATCGCAGAGCTCTGCGGGCTCGACTTCATCCAGCTCCACGGAGGCGAGACACGGGAGTACTGCCGCCGGTTCCCCCGCGAAAGACTTATCAAGGCCCTGTCCTTCCGGAGCGAAGAAGAGTTTGTTGCGATGGCCGATTACCCGGTGATGGCCTTTCTCGTCGATGCCCACGACCCGGTCCGTTTCGGCGGCACGGGGAAGACATGCAACTGGAACCTGGCGCGCAAAGCGGCGGCCCGCCATCCCCTCATCCTCGCAGGCGGGCTCAGTGAGGAGAACATCATTGCGGCCCTGGAGGCAGTGCGCCCGCTGGCCGTGGATATCTCGAGCGGCGTCGAGACAGCGCCCGGAAAGAAAGATCATGAAAAAATACGGTCGGTCATTGCTTCCGTTCAGCAGTTTAGCCGGCCCGGTCAGACCGATTCGGACAAGCGGATATTTAAGAAAACGTAAGGAGAGAAAGACGTGAAGATGCCATCGCTGCCTGACAGGAAAGGGCATTTCGGGGTTTTTGGCGGCCGGTACGTGGCCGAGACGATCATGCCGGCCCTATTGGAACTGGAGGCCGCCTACCGGAAAAGCCGGAAGGACAAGGCCTTTCGCGAGGAGTTCCACTACTATCTCCGTCAATACTCGGGAAGGGAGACACCGCTGTACCTGGCGAAAAACCTCACGGAAAAGATCGGCGGGGCGAAGATCTACCTGAAGCGCGAGGACCTCAACCACACGGGCTCTCACAAGATCAACAACACCCTCGGTCAGGCCCTGCTCGCCCGGCGAATGGGCAAGCGGCGCGTCATTGCCGAGACGGGCGCCGGCCAGCACGGGGTGGCCACGGCCACCGTGGCGGCGCTTTTCGGGATGGAGTGCCGCGTGTTCATGGGCGAGGAGGACATCCGCCGCCAGGCCCCCAACGTGCTGCGGATGAAGATCCTCGGCGCCGAGGTGGTCCCCGTCACCGCCGGGTCGGCCACCCTCAAGGACGCCATGAACGAGGCCATGCGCCACTGGGTGACTTACGTCCGCGACACCTTCTACATCATCGGCTCCGTGGCAGGCCCCCACCCCTACCCGATGATGGTCCGGGACTTCCAGAGCGTCATCGGCCGCGAAACGAAACGGCAGATCCTCAAGCAGGAGGGGCGCCTGCCCGACTGCATCATCGCCTGCGTAGGCGGCGGGAGCAACGCCATGGGGATCTTCTACCCCTTCCGCAACGACGAAAACGTGAAGCTGATCGGCGTCGAGGCGGCGGGTCTCGGGATCGCCACGGGGAAGCACTCGGCCTCCATCTCGGCGGGTCGTATCGGCGTGCTTCACGGCAACAAGACCTATCTTTTACAAGATAACACGGGCCAGATCCTGGAGGCGCACTCGGTGGCGGCGGGGCTCGACTACCCGGGGGTGGGGCCCGAGCACAGCTATTTCAAGAAGACGGGGCGCGCCGACTATGTCTCCGTCGAGGACGGAGAGGCCCTGGAAGCGTTCCGCACCCTGTGCGCCTGCGAGGGGATCATCCCGGCCATGGAGAGCGCCCACGCGATCGCTTACGCCATGAAGCTTGCGCCCACGCTGAAGAGCGACCGGATCATCGTCATCAACCTCTCGGGACGGGGGGACAAAGACGCGGGGATCATCGAAGAAAGTAAAATCTAAAAGCCCCCTGTGAAAAACTTTTCCTTAGTTTCCCTCTCCCTTGAGGGGAGAGGGTCAGGGTGAGGGTGAGGGTGAAAAAGGGGGATTTGTGATTTCAAGGAGTCAAGACTAATGGGACGCATTGAGAAGAAATTCAATGAACTGAAGAGAAAAGGAGAAAAGGCCCTCGTGGCCTACATCACGGCGGGTTACCCCGACCTCGAGACCACGCGGGCGCTGATCCCCGCCCTGGCGAAGGCCGGCGTGGACATCGTGGAGGTGGGTGTCCCTTTCTCGGACCCCACGGCAGACGGGCCCGTGATCCAGGCGGCATCCCAGGCGGCGCTGGAAAGCGGCACGACACTGTCGCGGGTGCTCGATCTCATCAGTGAGCTGCGAGGCACCGTGGAGATCCCGCTGGTGATCTTCAGTTACTACAACCCGATCTTCTCCATGGGAAGCGGACCCTTTGCAAAGCGGGCAGCCGACGCCGGTGTTGACGGTGTGCTCGTGGTCGATCTCCCCGCCGAGGAGGCGGGGGAGCTGCGCAGTCAGACGGACCCGGCGGGCATCGATTTCATCTCACTGGTGGCGCCCACGACGGGGAGCGACCGGGTCAGGAAGGTCGTGAAAGCGTCCTCGGGTTTCATCTACTATATTTCGGTGACGGGGGTGACGGGCACGCGGGGCCCCGAGTTGGAGGAAACGAGCAAAAACGTCGGGGCGATCCGTGCTCTGACGAAGCTCCCCATCGTCGTCGGATTCGGTGTTTCCACACCCGAGCAGGCCCGCCAGATCGGCAAAGCGGCCGACGGTGTTGTCGTCGGGAGCGCCTTCGTGAAACTCATCGGTGAGCATGCGGGCCAGTCCGGACTGGTCGGCACCGTGGAGGCCTACGCCGCTTCCCTCAAGGCGGTCCTGCGCTGATGCGGGATGAAAATATTAAGTTGACGGAGGGGTCGGGCTGGCGTATAAACAGCCGAAATAACAAGGAAAGGGAGTGAACCCGGCGCAGTGATCAGTGGCCAGTGGCCAGTGAAGAAGATGAAAGAAACCCGGGCCCGAACCACTTGACTGGAAGCGCCTTCCAATCTGATTGAGGTTGTGGGCGTGTTTTTTATACTCCCTTATGCAAAACAAACAACAACTGAACCTGGATGTTCTCATCGCCAGGGTCCTCTCCCCGGAGAGGATCTTCATCCTCAGTTTCGCCGGTGTGATCCTGGCCGGCACAATCTTCCTTTATCTCCCGTTCTCTTCGACGAAGGGGCTCTCCTTTGTCGATGCCCTCTTCACGGCCGCTTCGGCGGTCTGCGTGACGGGGCTTGCCGTCATCGACATCGGGCAGGATCTTACATTCGCAGGACAGGTGGCCACGATCGTCCTCTTTCAGGTCGGCGGCCTGGGCATTATCACCTTCTCCGCCTTTCTCTTCGGCATGATGGGGCGAGGCATCTCCTTCAAGGGCCGCGAGATCGTCCAGAGCACGCTTCTGCACACACCGAGGCGGGACTTCTTCGTCATCCTTCGCTCCGTGCTCATCGCGACCTTCATCATCGAGTCCGTCGGGATCCTGATCCTCTTTCTGCGGTTCTCCCAGGACTTCCCCATCGGGACGGCCTTTTTCCACGCCGTCTACAATGCCATATCGGCCTTCAACAACTGCGGCTACTCCCTCTTTTCGGACAATCTCATCCGGTACCAGGGAGATATTATCGTCAACCTTACCGTCATGGGGCTCATCGTCACAGGCGGGATCGGCTTTGTCGTGATCCACGAGGTCTTCTATCGGCTCAAGGGGAGTGAGAAGAAGCTTTCCCTTCACACCAAGCTCGTGCTCATCGCAACGGGGATCCTCATCTTCGGCGGTGCCATCCTTTTTTATTTCTTCGAGCGCAACCACGTCATCCAGAATATGCCGTTGCAGACCCAGATTCTGGCGTCGCTTTTCCAGTCCGTGACCCCGCGGACCGCCGGCTTCAACACCGTCGACATCGGCCAGCTCACCAACGCCACGGTCCTCATGACGATCGTTCTCATGTTCATCGGCGCCTCCCCCGGCTCCACGGGCGGCGGGATCAAGACGACGAGCGCCACCCTGCTGACGCTTTTGATCTGGAGCAAGTGGAAGGGAAGCGAAGAGGTCAACATCTGGAACCGCACGATCCCGAAGGACCTGATCACCCGGACCATTTCCATTATTTTCGCTGCAGCCTTCGCCGTTTTCCTGATCACATCGTTCCTTCTGCTGGCCGAAGCGGAAAACCTGCAGCCCCTGCAGAGCAGGCACTTCTTCGTGGAATACCTGTTCGAAGCGACGTCGGCCTTCGGTACGGTAGGCCTCTCCATGGGGGTCACACCGAAGCTCAACGATCTGCAGAAGCTTGCGATCATCCTGATCATGTTCGCGGGAAGGGTAGGCCCCCTGACGCTGGCCTTCTCCCTTGCGCGCAGGAGCACAAAGAAAGGGATCACCTACGCGGAAGAATCCGTCATGGTGGGGTAAGGAGACAAACCCATGAAGCAGCGAGTCGTTGTCATCGGTCTCGGCATCTTCGGCATGAATCTTGTCAAGGAGCTTTGCAAAAGCGGTGTCGAGGTCATTGCCATTGACAAGTCCAAGGAGACTATCCAGAAGGCCAGGGACTGCGCCACCAAGGCCATCGTCGCCGACGGAACCGATCAGGAAGTCATGAACGAGATAGGTCTCAGGGAGGATGACATCGTCGTCGTGTCTTTCGGGGAAGACCTGGCCGCGAGCACCCTGATCACGCTGCACCTGAAGCAGATGAAGGTGAAGAACATCATCGTGAAGGCGCCCAACGAGGAGCACAAACTGATCCTGGAAAAGGTCGGCGCAACCGAGGTCATCATCCCCGAGAAGGAGATGGCCGACAAGATCGCCAAGAGCATCGTGTCGCCCAACGTCCTTGACTACATTCCGCTGGCCGACGGCTACATGATCTGCGAGATCGCACCTCCTTCCGGCTTCATCGGCAAGTCCCTCGCGGAGATCCAGCTTCGCAGCAAGTACCACATCGACGTCATCGCCGTCCGCGATATGCTGACGGAGAAGATCAACATGGTCCCGGCGGCCAATTTCATCGTCAAGGACAGCGAGGTCCTCATCGTCGTCGGCAAGGAATCGGATATCGACAAGATTAAATGAGAGTCTGTCTCGTCTATCTGGTCTATTTGGTCTTTCTGGTCGAAGGTTGGATCCAGAATTGCTTGTAAATGAAGAATGCCGAGAATGGTTTGATCGACATTGGAATCCGAAACGACAAGATAGACCAGACAGACCAGAAGGACCAGACAGACCCGCATGGACTTCATCTTCAACTACATCGATTTCCTCATCCACTTCGACCGGTACCTGGGCGGGATTCTCCAGCAGTACGGGACCTACACCTACGCCATCCTGTTCCTCATTATTTTCTGCGAGACGGGCCTCATCGTGACGCCTTTCCTTCCGGGCGATTCGCTCCTCTTCGTCGTGGGGACCTTCGCCGCCCGGGAAGATCTCGACCGCAACACCCTGCTCCTGCTCCTGCCCCTTGCGGCCATCATCGGCGACAACGTGAACTACTGGGTGGGTCATTTCTTCGGCCCGAGGATGGCCGAGAAGAGAAAAAGCCGCTGGATCCGCCAGGAGTACCTGGACCGGACCGGGCATTTCTACGAGAAGTACGGCGGCAAGACGGTCTTTCTGGGCAAGTTCCTCCCGATCATCCGGACCTTTGCCCCCTTCGTGGCGGGCATCGGAAGCATGACCTACCCCCGCTTTCTGTTCTTCAACATCACGGGGGCCATCACGTGGGTCTTTGTCTTCGTGCTGGGGGGCTACTTTTTCGGGAACCTTCCCTTCGTGAAGAAGAACTTCACCATGGTGATCCTTGCCATCATCGTCCTGTCCGTCCTGCCCAGCGTCGTCGAGCTGATCCGGGCGAGGCGGCAGGCAAAGCGCGGGTCTTCGGTGCACTAGACGATTTTTGAAACGCGGGACATTTGAACCGAAAGAGACAGGATCTATGGATTTACTGACCGCAATTATTCTGGGCATCATCGAGGGCATCACGGAGTTTCTGCCTATCTCGTCCACGGGGCACATGATCCTGGCCTCCGATCTCATGGGCCTCGAGCACACGGAATTCCTCAAGAGCTTCGAGATCGCCATCCAGGTGGGGGCCATTTCATCGGTTGTCTTCCTGTACTGGAGGCTCCTGCTGGTGGACTTCGAGGTCATCAAGCGGGTGATTGTGGCTTTCATCCCGACGGGCGTCCTGGGTTTGACGCTTTACCGGGTGGTCAAGAGCTATCTGCTGGGCTCGACGGCGGTCGTGCTCTGGGCTTTGTTTCTCGGAGGCCTGTTCCTGATTGCCTTCGAGTACTGGCACCGGGAAAAGGAGGATGCGGCAAGCGAAATCCGTCAGATGTCATACAAGACCGCCCTCATCATCGGCCTTTTTCAGTCCATAGCCATGGTCCCGGGGGTGTCCCGTTCGGCGTCCACCATCATCGGCGGGCTGATCCTGGGTCTGAAGAGAAAAACCATCGTCGAATTCTCATTCCTGCTTGCCGTACCAACCATGCTGGCCGCAACGGTTTACGATCTGATGAAATCAGCGCCGGAAATGACCCTTTCGCAGGTCGATTCTCTGATTGCCGGTTTCGTCACCGCCTTCATCGTCGCCCTGCTGAGCATCAAGTTCCTGCTTCGTTTCATCCAGACGCACACCTTCATCCCCTTCGGCGTCTACCGGATCATCCTGGTCGTGGTCCTGCTGATTCATTTGAAAATGGCGTGAACGAGACAGGCCCTTCTTCCCGCGGTCCTTTTCACGGGACTCCTTCGGCATGGTGAGGGAATATTCATCGGCGCCTAAGCGCCGACGCGCACGGGCAGGATGACCGCCGTGATCCCCTGCCACTGAAGGCGTCTCTGGATGGCGAAGGCCGTTTCGTTGTGGAGGATCTTCTGGAAGGGAGTCTCCTCTCTGAACACGAGCTGTCCCGCGAAAACCGTCGATCTCGGAAATTCCTTCGCCACTTCCTCGCACAGACGGGTCGCCGTCTCGACGGCCTCGGTGCCCACATCGGTCCGGTAGTCGGCCGGGTAGCCGTGGGACCGGCAGAGGGTGACGTATTTCTTCAGATCCTCTTCAATGGAGAGCCCCAGGGCCTCGATCTCGGCCGCCCCCTTGAAACTCCCCGTATCGATCTCCGCCACAGAAACGAAAATGAAATTCCGATAGAGTTTCGGGAACTGGCGAAAGACGGACAGCCACGTGTGGATTCCGAACCCGTTGTACCCCGTCACGAGGATGATGGCCGTCATGTCCCTCGGGTTCAGCGGGTCGCTGCTACAGCGCTCGCCCGACGGAAGCTCGCCGAGAAGGTCTTCGAGACTGCGGACGCTTTCGCGAACGCGACGGTAGTGCCGGCGGATCCTTGTGCACAACGCAATGAGGCACAGGGTGATGGCCAAAGTGACCCAGCCCCCTTCTCCGAATTTCTCGACAACGGTGATGACCAGGATGGTCACGCAGAGGATGAACCCGACGATGTGCACGGCGATGTGCTGCTTCCACCGGCGGTCCTTGTCGCGGTTCATCAGGAAAAAGCGCATCATGCCGAGTTGGGAGAGCGAAAAAGTGACGAAGACGTTGATCGAGTACATGACGACGAGCGTCGAGACGGAGCCCTGCGTGTAAAACAAGGTGATGAGGGCTGCGCCGCCCATGAGAAGGACGCCGTTCTGCATGGTCAGCCTCTCCGAGATGGAGGCGAACCGGCGCGGGAGCCACGAGTCCAGGGCCATGTTGGCCATGACGCTCGGCCCGCCGGCAAAACCGGCCTGGGCGCCCACCATGAGCAGGGCCCCTTCCGAGAGGATCGTGATGAAGGCCAGCGCGGCTCCGAAGGGCCACGCCGAGAAGGTCCTGTCGGCGAGGATGGCGTTCAGCGTCCGCCCCTCCACGGGCTCGATGGAGAAAAGGGCATAGCACAGCAGGAGCCCCCCTGCCGTGACGGCTAGCGATGCCGCCAGGTAGACCATGGTCCGCTTGCCCGTCTTGACCTTGGGTTCCCGCATGACGTGCATCGCGTTGGCCACGGCCTCGATCCCCGTGTAGGTGCCGCCGCCAAGGGAGAAGGCCCGGAAGAAAATGGCCAGGATCCCGATCATGCCGATGGTGGGCACATCCGCCGCGAATCGGTTTCGGAACTCGTCGGTCACGGGGCCGATCTGCCCGACTTGGGAAAATAAGCCCCAGCCGATCAGCAGGACGTGGGTCACGACGAAGACGATGAAGATGGGCGCCAGGAACGTCACCGATTCCTTGACCCCGCGAAGGTTCAGGAACAGCATCACGAGAATCAGAAAGGCGCCGAAATAGATCTTGTAGGGCAGCAAGTCGGCCGGCAGATAGCTGAAGATGGCGTCCCCGCAGGATGCAAGCGACACGGCGATCGTCAGGACGTAGTCGACGAGCAGGGCGCCGCCGGCCACCACCCCCGCGCCGTTGCCGAGCGTATGTGTTGCAACGACGTACCCGCCGCCCCCGTGCGGGAAATGCTCGATGATCCGGGAGTAGGCGTAGGAAATGACGATGACCGTGAAGGCCGTGGCCAGGGCCAGGAAAAGGGCCAGGTACGTGTGGGGCCCCAGGGCCTTGAAGGCCTCCTCCGGGCCGTAGGCCGACGAGGACAGGCCATCAGCCCCCAGGCCGATCCATGCGAGGATGGGGATCAGGGATATCTTGTGGAAGATGGAGGGCTCGTGGATGTCCCGGGGCCTGCCGATGAGCCGGTGCAGGATCCGCTCGCGGAGGTTTCGGGGCTGGTGAGAATGATCCGGTTCCATGGCTTCAGCGGGACAGGTTCAGACGATTATTCAATCGGATTCTCGACGTAGGCGCCATCCGCCACCCGCCCGCACAGGAATCCCTGCTTGGCATTGAGCTGGCACTCCTGGGTATCGTAAATCCGGATCGTGAGATTCTGCGTCTTGATCTGGAGGGAAAGAGTTGCCCCTTCCTTCAAGGTGACACGGATCTGCTTGCAAGTGAGGGGAAGCTCGGTTTCCGCCTTGCTCCGGAAGGACACGGCATGCACGCCAGGAGCGAGTTCCACCGTGACCGCGGTCAGGGGGAACACCTCCGCGCTGTCTGCGCCATCAATGAGGAGGACGTATTCGTCGTAACGGTCCAGGTTGGTGATGACTAGCTTTGCGGCCATGGGTTGTCGGCCATGATAACGCCGGCCCTTAAAAAGTCAATCGAAAATAAGCAGGCAGAACCGGCCCTTGTGCCTCATCCATTTTTCGCTTTTGCGGTGACGCGAAAGCGGCAGGCCGGATCGCCGAATCCCATGCGTGCAATCACCTCCTGGCTCACGTCTCGATCGGGCAGGAGTGTGCCGAACCACGCCTGCCAGAGTTTTTCGCAGGTGAGGCAGGCCTGGACATCCTTTTCCAACCTCGCCCGTTTTGCCCCTTCCCAGGCGGCACACTTGTGCACCGTCACCGTGAGGGTGTCGCCCTCGATGGCGTAATTCCCGGCGAAGACGCCGCGATCGGCCCCGAACATCCGGAAATAGGCCTGCCAGACTTCGAGGGCATCCTGCAGGTTGTCGGCCTTTTTCTTTCCCAGGGCCTGCAGGGTGCTCCGCATCTCGATCCGCGCGAAGGCATTGCGCGTCCGGAAGTTGAGTTCCGCGGCCGCATCCCAGCCATACTTGTCGTTCACCTTCAAAAACCACTGGCCGTCCCAGGCCAGGGCGAGGCCCGCCATGACCTGCGCCCGCGCCTCGGGAGGAATCTCGTAAGACTTTTCCCCGGACATCTTCCCATCCCCTTTCGTACGTATATGTGCCGCGGGGATATTACGAGCGCATAGCGGAAACGTCAATGGGAAAAGCACGGGAATGCAGGGGGCAGGTGAGAGAGTAATCACGGTAGGGGAGTGTTCCCCCTCACCCCGGCCCTCTCCCCCGGAGGGGCGAGGGAGATCAGGGAAAGGCTTCGCCGGTTTTTATATGGATTTGCGCCAGGCGAGCCTGCGCTCCAACCACCGCGACAGCTCCGTGAAGGCGAAGCAGATGATGAAGTAAATGACGGCGATGAACAGGAAGATTTCGGTGGGGTAGACCATGGTGCGGTTGTTGATCTGGGTTCCCACGTGGGTGAGTTCCGACACGCCGACGATGAAGGCAAGGGAGGTATCCTTGATGAGGGAGACGAACTGGTTCACGAAGGAGGGGATCATGTTCCGCAGGGCCTGGGGCAAAACGATGTAGATCATGACCATGGTGTGCGGAAGGCCCGTGGACATGCCCGCCTCCATCTGTCCCCTCGGGATTCCCTCGATGCCTGCCTGGACGATCTGCGACATGTAGGCCGACGTGAAGAGCGTCAGCGCCGTGATGACGGTCCAACTCTCGGGTGTCGGCCCCCCGATGACCCAGGGAAGGAGGAAGTAGATCCAGAATATCACCATAAGAAGGGGAATCCCCCGGATCGCATTCACCACGGCAAGCGTCGCGTAGCGGATCGCCCGGTTTCGGGAGACGCAGAGAAGTCCCATGATGAGGCCGCCGAAGAAGGAGAGGATACAGGAGACGACGGCAAGGTACATTGTCAGAAGGATGCCGCCCATGGGACCGCTCGGGTAGCGGCCCACCATGAAGTGCGCCATGTTGTCCCAGACAACCTGGAAGTTCATTCCCGTTTCCATCGCTACTTCATCCCCATGGGGCTAAGCACTTTCTTGTCATACCACGTGACCAGTGCTGTGATCACGATCGAAAGAATCAGATAAACCAGCGTTGCCGCCGTGAAGGCCTCGAATCCCTTGAAGGTGTAGCTTTCCACCTGCCTCGCCTGGTAGGTCAGCTCCGCCACGCCGATCGTCATGGCCAGCGACGAGTTCTTCGCCAGGTTGAGAAACTGGCTGATGAGCGGCGGGATGGTAAGCCGCACGGCCTGGGGCAGAATGATGTACTGCATGGAGCGGACGTAGGAGAAGCCGGAGCTTCGCGCGGCCTCCATCTGCTCTTTCGGGATGGAGCGCACCCCGGATCGGATGTCCTCGGCGATGAAGGCCGAGGTGTAGATGGTGAGCCCGATCACGGCGGCGGCAAACTCGTAGTTCTGGGTGTTCAGCCAGTTGTTGACCACTTCGGGAAGGATCTTGTAGGAACCGAAATACCAGAAGAAAAGCTGGATCAAAAGGGGTGTGTTCCGGAAGAACTCCAGGTAGCCGACGGCGAACCAGCGGACGGGCGCCACCGTGCTCATCCTCATGATGGCGATGATGAGGCCCAGCAGAAAGGACAGCGCGATCGACACCAGTGACAGCTGGAGCGTGATGTAGAGCCCCGAAACGAGCCATTCGTGGTACTGGCCCGTCAGGATGACGGACCAGTCAAACTGGTAGCTGCCCATTGCTGAATGCCTCTGGAAACACCCGAGGAAAAAACCCTGCCCCTGATTTTTCAGGGGCAGGGTCCTTAACGCTTGCGCCTGTGCCTGCCGTAAGGGCAGGCTTCAATGAGTGATCGGTTCACACTTCCGTCCGGGAAACTCCGGGAATCCCTACTTGCCGGCCGTAATCTTGAAGTTCCTCGTCATTGGGACGTCCGAGGTGGGGCCGAACCATTTCTCAAAAATCTTCTTGGCTTCGCCGTTCTTTTCCATTTCCAGGAGTGTGTCGTTGACGAATTTCACGAATTTGGGGCTTCCTTTCTTGATACCCAGGCCGTAGGGCTCATCGGATATCGCGAAAGCGGTCAGCTCGAACTGATCCCTGTTGGGGGCCTTGGCGAGAAGGTTCGCCAGGATCGACTCGTCCGTCGTAACGGCGACGACCTTGCCCTGCTGCAGGGCCAGGAAAGCCTGGGGATAGTCGTCAAAGGATAAAACCGTTGCCTTCGGCAGCGCCTTGGCGGCATTCTGCTCCGAGGTGGAGCCCTTGGCCGTGCCGATTCTCTTGCCGTCGAGGTCGGCGAGGCTTTTCACGGTACCCTTCTTCACGAGGAACTTCTGTCCCGTCAGAAAGTAGGTGTAGCTGAAGTCGATCTGCTTGGCCCGCTCGGCCGTGATGGTCATGGTGGCGGCGATGATGTCGATGTTGCTCGCCATGAGCTGGGGCATCCGTGTCGCCGAGGTGACGGACTTGAGCTCGAGCTTCACGCCCATTTTCTTGGCGATGTAAGCGAGAAAGTCCACATCGTAGCCGACGATCTCGCGGGTCTTCGGGTCAATGTAGCCGAAGCCGGGTGTCGAGTCCTTCACGCCGCCGATGAGAGTGCCTCTCTTCTTGACGATGTCAAAGGTGTCTTCCTGTGCCAGGGCGACGCCGGCCAGGCTGCAAACAAACGTCAGAACAGTGAGAATTACCAAAATCTTTTTCATCAAAGTCCTCCTTTAGTTTAGTGCATCGGTGAAAGAATTTCTTTCAGGAACTGCTGCGCCCGTTCATGCTTCGGGTTCTTGAAAAATTCCTCGGGGTGTGCCTCCTCGAGGATCTTGCCGTAATCCATGAAGACCACCCGGTTGGCCACCTCACGGGCAAAGCCCATCTCGTGGGTGACGACGACAAGCGTCATTCCCGTGTTGGCCAGCCCCAGCATGACCTGGAGCACCTCGCCGATCATCTCGGGGTCCAGGGCCGACGTGGGCTCGTCGAAGAGCATGATCTTCGGCTTCATGGCCAGGGCCCGGGCGATGGCCACACGCTGCTGCTGCCCGCCGGAGAGTTGTGCCGGGAAGGAGTCCTTCCTGTCGGCCAGGCCCACCCGTTCCAGGAGGGACATGGCGACATCCTCGGCTTCCTTTGTGCCCATGTTCCTCACCTTGACGGGGGCAAGGGTGATGTTCTTCAGGGCCGACAGGTGGGGGTAAAGGTTGAACTGCTGGAAGACGAAGCCGATCTCGGCGCGAAGCTTCGTGATGTTTGCCTTCGGGTTGGAGAGATCCATCCCGTCGACGATGAGGGTGCCCTTCTGGATGGGCTCGAGTTTGTTGATGCAGCGGATGAGCGTCGACTTCCCGGAGCCCGAAGGGCCGCAGACGACGACCACTTCCCCCTGTTTGACGTGGAAGTCAACATCATTGAGGACATGAAGGTCCTTGAACCACTTGTGGACCTTGATAAACTTGATCATCGGGTGCTCTCCTTCAGCAGACCGGCCGGCGGGCCCTCATCCATGACAGCCGAAACGGTCGGTAAAACCCATGATGGGCCTTGAGACGAACGGTATTTACTATTATCTTGAATACAAAAAATCAAGGACAATTTTAGGGACATTTTCTCCCGCAAATCGAGAAGTTACCGGATTGTAACGGAATTTCGTAATGGGACCCGCGTGAGACCTGCGGGAAAGGCTTGACAAACAAAGGAGAATAATTTAAGCAGTTTCATCGGGTTAGATGTGATCCAACCTTTGGGTAATGTCGCGGAAGGAGGAACAAGAACTCGGGACGCGGCCCGCCGATTCTTCTGAACGATCAAGCAGACTATACTATAAGGAGGGTTTTCGGATGAAGAAGAGAGCATTCCTCGTCGTATCCATCGTGCTGGCGCTGACGCTCGTCCTTGCGGGGACGTCGATCGCCCAGCAGAAGAAGTTCTTCGTCATCTCAACAGGCGGAACAGGCGGCACCTACTATCCCCTGGGAGGCATCCTGGCCCAGGCCCTGACCGAGAGGGTGCCCAACCTTGTTGCAACGGCCCAGGCATCCGGCGCATCGGTCGCAAATTGCAACCTGATCAAGGATCGCCAGGCGGAATCGGCTTTCGTCCAGAGCAACGTGGCCTACAATGCATACTTCGGAAAGGCGGGATTTGAGGGCAAAGCCGTCCAGAACTTGAGGGGCATTGCTTCCCTCTACCCGGAGACCGTCCAGATCGTCGCCAGGGCCGACTCGGGAATCAAGACCCTTAAGGATGTCAAGGGAAAGAGGCTTGTCCCGGGTGACCGCGGGAGCGGAACCGAGATCGACGCACAAAATGTGTTATCTGTTTACGGGATGTGGAACAGCAAGGAGGGGAAATACGTCGGTTTTAAAAGTGTGGATTGGCTTGGTTTCTCCGGGGCTGCCCAGCGGCTCCAGGACAAGCAGGCCGATGTGACCTTCACCACCGCCGGTTGGCCGACCTCCGCCATCCAGGAACTGGCCTTCGGCACGCCGATCATCCTGGTTCCCATCGAAGAGCCGATGATCAAAAAACTGACCACGGAATTCCCCTTCTACGCCAGGATTGTTATTCCCAAGGATATCTACAAGACAGAGAAGGATGTCCCCACTATCACCACGATGGCCCAGTGGGTCGTGGATGCCGCTGTCCCCGAGGAAACGGTCTACCTGATGACCAAGGCTCTCTTTGAAGGCACGCCGGAAAAACCGAGCGCAGCCGAATTGATGGCAAAGGCCCATGCGCAGGGGAAAAACGTTCAGTTGAAGACGGCACTTCTCGGAATGGCGATCCCGCTGCACCCCGGTGCGGAGAAGTATTATAAGGAGAAAGGCCTGATCAAGGCGGAGCCCGCCAAGAAGGCGGCACCCGCGCCGAAAAAGAAATAGCGGACCTGTTTTAGAATGAGAGGTGAACCGGGCACCCTCGCACGGGTGCCCGGTTTTTATGAAAAAGGGCAAAATCCTGGTCATCGTGGCGGCTGCCCTGATTGCTGCCCTCGGTTTTATTCCCGTTCACGTCCTGCAGATTGATGCACTGAGGGAGGGAAGCCCCGTCTTTGTCCGGATCGCCCGTCCGGGGAATGAATTTGCACTGGGTTTCATCCATTCCGTTGAGCTCTCCCCGGTGTGGGATTATTTCAGGGTTGACGATTCGTACCGGATTATTTTATACGAGACGGAGGTACGGTCTTTCAACACGGGCTTGCCCAGTACATTGACCGGGGAGGAAAGGCTGCACAGGGAGAGGGACGGGTATCGCATATCCGGGATGAACCGTGTCCTGCCTTCCATCGATCTCTGGGTCCACGAGAAAACCGACAATACACTGAAAGTCAAGAACGACTCTCTGAAGCTGTATTCCCTGGCGGGGAATACGCTCTTGAAGATCCGCATAAGACAAACCTGCCTGGGGGAATATCTCTATCTGAAGGTGTGTACACCCCGGGTTTCATAAATTTTCGGAAAACAGTGTCGAGGGGCTATGGCGACAGAAGAGACCAAGGTCATTGAGGCGGAGATTAAGGAAGACGCGGAAGAGCTCGCAAAATACGACCCGGAAATGCGTTTCCGGAAGATTGCCGGTCTGACGGCGAAGCTCGTTTTCGCGATGACGATCACCCTCTCCATTTTTCACATCTACACGGCCGGGTTCGGTGTTCTTCAGGAGTTGAGGCACAGGGCCTTTCACCTCTCCTTCGTGCTTCCCCTGGTCTTTTTTGTCTATTCCATGAAGAAGGGGGAGGCGAAAGGCACAAAGCGCCTCATCTTTGACGTCATCTATTCGATGACCGGAAGCGCCTTTACGACGGCCATTTTCAGGGAACTTCTCGGTCTTTCTTTTTATGCTGCGGCCGCCCTTGCCGCGGCTTCCTTTGCCCTCATCTTGTATTTCAAGATGCGCGATGTCCTGCCGGACCGGTTGGCCGCCTACGTCGATTTCCCCATATTCACCGCCATGCTTGCGGGGATTTCTTACGTTGGATACCGCGAGTTCAGCGATCTTCAATTCCTGAGCTGGTTTGAGGATCTGAACCTGACCCTCGTCTTCTGGGGTATCCTCCTGCTGGGAAACTTCCTGTGCATGGTCTGTCTTTTCATCGTTCAGTGGGTCTGCTCTCTTCTTGCCATTCTCCGGAGGTCTTCACTGGATTACAAGACCGACGGCGTCCCCTATTTTGACGTTTTCTGCGCTGTGATTTCATCCGCGATTTCCATCTACATCTTCCTGGAGTTCAACAACATCGGCGCAAGGGCCGGCAGCCCTGCCGCAACCGATTTGCTCCTGGGCGGGTTTTCCATCCTCCTCGTTCTCGAAGCGGCAAGGCGCAGCATCGGCGCACCGCTTCCGATCGTCGCCGTCCTGGTGCTGATCAACTGCTATCTCGGGCCTTATTTTCTTGACATTCCCGGACTGGACATCTTTGCGCACCGGGGCTACCCCATCTCGAGGATCGTCGATTACATGTATCTCGGCACCGAAGGCATTTTCGGAATTCCTCTCGGTGTCGTGGCCACCTTCGTGTTTCACTTTGTCCTCTTCGGCCTCTTCCTCTCCCGGACGGGGCTGGGCCAGCTCTTCATCGACATCGCGATGGCCCTGGCCGGCTGGTCAGCGGGCGGGCCCGCCAAGGTCGCCGTCATCAGCAGCGGGTTTTTCGGGTCCATCAGCGGCTCATCCGTCGCGAATGCCGTGACGGTGGGATCTTTTACCATCCCGCTCATGAAGAGGGTGGGTTACTCGCCGACATTCGCCGCCGGCGTCGAGGCGGCGGCCGGCACGGGCGGCCAGCTCATGCCTCCCGTCATGGGGGCTGCGGCCTTCATCATGGCCGAGTTTCTGGGGATTCCCTACGTGAAAATCGCGCTGTGCGCGGTTCTCCCCTCCTTCCTTCACTTTTTCGCCGTGGGATTTATGGTCCATCTCGAGGCGAAAAAAAACGGGCTCCTCGGTCTCCCGAGGAAGATGCTGCCGAACCTCTGGCACGTGATCCGGGACAGATGGATGCTCCTGGGGCCGCTGGTTATTATCATCTATCTCCTCGTGACGGGCAGCAGCCCCTTCCTGGCCGCCTTCTGGGGGATCATATTTGCCACCGCCACGGGCGGGATCCACAAGCGGACGGCTCCGCTCCTCTGGCCGCTCATGCTCTCCATCCTCCCGGTTCTCATCGGCATGAACCCCTTCGAGGCGATGGGGGCGACGGTGGGATGGCTTGGTCTTTCCGCCGTGGCCCTTTACTACTTCTACCGGACCTCGGAGCTTCTGTCCTTCGGGCTGGGGCTTGCGGGGACGGCCCTGCTGACGGGGCTTCTCTATCTCGATGTTGATCCGTCCTTTGCCGCCTTCTGGACCAACATGCTCATCATCTTCATCGGCCTTTTCTACCACGAGAGCAAGATGCGGCTGCCCGACATCCTCACCTGCCTTCAGGAGGGGACGAAGAACGCCATCGCCATCGGCGCCGCCTGCGCCTGCGTGGGATTTATCGTCGGGGCCACCACGCTCACCGGGATCGGGCTCAAGTTCGCCGCGGCCGTCATCAACATCGCCCACGGGATCGCCGTGATCCTCAACCCGATTTTCATGGGGCTCAGCACCGTAAGCGACATCACGCTCTTCTTCACCCTTATCAACACGGCGCTGGCCTGCTTCGTCCTCGGCATGGGCATCCCCACGACGGCCCAGTACATTATCGCCGCCATGATCGCGGCGCCGGCACTCCTGCAGTGGGGCATCCATCCCCTGCTCTCCCACATGTTCGTCTTCTTCTACGCGGTGCTCGCTGACGTGACGCCACCCGTGGCGCTGGCGGCCTATGCGGCCGCGGGGGTCGCAGGGAGCGATCCCTTCCGGACGGGCTTCCGGGCCTTCAGCCTGTCGCTGGCGAAGACGTTCGTGCCCTTCGCCTTCATTTACGCGCCCATCGTACTCCTCATGCCCTGGCTGCTCGACCCGACGGTCGAGTTCGACTGGCCCTGGTTTATCCAGTGTGCCTTCACCCTGTTCCTGGGTGTTATGGCCATGGGTGCCACTGTGGTTGGCTACTTAGGGGGCGGCCGCTTGAACTGGTTCGAGAGGTTCCTCCTGGCAGCGTCGACGATCCTTCTGATCATCCCGGGGACCACGACGGACATCATAGGCATGGTGATCCTGGCGGGGATATTCGTAAAGCAGAACCTGAAATACCGGAAAATAAAAAAGAAGGCTGCCGACAGTGCCGCACCGGGCTGACCTCTGTGTCCGGATGGATCGCGAGTGATCAGTGACAGATGAAAAAACGAAAATGCCCCCGGTGATGCTTTTGGCACTCCGGGGGCATTCTTTTTTCTTCTTTCGATCGGGTCCCTACACCCGGGTCCCTCGTCCCTGTCTTTTATTTAAAGATCTTATCGAAAAATTCCCGCTTCTCCTTCGGGTAGGAGATGGTCCCTTCGTGGTCGACGACGAGGCGGCCGTCGAGGTGGTCGATCTCGTGCTGGACGATGCGGGCGAGAAAGCCCGTGTAGCGCTTGTTCACCTTGTTGCCGTTGATGTCGACGGCCTTCACCTTGATCTCCGTGGCCCGCGTGACCTCCACGCTGATGTCGGGGCAGGACAGGCAGCCCTCGTTCATCACTTCCGCATCACCGCGAAGCTGGGTGATGCGGGCGTTGATCAGGACCTCCCAGTCGCCCTTGCCGCTCAGCCCCTTCTTGTCGAAGTCCTTCACCTTGAAGGCGATGATGCGCTTGCTGATTCCGATCTGCGGAGCTGCAAGCCCCAGGGCGTCATTGCGCTTCAGGAAGGCCTCGACGAGGGTCTGGATGTCCTTTTTCGCTGCGGCGTTGAAGGGGACGGGCAGGTCTGCGGCCTTCTTCCGCAGGAGTGCCCCCTCCTCTTCGGTCATTTTTTCGTCGCGCCAGAGCTGCCAGGTTTTATTTTTTGTCATATGCGGCCTCTTCCTTCGATAGCGGGTGTGTTGCTTCTCGTCCACGCCAGCCCGACGCGCCTGGCCGCCGCGAGGTCATGAGGCCGCGGGCGCAGGGCATATGGCGTAAGGCAAATACAGGAGAATGAATTTGTTGATGCTATAACACCACACGACATGAAATTCAACCGTTGCGACTCTTGTCTTTCTCTCCTTTAGCCCTTAGCCTTGCGCCCTGAGCCTTTCCTGTTGATAAATCGACTTTTGTCTGCTAACGTCGCCTGACCGCAAGGCAAATGCCTGCCAGGAACACCCAGAGAGGTCCCCTTGATCGACAAAATCATCGGGCATGTGGCGCGAAAACAATTCGCCCGGGCCATGAACTTCCGGGAGGGGACAAGCCCCGCACTCCCGGCAGCCCGCGCCGGCAGCCCCTGCCTCCTTTATATCCACGTTCCCTTCTGCGAAAAGCTCTGCCCCTACTGCTCCTTCAACCGCGTGACCTTCGACGAGGTCCTCTGCCGGGAGTACTTCGGGGGCCTGCGCGGGGAGTTGTCTCTCTATAAAGCGCGGGGCTATACCTTCGAGGGGATCTACGTAGGCGGCGGTACGCCGACGGTCATGGTTGACGAACTGGCCTCAACACTTCAGCATGCGAAAAGCCTCTACCCCATCCGCGAGATATCCGTCGAGACCAACCCCAACCACCTGACCGACCCGAACCTCGATACCTTGAAAAAAGCGGGCGTGAACCGTCTTTCCGTGGGCATCCAGAGCTTTGACGACGAGCTGCTCAAGGCCATGGACCGCTACGAGAAATACGGCAGCGGGGCCTCCATTGCGGCGAGGCTCAAGGAGATCGGGGGTACCTTCGACACGCTCAATGCCGACATGATCTTCAACTTCGCCCGGCAGACGCCCGAGAGCCTGAAGGCGGACATCGACCGGCTCCTGGAAACCGGTGTGGACCAAATCACCTACTACCCCCTCATGGTCTCGACGAAGACGCGCGAGCTTGTCCAAAAGACGCTGGGGCCCATCCCGGAGGACCGCGAAAGGGAATTCTACGATATCATTACGGAGCGGCTCGTGCCGCCCTACCGTTTCTCCTCGGCCTGGTGCTTCTCCCGCAAGGAGGCCATGATCGACGAGTACGTCGTCAACTATGACGACTACGCCGGCCTGGGGAGCGGCTCCATCGGCTATCTGTATGGAACCTGCTACGCCAACACCTTCAGTATCCGTGACTACATCGACAGGGTGAACCGCGGGGAGATCCCGCTTGCGGCCTCGAAGGAGTTCAGCCTCGGCGAGCAGGTGCGCTACGATTTCCTCATGAAGCTCTTCGGGCTGCTGCTCGATCTTCCATCGATGCGCAAAAAGTACGGAAAGGCCTTCGACTGGCACCTGGGGCAGGTGCTGCTGCCCTTTCGCATCGTCGGCGCCGTCCGCTACGACTACCGGAAAGACTGGCTCTACCTGACCCCCCGGGGACGCTACTACTGGGTCGTGATGATGAGGGAGTTTTTCACGGCTGTGAATAATTTCCGCGATTTCTGCAGGGAATAAGAGACTGGAATAATGGAGTGTTGGAATATTGGAGTATTGGGTGTAATGTGTAAACATCCTTGTAGAACCCATTATTCCAGTACTCCACCATTCCAATATTCCTGCTCGCGCGAATGAGGACACTCCATGGATGACAAACAGAAAACCCTGTTGAAGAGACTTCCCAAGATCGACGAGGTCCTCGTCATCCTCGAGAAGCGGGGAACCCTCGAAAGGGCCCCCCGGGAAAAAGTCCTCGAGACCATCCGGGAGGTCGTGGCCGGGATCCGCTCTTCGATCCTGGCGGGCTCCTGGGATGCCGCTGCGCCTCTCTCGAATGAATCCGCAGCCGATGCCGCAGCGGCCCGTATCGAGCGGCTCCACGAGTACAGCCTGCGGCGCGTGATCAATGCCACGGGGATCATCCTGCACACGAACCTCGGGCGGGCTCCTCTGTGCAAAGAGGCCCTGGAGCGCATCGTCGAGGTGAGCCGGGGCTACTCCAACGTGGAGTTCGACCTCGCCTCGGGGAAACGGGGTCTTCGGTACGACCACATCCGGGAGATTCTCTGCGAGCTCACGGGGGCCGAGGACGCCCTCGTCGTCAACAACAACGCCGCGGCGGTATTGCTCGTCCTGAGCACCCTCGCCCGGGGCAGGGAAGCCATCGTGTCGCGCGGCGAGCTCATCGAGATCGGCGGCGAGTTCCGCATCCCCGAGGTCATGGAGCGAAGCGGCGCCATCCTGCGCGAGGTGGGGGCCACCAACCGGACCCATCTTTCCGACTACGAGAAGGCCCTCAATGAGAACACGGCCCTGATCATGAAGGTCCACACGAGCAACTTCCGGATCGTGGGCTTCACCGAGGAGGTCCCCGTGCCGGAACTGGTTGCACTGGGACGCCGTCACGGGATTCCCGTGATGAATGACCTCGGGAGCGGCTGTTTCATCCGGCTGGACAAGTACGGTCTTGAGCGCGAGCCCACCGTGGGAGATGCCGTGAAGGAGGGGGCCGACGTGATCACCTTCAGCGGCGACAAGCTCCTCGGCGGCCCCCAGGCTGGGATCATCGTCGGAAATAAGGATCTGCTGGAGGGCATCAAGAAAAATCCCCTCAACCGGGCCCTTCGCATCGACAAGCTGACCCTCGCAGCGCTGGAAGCCACGGCGAGGCTCTACCTGAACGAGCAGGAGGCCATCGCGGGGCTGCGCTCGCTCACGGCGCTCACGGAACCCGTCGAGGCCGCCACCCGTCGCGCAAGAAGGCTCCTGCAGACGTTGAGGAAAGAGAATTTCCCCGGTGTCACGCTTGCCCTGAATAAAGGGTTCTCCATGTCCGGGGGTGGTTCGCTGCCGACGCAGCAGATTCCCACCATGCTGGTCGCCCTTCGCTCCGGGAATCTGTCGGCTGCCCGCATCGACGAGAAGCTCAGGGCCCTCCCCGTGCCCGTCGTGGTGCGGATCGCCGAGGACGAGATCCTTTTCGACCCCCGGACCCTGGCTGCGGAGGAGCTCCCCGAGATCCGCAACGCCCTGAGGGCCGTCTTGGCTGCGCGTGAGAAGGGATGACACAGGAAGAGGGAAAGCGGTTGGAGTTCATCGTCGCCGAGGACGAGCAGGGCCTGAGGCTGGATGTCTTTTTGCCGCAGAAGGACCTGACCCTATCGCGCTCCCAGGCCAAGCGTCTCATCGAGGACGGGGATGCAATCGTTGACGAAAAGCCCGTGAGGGCGAGCCACCGCCTCAGATCCGGAGAAAAGGTTTCCCTTCGCAAGCCGGCCCCCGTTCCTTCCGAGATCGTTGCCGAGGCGATCCCCCTCAGCATTCTCTATGAGGACGGGGCGATCATCGTCGTCGATAAGCCAGCCGGCATGGTCGTCCACCCCGCTGCGGGCAATTACAGCGGCACCCTCGTGAACGCCCTGCAGTACCACTGCCGGAACCTCTCGGGGATTGGCGGAGTGATGCGGCCGGGGATCGTCCACCGACTTGACAAGGGGACCTCGGGCCTCATGGTGGCGGCCAAATCCGACGAGGCCCACAGGCATCTTGCGGAGCAGTTCAAGAAGCGCCAGGTCTCCAAATGCTACACCGCCCTGGTCCACGGCAATCTCCGCCAAGACGAGGGCGTCGTCGATGCCCCCGTGGGGCGCCACCCCGTGGAGCGCAAGAAGATGTCCACGGCAAGCCGCCGGGGAAAGGCGGCCCTCACCCGTTGGACAGTCCTGGAGCGCTTCGGCGCCTTCACCCTCCTCGAGGCAAAGATCGAGACGGGGCGGACGCACCAGATCCGCGTCCACCTGAGCGCCCTCGGGCACCCCGTCGCCGGGGACAGCGTCTATGGCGCCACGAAGCGGGCCGTCGAAGTCCCCGCTCTGCGGGCGGTGTTGAAGAAACTCTCGCGCCAGGCCCTCCACGCCAGCCGCCTCTCCTTCCTGCACCCCGTAACGGGAGAGGAGATGGCGTTCGAGTCGCCGCTGCCCGCCGATATCGCGGAGGTCTGCGAGGTTCTCAGAAAAACAAGTGACCGGTGATGGAAGAAGTGGTCAGTGACTAGTGGACAGTGGCCAGTGAAGGAAAGGAATTTCACAAACTAGACAATCCTGATTGCTCCTGGCGCCTGTAGCCTGGTGCCTGTGGCCTGTTTTTTTATGCTTAAACTCACCCAACGCGGCCCCATCACTTTCCTCGAATCGGAAGAACTTTCGCGATTTCCCTTCATCTTGCACGGGTTTTGCACGCGTATCGGGGGTGTGAGCGGTAGCCCCTATGCCACCCTCAACGTCAGCCCCCGGGAGGGAGACCCCCCGGAGCAAGTCCGCATGAACTGGCAGCGGCTTGCCGCTGCCTTCGGAATACCCTGCGAGCAGTTCTTTGTCGTCAACCAGGTTCACGGTGAAAATTTTCTGATCATCGAGGATGCGGGTTCCTGCCATTCCCTGGAAAACAGGCAGTACGACGCAATTGTAACGGACAGGCCCGGTGTGGCCATCGGGATCAAAACGGCTGATTGCGCGCCGGTGCTCCTTTTCGACAAAAGAAGGCAGGCGATCGCCGCCATCCACGCCGGGTGGCGGGGCACGGCCCTGGCCATCGCGGCAAAGGCGGTCCGGGTGATG
Organism: uncultured Syntrophaceae bacterium; assembly: GCA_964619035.1. Taxonomy (GTDB): domain Bacteria; phylum Desulfobacterota; class Syntrophia; order Syntrophales; family UBA2192; genus UBA2192. The sequence continues at coordinate 1,333 of CAZUBX010000041.1, read as the reverse complement.
GGGGAGCGGTTCTGCACCCGGCCCGAAGACCTGCTGGCCGTAATCGGCCCATCCATCGGGGCCTGCTGCTACGAGGTCGACGAGCCCGTCTTCGAGGCCATGGCCCGCCTCGGATCGGAGGACAGGGTTCTCAAGCCCGGGCTGGGAAAAGGGCGCTGGATGTTCGATCTGCCGCTGGCAAACCGGATGCAGCTCGAACGGGAAGGCGTGCCCCCGGGGCAGATATCCGTCGCCGGGCTTTGCACCTGTTGTCGAAAGGACCTCTTCTTTTCTCACCGCCGGGACGGGGCAAAGACGGGGCGGCACCTGAATTTCATCCTGCTTTTGCGGGGGAAATAGCTCTTGACAAGGGGGGAAGGGTTGGTGTAAATACCGGCCATCTCAAAAAGGATTTGAATGACCTTCCCTTGAGTAACCCAACTGTTCGACGTACTACCCGTTGAATTAATCCCGAGATACGATTAGAAACACACCCACATCCATGCGCGCTGCTTCAATGAGAAAGGGACGTCCCTACGTCTGCCGTTTTTCGGCGACCACGGGGTGAACCTGGCGCGCGCAAGCATCAAGGAAGAAACCATGAATATTATCGAGATCAAGCGAAAGCCGATCAGCGAGCTCGCGATCCTGGCCAAGGAGCTCAACGTGCCCGGCGCAAGCGGCATGCGCCGCCAGGACCTCATCTTTTCCATCTTGCAGACCCAGGCCGAAAAGAATGGGGCCATCTACGGCGAAGGGGTGCTGGAGACCCTGCCCGACGGGTTCGGCTTCCTGCGCGCCGTCGATTACAACTACCTGCCCGGGCCCGATGACATCTACGTCTCCCCCTCGCAGATCCGGCGCTTCAGCCTGAGAACCGGGGATACCGTTTCGGGAGAGGTGAGGCCGCCCAAGGAGGGGGAGAAATACTTCGCCCTGCTGAAGGTGGACACCGTCAACCTCGAAGGGCCCGACCAGGTCAAGGACAAGATCCTCTTCGACAACCTCACCCCGCTGTACCCCAACGAGAAGCTGAAACTCGAGAGCGACCCGGAGAACTTCTCCACGCGGATCATGGACCTCTTCGTCCCCATCGGGAAGGGCCAGCGCGCACTGGTTGTCTCCCCGCCGCGGGCCGGAAAGACGGTCCTGCTGAAGGACATCGCCAACAGCATCGCAGCCAACCACCCGGAAGTGACCCTCATGGTGTTGCTCATCGACGAGCGCCCCGAGGAAGTGACCGACATGGAGCGAAGCGTCAAGGGCGAGGTCATCTCCTCGACCTTCGACGAACCGGCGACCCGCCACGTCCAGGTGGCCGAAATGGTCATCGAGAAGGCCAAGCGCCTCGTGG
>CAZUBX010000040.1:0-27486 GCA_964619035.1 uncultured Syntrophaceae bacterium | reverse complement strand
GGTGTTGTTCAGATAAAGAATTTACAGGATGGAGTAACATACAAGGGACGAAAAATAGTGTCTGAGTGTTTGAGTGTCAAAGTGTCTGAGTGAAGACATAAGAAAGACGGTCATCGCGAGCCGAGCCTCGCGAGGTGTGGCGATCCACGTTTGAGATCTTTGCATGGATTCCGTATAGAGATAGAGCCGCAAGGCAAAAGAAGTGTCTGAGTGAAGAGAAAGATCAGGGAGTACGAAAGAAGTGATTCGGGCTTCCGGATTCCCTAATTAACCAATCAACTAATCAACCGATTCCCACTTACTGATTACTCTTTGTAGGGGGCCAGCAGTTCCTCGACGGCGGCGATCAGCTCGGAGGGGTTGAAGGGTTTCGAAAATGTGCGGTCCGCACCGAGGATTTCCGCCATCTTGAGGTACTGCGCCGGTCCGATCCGTCCGCCTCCCGAGATGGCGATGATCCTGACGGCGGGAAAGGATTTCCGGAGTTCGGTGATCGTCTCCAGGCCTTCCTTTTCCGGCATGATGATGTCGGTGACGATCATATCCGCAGGCCTCTCCCTGTGGACCTGGAGGGCCTCTTGTCCGTTTTCCGCAGTCTCCACGTCATGGCCTGCCTTCCGCAGGACGCGCTCGAGCATTTGCCTCACATGGGGATCATCGTCCACGATCAGGATGCGCGACATTACGCCACCTCTCTTCGGCTTGCGTCAAGAACGATTCGGATCTCCCCGGCCAGGGTGTCCAGGAAGACCGGTTTCATGAGGAAACGCCGGATGCCCATCGCTTTGGCTTCACCCTCCGAGATGATTTCGCTGAATCCCGTGCACAGGATGATGGGAAACCCGGGTTTGATTTTCAGGATTTCCAGGCTGAGCTGGGCCCCCGTCATTCCGGGCATGGTCATGTCCGTGATGACGAGATCGAAGCCGTCCGGGTTTTCGCGGAAGATTTTCAGTGCCTCCGGGCCGTTCGCCACGGCGGTGACCCGGTAGCCCAGGGCGCTCAGCATCCGCTCGCCCATGTCGACGAGAACCACCTCGTCGTCGACGAAAAGGATGTGCTCCGACCCGCCGGAGGCGGAGGCTTTTCTTCGGTTGTCCTCTCGCTCCTGTTCCGGGGTGCGGGGGAGATAGACGTCGAAGGTGCTTCCGCGGCCCACCTCGCTCTCGATGGCGATGCTGCCGCCATGGGATTTGACGATCCCGTAGACGACGGAGAGGCCGAGTCCCGTCCCCTCTCCCTGGGGCTTGGTTGTGAAAAACGGGTCGAAGATGCGGCTCATGATGGCCGGGTCGATCCCCAGCCCCGTGTCGCGCACCGTCAGCCGGATGTAGGGTCCCGGTTTCAAATCCGCCGGTACGCTGCCGCCCCTTTCACGGGGGATCTCCACGCTCTCGAGGCACACCTCAAGCACGCCCCCCGTCGTCCGCATGGCGTGGGCGGCGTTTGTCCCGAGATTGATCAGCACCTGGTGAATCGTCGTGGGGTCGGACAGGACGGTCAGGCTGCCCCCCGTGATGCGCTGCCTCAACTCGATGGTGGACGGGATTGTGGAGCGAAGGAACTTCAGGGCTTCCTTTGCGACGAGGACGATGTCCACCGGCCGCCTCTCCGGCGCTTCCTGGCGGCTGAAGGCGAGGATCTGGTTCACGAGATTCTTTGCCCGGTCGCAGGCATTCATGACCTGCGTGAGGTTCCAGCGGGTCTCGCCGTCGCTGGAATCGTGCAGGGAAAGATCGGTGAAGCCGACGATGGTGAAAAGGATATTGTTGAAGTCGTGGGCGATGCCGCCTGCCAGCGTGCCGATGGCCTCCATTTTCTGCGCCTGGCGCAGCTGCCCCTCGAGCTCCTTCCTCGCCGCTTCGGCCCGTTTCAGTCCGGAGATGTCCATGGTCGTGAAGACAACGCCGGCCCCGAGATCCCCCGGATCGATGGGGGACGAGCTGAGGAGGATGTCGATGAGGCTTCCGTCCTTTGCCTTCCAGCGAGTCTCTACGACTCCCTTCCCTGCGGTGGCGATCTGTCCGTACTTTTCCCTGCCCACCCGCTCATACTCATCGTCGTCGGCGTAAAGGATCTGAGCGCCCTTTCCCGAGAGCTCATCGAGGCTGTGGCCCGTCATCGACAGGAGCCCCTCGTTGACCCAGCTGAAGACGCGGTTGTGAACGACCCCGATGCCGATGGGCGCAGCCTCCAGGACGCTTTTCAGCAGGGCCTCGTTCTGCTTCAGCTTCTCCTGCGCCTCGACCTGCTCCGTGATGTCATCGACGATCCCCTCGATGAACAGCGTCCGGCCTTCGGCATCCCGGACGATGCGGGAGTTGATCGCAGTCCAGATAATACTGCCGTCCTTGCGTCGCGTCCGGGTCTCGAACCGCTCCAGAACGCCGGTTTCCTTCAGGATGGCCAGGCAGCGTTTCCGGTCTTCTGCGTCGACGAAGATCTGGGTGCCGATGTCGCTCACGGAAGAGATCGCGTCCTCCGGCGATTCGAAGCCGTAGATCCTCGCAAAGGCCGGGTTGACGCGGATGTAGCGCCCTTCCGGCGTGGACTGGAAGATGCCCACGAGCGAGTTTTCGAAAATGGCGCGGTAGCGCTCTTCGCTCAGGCGAAGGGCCTCCTCGGCCTTGACCCGATCCGTCACGTCGCGGCCCAGCCCGCGGAACCCGTTGGGGCTTCCGTGCTCATCCCGTTTCAGGGTGGTTGATATTTCCAGCATCCGGCGGGAGCCATCCTTGCGGATGACCTCATAGTCGTTGATTTTCCTCTTTTCCCCCGTGCTGTAAACGCTGCTGAAGATGCGGTACATCCGCTCCGCCGTTTGCGGCGTTGTGTAATCCCGGTTGCTCTTCCCCTGCAGCTCCTCCCGGGTATAGCCGATGATGTTGCAGGCGGCGTCGTTGAAAAACGTCAGATTCCCCCGGAGGTCGGTCTCGTAATAGAACTCCTCGATGTCGGAGAGGATGCTCTGGTATTTTTCTTCGGCCTGCTTGCGTTCCGTGATGTCGTGGAGGATCGAGAGGAGCACGTCCCGGTTCCCCAGCCGGACAATTTCGCCGGACCACAGACCCGTTCGGAGTTGCCCCGATTTTGTCTTGTAATGGTTCAGCACATTCTTGACCGATCCTGTCGCCCGGAGCTTCTTCATTACCTCGTCCCGGCTCTCCGCGGAGGTCCAGAAGGCGAGGTCGGCTGATGTCCTGCCAATGATCTCGTCACGGCGGTAGCCGAAGGCCTCGAGGAACCGGTCGTTGACCTCGATGAAGCGGCCATCGTCGAGCGTGGTGATGGCAACCGGCGCGGGGTTGGAGCGGAAGGCCTTCGAGAAGCGCTCTTCGCTTGCCCGCAAGGCCTCCTCGGATTCCTTGCGCCACTGGACGTCTTCGTGGGTCCCCTCGTAGTGCGTGATTCTCCCTCGCCCGTCCCTGACCTCCCGTGCGTTGACGGAGACCCAGAAGACGCTCCCGTCCTTCCGGTAGGTCCGGTGCTCGAAATTCCTGACGAAGCCCTTTTCCTCGATTTCCCGGATGAAGAGATCCCTCTCCGCGGGATCGACGTAATGCTGGGTGGCGATGTCGGTGATGGCGGCCACCATCTCATCGGGAGAGTCGAAGCCGCACATCGTTGCCGTCGCGGGGTTGACGGTGATGAACCGGCCCTCCGGCGTGCTCTGGAAAATGCCCATGACGGCGTTTTCGAAAAGTGCCCGGTATTTTTCCTCGCTCCTCCAGAGCTCGTCCTGGGCCTTCTTCTTTTCCGTAATGTCCAGGGCCGTGAAGACGACACCGGCCGAGAGGTCGCCGGGATCGATGGGGGTCGAGCTCAGGAACACGTTGATCAGGCGACCGTCTTTGCGGCGCCAACCCGTGACGATGCTGCCTGTGCCCCGACTGAGGATGTCGGCGTACTTGTGCCTGCCGACGCGGTCGAACTCTTCGTCGTCAGCGTAGAAAATCCGGGCGCTTTTCCCCCGGAGCTCTTCCGCCGTGTAGCCCGTCATCCGGCTGATCTGCTCGTTGGTCCAGTCCAGTACCCGGTCATGGACAACCCCGATGCCCATCGGGGCGGCCTGGTGGATGCTCCTCAGAAGGGCTTCGTCCTGCACGAGCGCCGCCTGGGCCTCTTTCTGGTCCGTGATGTCGAAAACGAGGGCCTGGATGGCAACGGAGCCGTCCTTGCGGTGAAGGGGCGTCAGGACGCTTGAGTACCAGCGCTTGTCCAGCTGGCCCAGGATTTCCTGCCGGAAGGTCTGTCCTTGCAGCACGAGCCCGCCCATGCACCAGGGACAGCGCTCCTCGAGGCCGTGAAAGACCTTGAAACAGTGCTTGCCCGTCATGTCCCGCCCGACCTTTCGGATGGCCGCTTCGTTCATGTACTCAAGCCGGTAATCGGGGGAGGCCACGTAAACCATCCCGTCCATGGAGTTGAGGAGCGCGTCCGGGTCGAAGGTATTGTGCGGTGCGGGCTTTGTCGAAGGTCGCTTTCCGGCGGTCTTGTTCGTTTCCGCAGTCTTGCGGCGTTTCTCTGTTCCGGCGGTTTCTCGTCCGGCGGCTTTTCTCATGGTCACGGTCCTGATCCAGGGTTGAAGTTGATGCTGTTCACAAACAGCCGGCAGGTGGCTGCAGTCTCGCCGGTGCGATGCGGGGCAGGGTTGGGAAAACAGAAGTGTCTGTTTTTACTGGGGAAAATCGTATGTCCGCAGCGTCTGCACCCGGAACAGGAAATCTTGCAAAAACGGTGCCTTCCGGAGAGGGCCGGACGCGGCGGATATGGGCGTGTCAGCCGAGTTTGAAGAATGCCGGGAGGAAGGTCGACAGGAGCGGGAAGAAGTGGCGGAAGACTTCATCCAGGCACTTTGCGGCACCGGTGAAGAAGATGGAAATTGGGGAATGGGTATTGGGTATTGAAAAATCCGGAAGCCTGATGCCCGAATCCCGAATCCCTTCTGTTGACTCCTTACATGAAACCGAGAACCTCCGGCAGCCAGAGCACCAGCGCGGGGAAGAAGACCATGGCCACGAGGCCCAGGCCCATGAACAGGAGCAGCCAGATGACCCAGCGCACGGTGGACTCCATGGATGCGCCCGTCAGCCGGCAGCTCACCATGAGATTGACGGCCATGGGCGGGCAGAACTGCCCCAGGGCGATGACGTAGGTCATCATTACGCCGAACCACACCAGGTCCCAGCCGAAGTCATTGGCGATCGGGATAAAGAGCGGGCAGAAGATGAGGAAAATCGATATCCCGTCAAGGAACATTCCCGCGACCTTCAGGAATATGAGCAGGATAAACAGCACCGCCAGGGAATTCCCGCCCCCGAGGGCCACCAGGCCTTTGGTGATCGGGTCGACGATGCCGAGCGTGGCCGTGGCCCAGGCAAAGACGCTTGCCAGCCCGATCACGATCAGGATGACGGCGGAGGTCTCCGCCGACTCGATAAGCAGTTCGAACAGGTCGCGAAGGGTGAGCGAGCGGTAGATCACGAACCCTACAAAAAGGCCGAAGACCACGGCCATAACAGCGGCTTCCGTCGGGGTGAACCATCCCGTGCGCAACCCGCCCAGAATGAGCACCGGCGCGGAGAGCGCCCAGGAGGCATCCTTGAGGGAAGGCCAGAATTTCGGCATGGGCTCTGTGCTCTGATCGACGCCGAAGTTGTACTTCCGGCTGAGGTAGAGTGCCGGGATGATGAGCAGCACACAGGCCATGATCCCGGGGATGAGGCCGCCAACAAAGAGCGCCGGCACGGTGGCCGACGGCACCAGCACGCTGTAGACGATGAATGCCACCGACGGCGGGATGAGAATGTCCGTGGACCCAGCTGCCGCCGTGACGGAGGCCGCAAAGGCCGGCGGGTATCCGTTGCGCATCATGGCGACGAGCATGACCCCTCCCACTGCGGCCGTGCAGGCAGGACCCGAGCCCGATATTCCGCCGATGACCATGGCCACCAGGATGGTGATCACAGCCAGGGCTCCCCGGCCGCGTCCGACGATGGCTTCGGCGAACCGCAGCAGCCGCTCTGCCACGCCGGCCCGGTCGAAGATGGCGCCTGCGAGGACAAACATGGGGATGGCAAGGAGCGGATACTTGGCGATTCCCGTGTAAAAATTGGTCGGGAAGGCCATGATGCCCAGCTTGCCCATGGCGATGGCCACGGTCCCCGCCAGGCCCAGGGAAACGGCGATGGGTACGCCGGCAAACATCATGACAAAGAAGGCGCCGAAAAGAAGGGTGACCAGAACCATCAGTCCTTCCTCCTCCAGGCGCGGATCATCAATCCTGCGGCGCGACCGCAAATTGCCAGGGACAATATCGGCAGCCAGACGGTGTAGATCCAGGTGGGCAGACCGAGGCCGGGAGAGGTGACCTCGAAGCGGTATTCATCCCACGCCATCCGGCCCCCGAAGAACGTCAGCAGAAGGAACATGAGGACGGAGAGGGCATGGGCCGCGCAGACGACGACCCGCCGACGCTCCGGCGAGAGCCTGTCCACCACGAACATGATATTCAGATGGCCGCCTTTCGCCATGACGCTCGAGCCGCCGAGAAGCGCCACGAGCACCATGAGAAAGACGGAAAGCTCCTCGGTGAACGCAAAAGAGAAGTCCGTCAGATAGCGCACCACCACGTTGGCGAAGGTGATGAGCCCCAGGAGGCCGATGGTAATCCCGGCCGCGTATTCTTCGAATTTGAGAGGCACCCGGGTCTTGAGATCTTTGGCCTCTCGTGAAGGTTGACATTCCATGGGTCGCTTACCCCGTGCGGAGCGGAAACAAACCGGGAAAAAGCAAAGGCACGCGCCTCGATCCGGTCGATCGGACGCGTGCCATTGTCATTTGTGGGGCGCGTGCAGGAAGACTACTTGCGCTTGGCAACGGCCTGTTCGGCTTTCTTGACCAGCTCAGGCCCGATCTGCTTGGCCCACTTGTCATAGACGGACCGGGTGGCCTTCTTGAAGGCCTCTTTTTCCTGAGGGGTGAGGCTCGCCACGTTGACCCCTGCTGCCTGAATCTCCTTGATCATGGTGTCGCTGGGAGGAATGAGGCCTTTTCTGGCCAACGCAATGTTTTCCTTGCCGGCCTGGAGGGCGGCCTCTCGGACGGCCTTCTGGTCTTCGGGGGTCCAGCTGTTCCAGACCTCCTTGTTGACGACAAAGATCAGCGGGTCGGCCACGTAGCCCCAGATCGTCAGGTACTTCTGGTTGGCGGCTGTTGACAGCTTGGCCACCGTGTAAACGGTCAGAGGGTTCTCCTGGCCGTCGACGGCTCCGCTGGAAAGGGCGGGCACCGCATCGGCCCAGCTCATCTGGGTGGGGTTGGCGCCCAGAGCTGCGAAGGTCTCCAGGAAGAGCGGGGAGCCGACGACGCGGATCTTGAGGCCCTTCAGGTCTTCGGGTTTGCGAATCGCCTTCTTCGAATTCGAGAGTTCCCGGAAGCCGTTCTCTCCCCAGGCCAGGGGCACCGTGTCCTTGCCGGCGAGGATCTTGAAGAGCTCCTTGCCGACTTCGCCCTGGGTGAGAGCGTCAATGGCTTTGTAGTCCGGCATGAGGAAAGGCATGGCGAAGAGGTTCAGCTCCTTCACCTGGGGGGACCAGTTGATGGTTGAGCCGATGGCCATGTCGATGGCGCCCTGGCGTATGGCGGTGTACTCCTTGGTCTGGTCCCCGCCCACGAGGCTGGTGCCCGGGTACACCTTGATGTTGATCCTGCCTTTTGTCTTCTCCTTGACCAGTTCCGCCCAGCGCTCGCCGGCGATGCCCCAGGGCATGGGCTTCGCGAGAACCGTCGAAAGCTTGTATTCCGCCTTGTAGTCTGCTGCGATGGCCGGAAGTGGGGTCAGCCAGGCGAGGGCCACGGCGACCACGAACAGGGCAACGATAAAGGACTTCTTCATGATTCTCCTCCTTTTTCTTGAAGACGCTCCTTGTTTTTGCGGAAATGCAGTATAGGAAAAACCCTCTCGTGAGTCAATGAAACATTGGAATAAGGATCAGGGTCTTGCCGGGCGAATTTTTGCATAATCCCTCTGGAAAGGTCCGGTTGTCTTTCTCTCAGGCGTTGCCGTTGGGAACGTACATCCGAAGCGTGCCGCCGCGGCCGAAGATGTCGTGCAGGTGGATGTAGCCCTTGAGTCTGTTGTTTTTTCCCGTGACGACGAGCGTCGTGATCTCGAGCGTCTCCATCATCTCGACGGTCCGGGCGAGCGTTGCGCTTTCGTCGATGGTCCGGGGCGATATCGTCATGATGTCGTCGACGGGGATGGCCTCGAAACGTACTCCGCGCTTTACGCAGCGCCTCACGTCGCCATCGGTCAGGATTCCCTTCAGGTGGTCCTTGCGGTCCGTGATGAGGACGAAGCCCTGGTTCCGACGATCGATTTCGGTGACGGCCTCCAGGGCCGGCGAACCCGCATAGACCCGGGGGATCCTCTCGCCCGTGAGCATGGCCTCCTTCACCTGGCTCATGAGCCTCTGTCCCAGGGTTCCACCGGGATGAAATTTGAGAAAGTCCTTCTCGCCGAAGTTGCGCTTCCCCGTCAGGGCCACGGCCAGGGCATCTCCCATGGCGAGCGCCGCCGTCGTGCTCGAGGTGGGTGCGAGGCCGAAGGGACAGGCCTCCCGGGCGACCCCCACGTCGATGACGATGTCCGATGAGCGCCCGAGCGTTGATTTCGGGTTTCCCGTCAGTGTGATGAGCGGAAGACCGATCGGGCCGATCCGCGCGATCAGTTCGTTGAGCTCGGCCGTCTCGCCGCTGTTGGAGATGGCGATGAGCACATCGCCTTTCGTGACGATGCCGAGATCCCCGTGCATCCCTTCGACGGGGTGAAGGAAGATGGCCGGCGTGCCCGTGCTCGTGAAGGTGGCCACGATCTTTCGGCCGATGAGCCCCGATTTGCCGATTCCCGAAACGATGACGCGTCCCTTGGCCCCGAAGATGGTCTCGACGGCCTTCGAGAAATTCTGATCGAGCTTGGGGATGAGCCCCAGGATGCACTCGGCCTCGATCTTCAAAACTTCCCGGGCCTGCTTGAGGGCTTCATCGCCCCTGGATTTCGCTTTCATTCAATGCTCCGTAAATGCCCGAATGGCTTTCAGAGATCAGATCCTCTGACTATCAAATCCCGGCGGCGATGACAAGGTGCAAATTGCCTCCCGGATCGCGGCCTTGAAACTTCAGGGCCGCTGTGGTTAAGTTTCGGGGAACGCCTGCTTCGCGAGGGAACTGACATGGAAATCAGAAATTACGTGCTGGCCTTCCCGACGACGGGGAAGACCGATCTCATCGACATCACGCGGGAGGTATCTCTCCGGATCGGCGAATCGGGCATTTCCGAGGGCAGCGTGCTCATCTTCGTGCCGGGCTCGACGGCGGCCCTGACGACCATTGAGTACGAAAGCGGCGTCATCGAGGATCTCAAGGAGGCCATCGCAAGGCTTGCGCCCGAGAACCTGCACTACCGGCACGACGCCCGCTGGGGCGACGGCAACGGTTACTCCCACGTGCGGGCGGCCCTGCTGGGGCCTTCTCTGACGATTCCCGTCATCGAGGGAAAACTCGTTCTGGGCACCTGGCAGCAGGTGATTCTCTGCGACTTCGACAATCGGCCGCGCAAGCGACAGGTCGTTTTGCAGGTGACAGGTAACAGGTAGCCGACAGCCGACAGCCGACAGCCAACAGCCAACAGCCAACAGCCAACAGCCAACAGCAAAGAGGTCCTTTCTGCCTATTATCTTCTGCTGTAGGCTGTCGACTGTAGACTGTCGGCTTCGGGGTGCCTGCGGGGGGACGACCGTACATACAAGTTCAGAGAGGCAAGACGAGCATGCGCATTCTGGTACGTGGAGGAAGCATCGCCGCAGGGGTCGGCGTTGCCCGCGGATATGCCGATATCCTCCGGGATCGCTATGCGCCGCGTGGGGTGGAGCTCATCAACCGCTCGAATCCGAAGGAGACCTCCTTCGAAGGGATCGAAACATTTTCCCGGGACATCGAACCCTTTCGCCCCGACATCCTGATCCTCCATTTCGGAATCGACGACGCCTTCTCCACGGTCTATCGCTCCGAGTTCAAGGAGAACCTCGTCCACATCGTCCGCCTCGCACGTGCGAGCTTTCGGCCGGACATATTCCTGCTCACGTCCCACACCTTCGACAACCCCCATGAGATGGACGCCGTCAACATCTATTACCGGACGATCCGGGAGGTGGCCGCAGACCTCGGCTGTAAAATGATCCCCATGCACACCGCATGGGCAGGATATCTCCTGGAGCAGGGCCTTGCGAATGCGGCCCTGCTCCAGGATGACGTCCGGCAGCCCAATGAAGAAGGCCACGCGCTCTATGCCTTCGTCCTGAACGGTTACCTCGACGGCCTTCTCTGATGCATCCGGGGAATATCGCTCCGGGTGCAGGCTGTGAGCCGGGCCGTTGCCGCCTTTGGCACGAAAATTGTTATCATATCGGGTCAGGAAAATCTTTTCCGCGGGGTGCAGAGATGCTGGTCCGATATTGGATGTCCGAATACCCCATTGTCGCCCTGGAAAAAACGACCCTGTACGATGCATTGAACCTGATGCTGAAGCACGACATCCGGCGGTTGCCGGTGATGTCGGGCGAAAACAAGCTCTGCGGCATCATCACCCTCTCCGATCTCTACCCCTTTGTGAACCCTGTGAGGCTGAAAGGGGAACTGCCGCCCTCCGACATCGAGAACCTTGGCAAGCATGCCGTGGGCGAGGCCATGACAAGGGAGCTTGTCACCTGCGGCCCGAACACGGCACTCGAGGATGTCGGGGCCTTGATGAGGGAGAAAAAGATCGGCGCCCTGCCGGTTCTGAAGGAAGATCACCTTGTGGGCATCATCACGGACTGCGATGTCCTGGAGGCGCTCTGCGGCATCGCGCAGGCCGGCGACAACAATGTGCGCATCTGCTTCAGCGTTCCCGCCGGGGAAAAGCAGAATATCATCTACGGCGTCGTGGAGCTGTGCAAGCGCTACCGGCTGGACTTGCAGACGGTCCTCGTTCACCCATTGAAAGGCAGCAAGAGATGCCTCGTCATGATCCGGGTGGAAGGCCCCCGGATGGATGACTTCCTGAAGGCCCTGTGGGACATCAATTACCAGGTGCTGATCGTCAGCGACGGAACGGACAAGGGAAGGGCGAGGCGCTGACGCGCAGTGAAAGAAGTGTCTGAGTGTTTGAGTGTCTGAGTGAAGAAGTGAAGAAAGAGAGCTGCAAGACAAACGCTGCAAGACAAAAGCCGCAAGACGAGCAAATCCCCCTCTTTCCCCCTTTTACAAAGGGGGAAAGAGGGGGATTTGTTTTAACCATCAAGCCTCGTACCTAGACCCTGATCCCTTCTTCACTCAGACACTTAGACACTCATACACTCAAACACTTTTTCTAGGCCGCTACGCGGCTAGATGAAGGGGTAGAGACTGTCGATCAGTATCAGATGCCACAGCGTCACGCCGATGTACATGCAGGCAGCCGTTGCAAGGCACACTCTCGCCATCCGCAGGTGGATGTGGCTGCTCAGCATGATGACCGCCAGGGAGACCACCCCGTGCTTCCAGAGCCAGAAATAATCGCCGAAGGTGGCAATGGCCGCCCGGGCGATCGGGTTGACCTCCCATCCCCCGTGGGCGATGATGATCTCGGTAAAGAAGGCATCCGTGATGTTAAGGCTCATAATCAGGACGGCCATGAAGAACATCAGCGGGCTTTTGCGGTCGGCGATGAGCACCTCGATCCATGCGGATCGGGTCTGCAGGGTGCAGCAAATTCCGTCCATTACGATCCCCCCTCCTGTCCGTTCGGGCCGGTCGTTGTGCAGTGGTGACAACTAATCACAAAATCTCTCGTGAGATCAATACGACGGCAGGCTGAAAGTTTCTACGAAAAAAATAGTAGAGGGGTTACCGGCCGGACAGGTACCGCAGCTCTTCCTTTCCCTTGTCCTCATCGACAAAGCGCAGGACAAGCCCTCCCGCCAGGAACAGGATCGCCACGGAAACGATGCCGATCCGCGAGGCCGTGCTGCCCGCATAGCCCATGGATCGGGCCGCAATGCCGGTCATCGCGATCAGAACGGGCCCGGCGACGGTGGCAAAGCGGCTCAGCATGTTGTAGAAGCCGAAGAATTCTGCCGACTTGTCGGCGGGGATGATCCGGGAGTACAGGGAGCGGCTGAGGGCCTGTACGCCGCCCTGGACGAGCCCGATCATGCAGGCGAGGACGAAAAACTCCCGCTTGTCGTCGATGAAGGCGGCGTAGATTGTGATGAACAGATAGACGGCAATGCCGATGAGGATGGCCTGCTTTGCCCCGATCCGCTCGCCCAGGTAGCCGAAAAAGAGGGCCGAGGGGAAACCGATGAACTGGGTGATGAGCAGCGCGACGATCAGGTCTTCGGCCTTGAAGCCGATGGACAGGCCATAGTCGAGAGCCATGACGATGATCGTATCGACGCCGTCGATGTAGAGCCAGTAGGCTGCGAGAAAGAGGAAGATCGTCTTCATGTGGCGGATCTCCCTGACGGTGTCGCGCAGCTGGCCGAGGCCTTCCCGGATGACGGCTCTCCGGGCTTTTTTCACCGTGCCGGTGTGCTCCCGGACGAGGAAGATCAGGGGAAGGGAGAAGGCCGCCCACCAGAGTCCCACGGAAAGAAAGGAGAGCTTGACGCCCTCGCCGCTGTCGGGCAGGCCGAATGTGGCAGGCGAGAGGGTCATCCACACATTGAGGGCAAAGAGCACCCCGCCCCCGAGGTATCCGATGGAAAAGCCCAGCGACGAGACGAAATCCCTTCGCGCCTCCGTGGCCACCGTCGTCAGCAGCGAGTCATAGAAGATGATGGACCCGGCAAAGCCCATCATGGCAAAGACGTAGCATGCCGCGGCCATCTGCCAGCTGCCCCGGGGGACCAGGTAAAGGGAGGAGGTTGCCAGGATGCCGAGGGCGGCGAAAGATAGCAGAAACTTCTTTTTTGCCTCACCGCGGTCGGCGATGGCCCCGAGTACAGGCGCCATGAGCGCCACCAGGATTCCCGCCGCCGCGTTGGCAAGCCCCAGCTTTGCCGTGCTGACCACGGGGTCGGCCCCCACGGTCCAGTATTCCTTGAAGAAAATAGGGAAGAAGGAGGCCATGACGGTCGTGGCAAAGGCCGAGTTCGCCCAGTCGTACAGAACCCACCCGAATATGGACTTGCGGTCTTCCTTCATTTCCCGAATCCTGTCTGCGTCATAAAAAACCCTCCGCGCCGGGCGAAGGGTTTTTCGCTTCGATGGTCATGCCCCCGGGATCACTTCCCGCTGGAGATCTTGGCCACGCTCGCGCGAAGCTTGTCGGCATGGGCATTGGAGACGTTCTTCTTCACCAGGATGTCCGTCGGCGTGACGGGCTTTCCGTAATAGGCTTTATTCAGGCTGTCCCGGACATCGACGATGGCGCCGTCCAGCGAAATGCCCCCGTAGAGCCCCTTGGAGCGCGAGAAGGACAGGATGTCGGCGCTGATATTTGCCGTGGCGGCCTGGGCGCCGGCACCGAAGGGTCCGGCTGCGATGCCCACGTCGGCGCCCAGCTTGACGCTGTTCTGCAGCAGGGTCGTCACGCCCCTGTCGGTCATGGCCAGCAGGATGATCTCCGAGGCCTGGCCGCCGATCTGGAGCCCGAAGCTCACGCTCCCGATGGTGTAGAAGGCCGGATGGGTGAACTGCCCGCCTTCTTCGCGCACGAGGAGGACCCCGGTGCCACCCGAGGCGCCCCAAATGAAGGCGCCCTTGAGCACCTGCGGGGCGATGAAAATGCCCTTCGCCGAGCGCGAAAGTTTTCTCATCTCCGTGAAGTTCTTGTCGGTCATGAAGCTGTTGAAGGTGATGTTTGCCTTGGTGACGATGGCCTGGGCATCGGTCTTGTCGCTGGCCAGGGCCATGCCGGGAACGGTGAGAAAGGCACCGATGATGGCAACCGCAAACAACAGGATGGATAAGCGTTTCATGGAACCTCCTTTTCGCGATTGGCCCGGTAGTGCCGGGCGCAGGGTTGTTCAGGGCGGGATTCCAGTCTCTCTTGGTAAACAGTATACCGAAAAAACGGTTCAAAGAAAAACTCATTTTAAGGGGGTGGCGGGGAATCCTTCCACCTCCCTCGTGATCTGCTCGCGGAGCCGCTGCAGGCGCCGCGATGTGCGGTGCGACCAGCGGCCGCGGAAAAGGGCCGAAGGGGAGGGCGGCCGGATGCCCAGGGTTTCGCGCCACTCGAAGTAACGCAACGCGAGGTAGCTGAACGGCATGATGCCGACCCCGAAGGTGAGGCCCGCCTCCCATCCGAGCCACTGGCCGATGAGGAGCCCTTCCGCGAGGTAGGCAAGCGGGAAGACGACGAGGGACCAGGTGATCGTCATCGTGGCGATGTCGTTGCGCGGGCGACGCCGGCGCCAGACGAGCCATTGGACGAGGCGGTAGGGGATCCAGTTGAACAACCACCCGGTATAGGCGAACAGCGAACCCGCTGCGCCCAGGATCGACGTCCGGAGCGTCGGCGGGGTTTTGCCTGTTCGCGTGTCGGCGATGCGTGACAACCGCCGGTATCGGGCAACGAGCCTGCGGAGCAGCGCCATCTCGGGGCGGCAGCAGTGGCGAAGCTCCGTAACGCGGGGTTTGAACTCCCCGAGCCGCCGGTATCTCTCGGCCCAGTCGTGGCCCTGCTGAGATTCGAAATAGACCCTCTCCAGGAGGATGATGAGCTCGCGATCCTGGAAGGTTTCGGCCTGGAAGACGTGATCGCTGAGCACCCTGTGGATTTCAGCGGTCAGCGCCTGAATGGCAGCCGTCGGGTCTGATGCGTGGAGGGCCTCGAAGCGAGAGCAGTCCACCGGCTGTGCCACGAGAAGGAGGACCGAGGAACGGAAGATGGACCCCTCCTCGTAGTTGATCCCCATGGGGATGATCGGCACGTCGATTCCCTGCTCGCGCGCCAGAAAGTGCAGCCGGGCGGCGCCTGTCTTCAGGGGACCGATGAAAGAGGTCTCGGAAGAGCCGCCCTCGGGGAAGATCACGATGGCATCACCCTCCCGGTGCGCCTCCACGCACTCGTTGAAAAAGGAGGTATAGTCGATGGGTCCCTGTGCTTCCCTGTGGCGCAGCACGGGGATCGACCGCATGCGGCGCAGGATGAAGCCGACGAGGGGGACCTGGAACAGGGTGGACTTGGCGATGTGCCGCAATCGGAAGGGCGGACTGAAAAAAAGTGTCAGGA
This sequence comes from uncultured Syntrophaceae bacterium, assembly GCA_964619035.1. Taxonomy (GTDB): domain Bacteria; phylum Desulfobacterota; class Syntrophia; order Syntrophales; family UBA2192; genus UBA2192. The sequence goes on along the minus strand of CAZUBX010000040.1, from coordinate 12,224 downwards.
GAGGATCGAGGAGGTCGTTGGGGTGATTCGAGGCGAGAATCAAGGGACCCGACGCGGGCAGGTTCTCCCGCCCCTCGATGACGATCTCGCGGAAGAAGATTCTCCCGATGAGGCGGAAAAAGCCCAGAAGCATGCGCGTCTATCCCGTCAGCCGCTTCGCGGCAGTGGAGGAAGTGCATGAGTGTCTAAGTGTCTAAGTGTCTGAGTGAAGAGGAAGAAATGCAGAGACCAGATTCTGGTATCCCGAATTTCTTCTTCCTCACTCCCGCATCTTTCTCTTCACTCAGACACTCAGACACTTCTTTTCACTCAGGCACTTCTTGCTTGTCCCTGCCTACCGGTGTGTCGCCTTTTCCACGATTGCGGCGAGTTTCTCGACGATTGCCTTCAGCTCGCTGTCGCTGTAGGACGACTCGGTGAGGTAGTTCCGGTCCAGCGTCTTCGTCGGGACGAATTTCTGGAGCACGAATCGCTTTGCGCCGGGAACAAGCCGCCCGATCTCGTCGAGCTCCCCCGGGCCGAGCAGGGACTTGACGGCCGTCGTCCGGAACTCATAATCGACGCCGGAGCCCATGATGAGGGAGATGCTCTTGAGAATCCGCTGGCCGTCCGTCTTCGTCTTCGTCACCTCGCCGTAACGCTCCAGGGGTGCCTTGATGTCCATGGCCACGTAATCCAGGAGCTTGCGGCCGAGCATCTCCTCGAGCACGTCGGGAAGGGCCCCGTTGGTGTCGAGCTTGATCCGGTAGCCCATCGCCTTGAGGCGGATGATGAAGGGGATCAGCTCGGGCTGCAGGGTCGGCTCGCCTCCCGTGATGACGACGGCATCGAGACGCCCCTTGCGCTTCTCGAGAAACGTGAGGATCTCCGGCTCCGGGATCAGGCCCTCGAAGCGCTCCGGGTCCACCAACTCGGGGTTGTGGCAGAAGGGGCAGCGGAAATTGCAGCCCTGGGTGAACACGACGGCGCTGATCCTGCCGGGGTAGTCGATGAGGGACACCTTCTGGAATCCGCCGATCTTCATCTCTTCTTTCTCTTCCCTCATCAACGTCTCAACTTATAAGCTTTTCTTCCTGTTCATCTGTCTCTGCTTGAGCCAGTGAATCAGCCCCGTCATCAGGACGGCGCCGATCGCCTTCCCCAGGATGGCGATCCCCACGTGGGGAGTCGGGAAGGAGAAGAGCTTTCCGTCGGGATAGAACGCGGCCATCGCGATGTAGAGCACGCTGACCATGGCGGCGCCGGCGATCATGGACTGGTCGAGCCTCTCCACCGACCAGCCGCAAATGCCGCAGAGCAGCCACTGGATCGGGTCGAGGAAGCCCGAGACCGTATAGTAAGCCAGGGCCGTAAAGAGGTTCGGGTTGTCCATGGGCTGCGTCTCCTTTCAGGATGCCTGCGCGTGGGGCGAGCGGAGCGATTTCACGAGGGCCGCCACGGCCACCAGGCACCAGACGGCCTCGAGGACGACGAAGGGCATGAAGGCGATGACCCACGAGGACCAGCACGCAAGCCCCGCGCCGGCGATGTTCATCCCGATGTAGGCGAACCCGTCCTGGGCGATGAATTTGAAAAGGCTCAGAAAAAAAGCCAGGAGCAGCAGGGCCACTCCCAGCGATCCGATTAATGTTGGCGCGTCCATGATGACACCTCTCAGCCCCCGCCTTACATCTCCTTCACGGTCAAGGTGACAGAGCCCGTGTGCGACGTGTCGGGCCGGGGTTTTCCCTTTTCATCGGCCAGGGGCTGGTTCTCCAATGTGACAAGGGTTGCCGTAACCGACTTGCGGCCCGATTCGTCGAAGCGGGCCATGAAGGTCCTCTCCCATTTCTTTCCGGGCTCGATGGCCTGGACCCTGTAGAAGCGGGGCTCGCCGGCCTTCTTGCCCGTTTCCACGTATTGGAGCCGGACAGGCTCGGATTTCTCCTTGCCGTAGTTCTCGATCGTCACGGTGATGTTGATCCGCTTTCCCTTTCGTACAACATGGGGGGCTGTGCCCTCGAGGTTGATCTTCTTTTCCGATTCCTGAATGAAGAAGGGCCCCACCTTGACCTTGAGCTTGTCGTTTTCGGGTCCCGCCTCGGCAACCGGGGCAGAGGCGGCAATCCCGATGAGGAAAACCCCGGCAAGCATGAGGACGAGCAGGTTGTTACGCATGGCTTTCTCCCGGGTGTGGTCTTTGCGAGAACCAATTTACAGGGAACGGGGTGGAGGGTCAATAGCGGAAAACGCGGCCGCCGGTGTCAGTTGCGCCTCGGGTGATCCTTGAAGAACTCCCATATCACGTCGGTGGCGGAGATCTCGCGGGAGGGCTCATCGGCCCAGAAGGCCCACTTCGTGCCGCCGGGCCAGGTGTGTCCCTCGTCCTGGAGGGTGTAGAGGGTCACGGCCGTGCCCGCCGCGCAGCCTCCGTAGCTTTCGACGGCCACCTTGCCTTTGTTTTCTTTCGCGGGAGATTCCCCGCAGCGGTTGTGCTTCACCCAGAAGGCCACGGCCTCCGAGACGGGACGGTCGACCCTCGGGTTGCCGACATCGACCATGCGAAGGGGCGCCCCCCCTTTGTAGAGGACGTGCAGGTCCGCCGTCCCGTGCAGGATGACCACGGAGACGGGCTGTACAGGTCTGCACTCGATGTTCTGTGCGCCCGCCACGGCCCCGATCGCGGCGATCAGATCCGAGAGCTCGCAGGCAAGACGGTAGCTCATCATCGCGCCGTTGGAGATCCCCGTGGCGAAGACACGCCTGCCGTCCACGGCGTAATCCTGTTTCAGCTTGCCGATCAGGGTCCGGATGAAGCCCGCATCGTCGATCCGGTTTTCATAGGCCCAGGCGCAGCAGTTGCCGGAGTTCCAGGTGAGAAAGCGGGTCTGCCAGCGTCCCGAGCCGTTGGGGTAGACGGCGATGAAGCCCTCCCGGTCCGCCTTGCGGCTGAAGCCCGTCATCTCCGCCATCTGCTCTCCGTGGCCGCCCCCGCCGTGCAGGACGAGGACCACGGGCCAGGTCTTGTCCTTGCTGTAGGATGCGGGCAAGTGGACGAGGTACGTCCGCACCCGGCCGTCGTGGCGAAGTGACAACAGGGTGTCCTTCCCCTGGCCGCCTTCCCCGAATGCCGGGCCGGTCGTGAGAAGCAGGCAGGCTACCGCCATGAGGAGGGATCGTTTCGCCAGGGTGGGTTGAAATATCCTTTGCATAATGTCTTCCTTCCCCTATAATTAATAAATAGCACCTTACAGGGAGGACACGATGAAGATAACAGGTCTCGATAAGATTGAGAAGGTAAAGATGACGATGGAAGGGGCAAAGGATGTCCTGAAGCAGGTGCCCCTGTCAAAAAATGACGGCGCCCCCAACTTTTCCTTCCGCGTATTCACGATCCTGCCCGGCGGCCACACGCCCTACCACACCCACAGCGTGGAGCACATGAACTACATCATCGAGGGAGAGGGACTCGTGGTGGATGAGGCCGGCGGCGAGCGTCCCGTGAAGAAGGGCGAATTCGTCCTGGTGCTGCCCGACGAGAAACACCAGTACAAGAACGCCTCGGCCAAAGACCCCATGGTGATGATCTGCGCCGTACCGAAGGAATACGAGTAAGACGACGCGGATTGCTCAAACGAAGAAGACCCGGCCGCCTCAGGGGGGGCCGGGTCTTGCTGTCTTCATTTCTTCTTGCCCGCTTTGTCCGCCGGCAGGCGGTTGCCGAGGAACACGAGCAGCTCCTGGATGAAGGCCGCGCGCCCCTTCTCCGGCCGGTCGAGATGGAGGAAGTGCGTGGCGTCGTGAATCACGACGAACTGTTTTTGCGGTGCATTGACAAGCTCCGCATGAAGGGACTGCAGGTCTTCCGGCCGCGACCAGTCATCGAGGGTCCCCCGCACGTAGAGCGTCGGCACGAGGATGTCCTTCGCGTCCCAGAATTTCTTCCCCTGCGACATCTCGAAGTGATCCTTGCGAAAAGCCCCCGGGATGCGGATGCCGGGCGGTGTGCGCGTGTTCGCCGTCGCGTCACCGGCAAGCGCCAGCTTCACGTACGCCACGGCCACGCGCGGGTCGCGCCACTGCGACTTGTCCCCGCCGGGGATGGCCCCGTCCCAGTCGGCCATGAGCCCTCTTGCATCGGCCAGAAAGAATGCGCCGGCCCAGGGGTTGAACGCTCCGGGGTTCTTCGGGTCCTCGAAGGCCTTGCCCGGCTTCCATGGCGCCTTGACGCCGTACATGGCGTTGACCAGGACCAGGTGGCTCACCTTGTCGCTGTTTTTTGTCGTGTACAGGGCGGCCCAGTTCCCGCCCGCGCCGAGGCCCACAAGGGCCGCCTTGCTTTCCCTGCTGCGGCGCAGGATCCAGTCCACGACGGCCGAGATGTCCTTCACGGCCTCATCGGAGCTTACCGCGGGCGGCGCCTTCGCATCCGTCGAATCCAGGGCCGCTGGCTTTGAGGAGTTGCCGAAACCGCGCACGTCCATCATATAGACGATGTGACCCACGCTGGCGATATCCTCGGCCAGGGAGTAGTTCGGAACCGTGGGGTCGAAGTTGGGAAGGCTCCCCGGGCCGCCCCCGTGGATGAGGAGCACGGGGGTTCCCACCTCTTCCTTCATGGAGGCCCTGATTTCACGGACAAAGAGCTGTATGCCGGGTTCGCTCTCCACCCACGCGTCGGCGCGGAAGAAGGCGGACACATCACCGGCCGCCGCAAGCCCCAGAATCGTCATCCCTGCCAGGATCATCGAGATCAGCTGCCGCATCATCGTTTCCTTTCCCCACGTTTCTTGCGTAAATCCCCTCATCGGCCCTTCGCGGTTATCACATAACCTATCGGCACGGTCGCTGCAATTCTCAAGCCCCTTTTCTACCTTTACGGGCGCAACCCGCGGTCAGGTCATCTGTGTTTGATGAACGTACCCCTGCGGAACTCGTCGAAGGCGGTCCGCAGCTCCTCCTGTGTGTTCATGACGATGGGTCCGTACCAGGCCACGGGCTCTCCAATGGGCCTGCCGGACACCAGCAGAAACCGGACGGGATCGTTTTCAGTCGTCACGACGATGGAGTCGCCGCTTCGCTCGTAGAGAACGAGACCTTCCGGCCCCACAAGGCACGGCCTTTCAAGATCGAAATAGTTCGCGCCGACTGCCTCGTGCCCGTAAGCGTCGCGCCCCTCGTCGAAGTAGGCCTGCCCCTCGATCACGTAGGCAAGGGCCGTGTGGCCCTCCGGTACGGGGTGGGTGAAGGCGGTCTTATTCGGGATGAACACGTCGAGGTACTCGGGCTCTGTGACGATATCCCGGACCGGGCCGCTCACCTTGCCCATCTTGCCGCAGATGACCCGGACCCTGGTTCCGCCATCCAGGGTCACCTCGGGAATCTCCTTTTTCTTTACCTCCCGATAGCGGGGATCCATCATCTTGTGAGACTTCGGCAGATTTGCCCAGAGCTGAAAGCCCCCCATGCGTCCTTTCGGGTTGCCTTTCGGCATCTCCTGATGGATGATGCCGCTTCCCGCCGTCATCCACTGCACGTCGCCGGGCTCGATGACCCCTTTGTTCTTCATGCTGTCCCCGTGTTCCACCCGGCCCTCGAGGACGTAGGTGATCGTCTCGATGCCCCGATGCGGGTGCCAGGGAAATCCGAGAATGTACTTCGACGGGTCATCGGAGCGGAAGTCGTCGAGCAGGAGAAAAGGGTCGAGCACCGGCACCTCGTTGAACCCGAAGGCCCGTTTGAGGTGTACCCCCGCCCCCTCGATTGTCGGCTTGCTTTTCAGGACTTTCCGTATGGTTCGGTATCTTGCCATCACGCACCTCCTCATTCGGAACAAAAGGGTCAATGACTGCCGGTTTCCGTCCTCCGGGGTTGAATAATGAAGAATTATAACACGATAGGGGTCCAAAGCAAGCCGCCTGTTGCTGGGTCCAATTTAAGTGCTTGTAATCATATGCTTATTTATGAAAACAAGGCGGGGCTTGCGGGACGCGCCCCCGGTCGTTATGATATAGGCCGTAAATGACCCGGCCAGTTGCGGGGTCGGCATCGATCCCCTGCACGCCTGCCGGACCCGAGAGGAGAGAAACCCCCATGATCCTGCACCCCTATCCGACGGTCACGCAAAAAACCAGGGATGACTGCGGTGCGGCAATCGTTTCGTCCATCCTGCGCAATCACAACATCAAGCACAAGTACACGCGGTTGTGCAAAGAACTGAAGGTGGGCAAGATCGGGACGGAAGAGAAGGACATCGTGAATTATCTCAACGGCAAGGGTTTCCGCGCCTGGATGACCTACGACATGACGGTGGACTCGCTCATCAACTTCATCGACTCAGAGATCCCCGTCGTCCTGATCATACAGGCCTGGAGCCGCAGCAAGCGTGAGGACAAGTACGAAGGCCTCACCAATTACGGCCACTACAGTCTGGCCATCGGCCATGACGACAACCGGGTCGTCTTCATGGATTCCGGCCTGCCCTTCGGCAGCTACGGGTACCTGACGAAGGAGGAGCTGGAGAAACGCTGGTACTATGTGTCGGAGGACAACCGGAAGCTCAGGGTCGGCATCGTCGTCGAACCCCCCAAGAAGAACAACCTCGTGCACATCCGGTAGGACGTCTTGATGGCAGCACTATGCCTTTACGAACCGATTGCGAGGGGTTGAGAGAGAGGAACAGGAACAGGACTCCGTGCATGACCCGGGGTTTGCCCTGAGATGCTTTTTGTCGGCTTCACCTACTACTAAATGGTTCTGAGGAAATGCAAATCTGAGAATAACGGAATGAAATGAGTAATAAGGCATCATCCCGTGTTGGTTTTTCATAAGGCTACCAATAATCATACTTCAATGATTTGCATACTTACCTGTCTCGCTTTGCCGTTCTTTATTCTCCATAGCAGCGCTTCGTTGTCCATGCAGTCAATGATCAACATCAATTCGTCGTCCATTGCTCCTTTTATGTCGCCTTCGCTCGGTCTTGCTAAATAGGCCGGATGCGAATGAAAGGTACCAACAATTTCGTGACCTAACAACTCGACGGCTTTCTCAATAGCCTTGATCTGTTTTTCATCGAATTGAAAATGCCCACCTTTTTTTGAAGTGTTTTTTGTCTCCAATATTTCTAAATAGTGTCCATTATCGATGAGTAGGCCAGCTATCTCCCTGCCATCATTTCGGGCTGTTTCCCGTGCCGTGCGAATTACTCGAATTAGCTCTGTCTTGATTATCTTATTTTTCATTCTTCTCATTATAGCAATTGTCCAGAAAAGCGAGAGCGTCGATTACCGATCGTAATATGCTATTTTGCGACAGCACGCAATTTCAATTCTTTCAGGAAGCTATACGTAACAATTTCGAATGTCAAAATTTATCCCCAGATGATCCTCGCGTCGACGGCCCGGCAGCCCTCGGTGGATGCCATGAGGGGGTTGATGTCGAGCTCGGTCACATCGGGGTTTCTCGAGGCGAAGAAGGACAGCCTCTCGATGATCTCGACGAGGCCGTCGATGTCGACACCCGGCTCGCCCCTCGTACCTTTGAGAAGCGGCCAGATCCGCAGTGACTCGATCATGTCCCGGGCGGTTATCCTGTCGACGGGGACGATCTCGCGGCTCACGTCCCGGAAGACCTCGGTGAAGATGCCGCCCTGGCCGCAGGCCAGGACATGTCCGAAGACGGCGTCGCGCTTGAGTCCCAGGAGGATCTCCTTGCCGGCAATCTGCTCCTGGATCTGGAAGGCATCGATTGCAAGGTTTGGGTCCTTCGCCCGGACATTTGCCACGATCTTCTCCCGGGCCGCTTTCAATTTGCCGAGATTGTCGATTCCCGTCACGATCCCGCCCCACTCGCTCTTGTGAAGGAAGCTGCGGCCCGCAAGCTTCAGCACGAAGGGGGGTCTCATGTTTTTTGCCGCCGCCCGGAGAGCCGCGAGGCTCTTGGCCTCGGTCCCGGCTGTCGCTGGGATGCCGTAACTCGCAAGCAGCCCAAGGGCGTCCTGCCCGATCAGCAGGCCGTCCCTTTTCCCCTTGGCGGCAAGCAGTCCCGCTGAGTCCTCGTCGACGGCGAAGGACCGGGGCTGCGGCCTGTGGCGGTTCTTCATCCGGTGGGTTTGATGGCAGAACGAGAGCCCCTGGACGGCCTGCTCGATCGTATCGAAGCAGGCGAGGCCCGGGATCGCCTCGAAGCGGTCGATGGCGGCAGTACTTTCCATGTAGGGCCACGTGGCGATCGGCTTGAGGTTTCCCGACTCGCGCCTTGCCTCGGCGAAGGCCTTATCGAGGTTCAACTCCGCGTGCAGCAGCGCGCTCGTCACGAAGAAAATGGCCATCACCCCGTCGATGCCGGGCGATTTGAGAAGCTCCGTGAGCGACAGCCGGTAAGCCTCCTCGTAGCGGTTGCCGAGCATGCCGATGGGCCAGATGTCGATGGGGTTCGACACGTGGACCCAGTCGGGCAGCCCCTTCAGGAGCTCCTCCCGGAGTCCGGCCGGCATCTCCCCGAAGGTGAGGCCCAGCGCCTCGCAGGCATCGGCGCACATGATGCCCCCGGCCCCGGTGACGGTGACGACGCCGATCCTGGGGCCTTTCATCTCGCCAAGGACTGCCAGGGCGTGGATGGCGTCGCGCATCTCGACGCTTGTGCGGACGCGAAGGACGCCGGCCCTCTTGAAGACGGCGTCGTAGATATGGTCTTCCCCCACGAGAGATCCCGAGTGGGACAGCGCCGCTTTGGCCCCCACCGTGCTATGGCCCGTCTTCAGAACGATGACGGGTTTTTCCCGGCTTACCCGGCCCGCCGCTTCCAGAAACTCGGGGCCGCGCTTCAGGCCCTCCATGTGGATGACGATCACCTGCGTCTCGGGGTCGTCCCCGAGGTAGTCAAGGGCGTCCGCGATGTCGACATCGCAGGAGTTGCCTACATCGATGGCCTTGCCGATGTCGCGCCAGGCGAGGTTGCGCGAAGCCACCTGGATGAAGCCCGTCTGGGCGATGAGAGAAACGGGCAGGAACCTCTCCGGGAAGGGGATTTCGACGAAGGCCGTGTTGAGGTGGCGGTAGTTGTTGACGACACCCAGTGTGTTGGGGCCCATCACGCGGACCCCTGTCTCGCGTGCCCGGCTGGCGATTTGATCCTGGAGCCCGCGCCCCCGCTCGTCGGCGTCGGCAAAGCCCTGGCTGATGATGATGACTCGCTTGAGCCCCGCCCGGATGCAGTCCTCGAAGGCAGCCGGCACCCGGTCGCGTCCCACGGAGATGACTGCAAGGTCGACCGACTCGGGGATGTCGGCGACGGCGGGATGGACTTTCAATCCCAGGATCTCTCCGCCGGCCGGGTTCACCGGGTAGATGCGGCCCTTGAAGCCGTAGCGGAGCATCATCTCGGCATTGTTGAAAGCGCCCGCGCCTGTCCTGCGCGGGGTTCCGATGAGGGCGACCGATGAGGGGTCCATGAACTTGTGCATCGGATGGTCTCCTGTCCGGGAATGTGATTGAGGAGGTTCCCATGCAGTATCCATTTCAGGCCCGCTTCATTCAAGGAAAAAATGCGCTGAAGGATAATAGCCTGCGCGTTTTACCCCACGATGATCGTCGTCATCAAAGCGCCGAAAACAGCCAGGACGATAGCGCAGATGTACTCGTGATATAATACAAAGCGCCTGACCTTCTTTTTCATTGTGCCCGTTCCTCCTGCTTTTAAAATGGCCGTCTGCTTCAATCATGGCGACGAATTGAAGCTCCCCGCCCACAGGGCAGGGCCTGCGGGATGCGCCCCCGGTCAACTGCCGCACGACCATCGCATAAGGGATACCATTAGGAGGGGAATTCTAAATCATTAGTGATTACGGAATGATATGTTGTGCGGAGATCGTGATGCCCTCGAATCCGCCCGGTGCGGACCCTGCCGAATTTGGAAGGGAGATTGAAATTGTCTTTCCACCTCGAGGGGTTGAAACGAAGATTCCGTTATGGGCTGGTCATTTATGGCAGTGGAGGATTTGAAAGGGATACGGTGCGAAGGGCTCTGCAGTCATTCCCGGCTGTCTACCGGAATCGGAGCTTGTGTCATGCAGAGGAACAGACACGGTCCTTGCCCTGCCTCTTGGCCTCGTACATGCTCCGGTCAGCCCGGTTGATGAAAGCCTTCATATCCTCGCCCGGCCGGTACCCGGCAATCCCGATGCTCACCGTCTTGATCTCCTCGCAGCCCGGGACAGGCCGGAAGCGCTCGGCGGCGAACTCCGCCCGGATTCTTTCCGCCACGACCTCGGCCTGATCCCCCTCGGTTTCCGGCATGAAGACGGTGAATTCCTCGCCGCCATAACGGAAGGCCCAATCGGTTCTTCGGACGCACCTCTGGATGGTCGCTCCGATGCGCTCCAATACGCGGTCGCCCTCCATGTGGCCGTAGGTGTCGTTGAAGTGCTTGAAATCGTCGATGTCGAGAAGCAACAGCGAGAGAGGCCGCCCGTAGCGCTCGCTGCGCTCGATCTCGGCCTGGAGCAGATGATAGAAGTGACGCGGGTTGTACAGCCCCGTGAGATCATCGGTGATGCTCAGCTCCATGTAGCGCGACTCGCTCTGCCGCAGGGCCTCCTCGGTTTTCTTGTGTCCCTCGATCTCGCGCTGCAGGGCGTCGACATGGGTCTGGATGCGGCCCGACAGTACCGAGATGATCGCTGCGATGGCCATGAGCGCGAAACCCCGGATGCAGCCCTCGATCAAGGTGTGCGCGTCCCCGGGGAAGTAAAAGAAGACGAGCAGGAGGTAGACCATCACGAGGAACAGCGACAGCAGAAGCCCCCGCTCGCGATACTGATAGGATGCGATGAGGATGGGGATGTAGTAGAGGTGAACGAAGATGCCCGTGATGTCTTCCGAGAGACAATACACGGAGACAAGAACGGCGATCACCGCGGTTGCGGCCGTGTAGAACTGCCAGTGCTTTTCGGTCAAGGTCCCCTCCCTCCTGCCGCGCCCCCCGTCAACCGGCCAGGGCCTTTCGGGAAGTCCCGTTTTACGTTTTTCTTTCCAGGTAGAGCTTCAGGGCCTCGGCGTTGTTGATCGTTCGATCCGTGGAGTTGTAGACGAAGCTCACCGGTCCCTTGCCCATGGCCTCGCGCAGCGCCTCGACGCCGGCGGCGTTCCGTTTCATCTCGGCGAAGTAGCGCTTCGTGAACTCGCCCCATTTGGCCGGCTCGTGGCCGTACCAGTTCCGAAGCTCACTGGAGGGAGAGATGTCCTTTGCCCAGCAGTCGATCTTCGCTTTCTCCTTCGTGAGGCCCCGCGGCCGGAGCCTGTCCACGAGGATTCGCCTGCCGTCTTCATCGTATCCTCCTCAGTCACCAATCCTCAACGGAGCCGGAACATCCGCAGGCACCTTGCTTCGGTTGTCGACCATCTGCCGGCCGATGATCTTTCCCGCCTCGATCGTCAGGAAGAGATCAACCTCATAGACGGTCTGGTAGCCCATGTGGACGTATCGGATCGGCTTGCCCTGCGGGATGCGCAGGGTCCCCGTGAACCACTCGGCCTTCAGGGGTTTTGTCTTGCCGGGAAAGACTTGCTCGAACCCGACGGGGGCGGCCTTGCCATCCTCGTTTCTCATCCATGCCTTGATGTCCGAGAGGTAGAGGGTGTTATCCCTGATCTCCCATGTGCCGACGTAGCCCCGCCAGCAGGCCGTGTGAGGCGCGGTGAATTCCGGGCTGGGGTTGTCCTTGGTGAAATAGCTCTCCAGCGGGTTCGTGAAGAGGGACCCTTCCGTTCCCTCGTAGACGATCCGCTCGGGGATCTGGGCCGTCGGCCAGGCCGGTGAGGCGATAAGGAGGACGAGCGCCACGGGAACGAGAATCGCGAGAATTCGGCGTACCGGGGTTGTCATTTTGGCTCCTGTCTTTTGTCTGGCTCGAACTTCAGCCGCCTGCCGCTCTCACCGGCGAAAGACGACGTAGTTGCGCAGCAGACCGCCGACGGCCAGGACCACGATCGCGATGCCGAGGGCGGCAAGCGGTGCGATGTAGATGAACCATTCGGAATCGACCGTCCCCGCCATCTCCCCGTGCAGCTTGCGGATGTACCAGGCGCAAAGGCTTCCCGTCAGGACGAAGACGCCGATGTTGAAGGCCGCGACGCCTTTGCGGTCTTTCGGCGAATAGTGGAAGAAGGCAAAGAAAAGGACGGTGAAGAGAATGAAGGCGACCAAGTAAGCGGCAATCATGGGATCAGTGCATCTCCTTCCAG
>CAZUBX010000039.1:0-27764 GCA_964619035.1 uncultured Syntrophaceae bacterium | reverse complement strand
CGTCGACGATGTCCTTGTACTTCTCGACCCAGATACGGGCAAGGTCGGGCCGGACATTTCCGGTGTGGAACAGCGAACAGGCCAGCTCGCAGCTCCTGCAGCCCGTGCAGTTGTGGCGTCCGGCGTAGAGGTACTTCTGCGCGAAGGGCTTGGTGCCCGGCGCGGTCTGGACCGAATACTGGGCCTCGGCCTTCTTTGGGGCGATGCCGCCCATCGCGGTGATCGCAATGGCGCCTCCCGCAGCTGTCGCGGTTCCTCTCAGGAAGTCACGACGGGTCGTTTCCTTCTTGAGGACATCAGGCAGTTTCTTTTCTTCCATGTTTGACCTCCATTGGATTGCCTTGTTTTCACGGCTTGTCACATCGACGAAACGAAACCGGGTACACTTCCTGGAATGAAAAAACGACCCGGAAAATAAAGAGCGCCGCGCCCTGCGGTCTTCGTACGAGAAGAACTCTTAACTCATCCATGGAGCGAAGTCAATTTTTTATCGCTTAAAAGTGCAATTATATCAACTAGTTATGTCATGTTTGACATAAGTGCTCTTGTCGTGCAGAATAGCCGGAAATCTCGCAGTGCTCGAAATGCAGGTTCGAAGCATGGGGATGGAAAAGGAGAGGGGCATGAAAATCAGGCACAAACTGTGGCTGGAAAAAAATGGCCGGGTGATCTTCGGGCCCGGTCGATTCGAATTGCTGGAGGCCATCGAGGAGCATCAGAGCCTCAGCGCAGCGGCCAAGAAGCTGAAGATGTCCTACCGGGCCGCCTGGGGCCGCCTGAGGGCCTCCGAGGACCGCCTGGGGATACCCCTCGTGGAGCTGACGGACAACCGCCAGGGCATGCGCCTGACGGAGGAAGCAAAGGTGTTGAAGAATGCCTTCGTCGAGCTCGAGGAAAAGATCGACGGGCTGCTCGAGGAGTATTCGGCCAGGCTGCCTTGAAGAAGTGATAAAGTGACTGAGTGTCTAAGTGTCTGAGTGAAGAAAAGATGTGACCGGTAACCAGTGACCGGTGGAAGAGAAAGAAGGGGGGGGGCAACACGCCATAAGGCAGTAATCCTGGATGCATGTACCTTGTGCCCGGCGCAATCGTGCCGGGTGTTTTTTTGCTTCCGGTGAAATTGCCGATTTACAGGGCGGCTGCGAATTGATAGTTTACTTACGTTTCCCACTCGAGGGATGAAGATCGAACCGCCAGGACAGAAAACGGCCGACAGGCCACAGGAGAACGGCAACGATGATGAAGAAGGAACACAAATTTTCCCTGTTCTACATCCTTCTGGCGGTGTGGGCCGTCCTGCTCATCCAGAGCTACATCGCCTCCATGATGAGCTCCCAGGTGATCCCCTACAGCCAGTTTCTCAAGCTTCTCAAGGATGGGAAGATTTCCGAGGTCGCCATAACGGCCAACCGCATCGAGGGGAAGATGAAGGTGGAGGGCAAACCCGGCGAGCCGCAGCCCTTCCGGACGAACCGGGTCGATCTGGACCTCTCGGAGCTTCTCGACAAGTACCAGGTGACCTTCAAGGGGGAGGTGGAGAGTACCCTCCTGCGTGATCTTTTCTCCTGGGTCTTTCCGATCATCCTCTTTTTCGGCATCTGGTACCTCCTCATGAAGAAAATGGGTGGACAACAGGCGGGCTTCATGACCCTTGGCAAGAGCAAGGCCAAGATCTACATGGAGAACGAGATCAAAATCACCTTCAAGGACGTGGCCGGCGTCGATGAGGCGAAACAGGAGTTGATGGAGGAGATCGAGTTTCTGAAGAACCCCGGCAGGTTCACGGAGATCGGCGGCAGGATCCCGAAAGGCATCCTGTTGGTGGGCCCCCCGGGGACGGGCAAGACCCTCCTGGCGAAAGCCGTGGCGGGCGAGAGCGGTGTGCCTTTCTTCAGCCTCAGCGGCTCCGAATTCGTCGAGATGTTCGTCGGCCTCGGTGCAGCCCGCGTGCGCGATCTCTTCGAGCAGGCCAAGCTGAAGGCCCCCTGCATCATCTTCATCGACGAGCTCGATGCCCTCGGGAAAGCAAGGGGCTTCGGGAACTTTCCCGGCGGGGGAAACGACGAGCGCGAGCAGACGCTGAACCAGCTCCTGAAGGAGATGGACGGGTTCGACCCCAAGGTGGGGGTCATTCTTATGGCCGCCACGAACCGTCCTGAGATCCTTGACCCGGCGCTTCTGAGGCCGGGGCGATTCGACCGGCATGTGCTCGTCGATCGTCCGGACAGAAAGGGTCGTGAGGAGATCCTCAGGGTTCATATCAATACGGTAAAGCTTGGTCCGGACGTAGATCTGGAAAAACTCGCCGCAATGACGCCCGGTATGGTCGGCGCCGACCTTGCAAATCTCGTCAACGAGGCCGCGCTTCTGGCTGTGCGGCACGACAAGAAAGAAGTGGAAATGACGGAATTCGTCGAGTCCATCGAGCGGGTCGTGGCTGGTCTCGAGAAGAAGAATCGACTCATCAACCCCCAGGAGCGAGAGATCGTGGCCTACCACGAGGTGGGCCATGCACTGGTCGCCCTCTCGCTGCCGGGAACGGACCCCGTCCAGAAGATCTCCATCATCCCCCGCGGGATCGCGGCGCTGGGATACACCATGCAGGTCCCCACGGAGGACCGCTTCCTCCTGAGAAAGACGGAGATTCTCAACCGGATCGCGTCCCTTCTCGGCGGGCGGGCCTCTGAGGAGATCGTATTCGGTGATGTTTCGACGGGGGCGCACAACGACCTGGCCCGGGCCACAGACATGGCCCGGAGCATGGTCAAGGAGTACGGCATGAGCAGCCAGGTAGGGCAGGTCTATTTCGCCCGGGAAAAACGCGCGCTCTTCATGGAGATGGGCGCCCCGGAAGGCGGGGACTACAGTGAGGCCACGGCGGAGCTCATCGACCGGGAGATCAAGGCCATCATCGACGGTGAATACGGCAAGGCGAAGTCGGTCCTTTCGGGCAAAAGGGATGTCCTCGAAAAGGGGGCAGCGCTTCTGCTGCAGAAGGAGAAGATCGAGGGGACGGAACTCATGGCCCTCATGGAGGGGAAGGCAGCGCCTGCTGCCTAGAGGGTAAGAAGGTAAGAGGGTAAGAGGGTAAGAGGGAAAAAGTGAAGAACTCTTGCCGTGAGGATTGCACTCAGGGAACGCGGAGACGGATCGTTGCAGGAAAAAACAAACCCATCGAAAAACCCTGTCTGGTCGTTTTTCTCATCGGTCAGGCTGACGCTTTTTCTTCTGATCGTTATAGCCCTCTCAGCCATCCTGGGAACCGTGATCCCTCAGCAGGATGCCGCGCAGGGTGCCTTCGAGAAGCTTCCGCCGGCCCTTGCGGGCTTTCTGAGGTTTCTGCAACTCTACGATCTGTACCACTCACCGTGGTTTCTCCTGCTGATGGGGCTGCTCACGGTCAACCTCGTCGTATGTTCCCTGAACCGCCTGCCTGTCTCGCTTCGCCTCTACAGGATGCAGCCGGAGCCGGACCGTCCCGGCCTGTACGAGGAGCTGCCGCCTGAACGAGTCCTTGTGGCCGGGGGCAGCCCGGAGGACGAGACGGCCAGGATGGAACAGATCCTGAAAAAAGCCTATGGCAAACCAGAAGCGAAAAAAACCGATCAGGCCGCTTATTTACGTGCTCATAAGGGCGCCTGGTCCTATTTCGGCGTTTATGTCATTCACGCCGGTGTACTCGTCATCATCCTCGGCGCCGTCATCGGGTCCTTCCTCGGGTTCGACGGATACGTCAACATCCCCGAGGGCGCCTCGGCCGACCGTATCGAGCTGCGGGGCGGCAAAGGGGTCATGGAACTCGGCTTCAGCGTGAAGTGCGACGACTTCAACGTCGAGTTCTACGACAGCGGAATGCCGAAGCTGTATAAATCCGATCTGTCCTTTCTTCGGGACGGGCAGATTATGGCCAGGGGGTCGCTCCTGGTGAATCATCCCATGGAGTTTGACGGGATCCGCTTCTACCAGTCGAGCTACGGCTCTGTTCCGGGCGAGGTCGTCCTCAAGATCCTGAAAAAAGGGGAAGAAACGATAAAGCGGGCGCGCCAGGGCGAGAGCTTCACCATCGACGGAGGGAAGGCTCAGGTGGAGATCCTGCGCATCGAGGGGAACCTCATGCGGATGGGACCGGCAGTCAAGGTCGGCGTCACGGCAGGCGACAGGGCCGTCTCCTTCTGGGTCTTCAAGTTCCTCGACGCCATCGAGGAACAAAACCCGGGGATCACCACCCAGGTGCCCCAGTTCAATGCCGGTCTTTACAAGCCTTTCCTGTTCAAGCTCGAGGGGATCGAGACCTCCTTTTACACGGGGCTCAAGGTGAACCGGGACCCCGGGGTCCCCATCGTAGGTGCGGGGGCCTTCCTGCTGGTGGCGGGGTTCCTGCTGACCTTCTTTTCCTCGCACCGGCAGGTCTTTGTCCGCGTGGACCGAAAGCACGGCAAGACGCGTATTTGTGTCGCCGGCCGATGCAACCGGGACCCCGTGAGGCTCAACCGGGAAATCGAGAGGATCCTGCGATCCTACAGGGGTGAAACCGAATGAACACGAAGATGCTCGGCTGGGCAACGGTGATCTATCTCGTTGCCATGGCCTTCTACCTGATCCGCCTGCTGAGGGATGATGAATACTGGGGAAAGCTTGCCACGGGGACGGCCCTGGTCGGGCTTGCCTTGAACACGGCCGGCATCGCCGTGCGCTGGTGGGAATCCTACCGGTTGGGCATCGGGCATGCGCCCCTTGCCAATTTCTATGAGTCGCTGATCTTCTTTGCCTGGGCCATCATGCTTTTGTACCTCATCACGGAGTGGCGCATCCGGAACCGGTTCCTGGGGCCCTTCGTCACGCCCGTTGCCTTCTTGTCCATGGCCTATGCCTCGCTTTCCCCGGACCAGGCAACCCGCATCCAGCCGCTCATCCCGGCCCTGCAGAGCAACTGGCTCACCAGCCACGTGGTGACGTGCTTCATGGGTTACGGGGCCTTCACGATCGCCTTCGGGCTGGGGGTCCTTTTTTTCGCCCGGCGTTTCGTTACCGGATCGGGGAACCCCTCGAAAGGCCGCGGCGGCTTTTTCCCCGACGAGGAGGCCATCGAGGAGCTCATCTATCACAGCACCATCATGGGTTTCATCTTTCTGTCCCTCGGGATCATCACGGGCGCCGTCTGGGCCAATTTCGCCTGGGGATCCTACTGGAGCTGGGACCCGAAGGAGACGTGGTCGCTGATTACCTGGCTCATCTACGCAGCCTTGCTTCATGCCCGGCTCGTGCGCGGGTGGAGGGGAAAAGGAATCGCGATCATGGCCATTGCGGGCTTCGTTTCGGTGCTCTTCACCTACCTGGGGGTGAACTACTTGGACAGCCTGCACAGCTACATCATGTGACGGCACCCGGGGTTTGCAAGTAACATATCCGGAAATACGGAGGAAGACATGCGACGCATGAATCGATTCGTCATCACACTGATCACCATCGGGGCCCTGCTGTGGCCGGCCGTGTGGGCCTCGGCGCAGGAGGCCGCCCCGAAGCCTGACCTGGTCGTCGACAAGATCACTCTGAACCCCGCGGGGAACATCGTTGTGGAGATCCGCAACGCCGGCCCGGGGCCCATGCCCGACACTGCTTGGAGGTCCACGGAATCGTTTGCGGCCTGTTTCGTGATCATGATCGGCGTGCAGTTCGTGGACTACGCGACCCTCTGGGCCGCGGACCCGAACCGGGCGCTGAAAAACCCCGGCGGGACGATCACGTATACGAGCCCCATCAAGATCCAGGAGCCCACAACGGTCAGGGTCTGGCTGGACATCACGGAGCAGGTCGAAGAGGCCAACGAGGGGAACAACATCAAGCAGGTACTCCTGAAACCCGAGCCGGCAAAGTGACCCCGAAGGCCCTGACTCGGACGGTCGAAAAGGGGTGCGAGCGATGAACCAGAGAGTCCATGTTGTGGATGCCTTTACGGACAGCCCCTTCAGGGGCAATCCCGCCGCCGTGTGTATTCTGAGAGCGCCCGGCGATGACGGATGGAGGCAGGACGTGGCCCGGGAAATGAACCTGTCGGAGACGGCATTTCTGGAAAAACGAGCCGACGGGAGCTACACCCTGCGCTGGTTCACCCCCGCCGTAGAGGTGGATCTCTGCGGGCATGCCACCCTTGCGAGTGCCCACATCCTCTGGGAGTCCGGGGAACTGGCGTCAGGGGAGAAGGCCGTTTTCCACACGCGAAGCGGCATCCTGTACGCGGTGAAAAAAGGCGATTGGATCGAATTGGATTTTCCCGCCGAGCCGGAAAGTACAGCCCATGCCCCTGCTGAGCTGATCGAGGCCCTCGGGGTGACGGCGCTGTACACGGGCCGCAACCGCTTTGATTATCTCGTTGAGGTCGACGATGAGGATATCGTGCGTGGACTCAACGCCGACATGACCAAGCTGAAAAAGGTGGACATGCGCGGGGTGATCGTCACGAGCCGCAGCCGGTCCGCCGGTTATGACTTCGTCTCCCGCTTTTTTGCCCCTGCCGTGGGGGTGGACGAGGACCCCGTGACGGGCTCGGCCCATTGCTGCCTGGGGCCTTACTGGGGCGGGAAGCTGGGCAAGAAAACGCTCCGGGCGTACCAGGCCTCATCGCGGGGGGGCATCCTTCGCGTCGGCCTGCAAGGCGACCGCGTCCTGATCGGCGGTCAGGCGGTAACGGTCCTCCGGGCCGAGCTGGTTGGAGGGTGAACGAAGCTCATCCCTTCTGCCTCCTTCCTCTCGAAGCCTTTTCGCTGCGGCGGCACGATATCACCTCTGGAGGATTTGTCATTTCCATCCAGGCCAACCGTTGCATCACCCATATCGAGCTGCTCGATGAATGGGTATGAAGCTCGCACAATTATCCTCCGTCGTCCTTCTTGTTTTCCATTTAACGACTGGACGTTGGATGTGTTCTGTAAAGTGTTTGGCGAGAATTCCGATATGCCTTCGAGTTTCGCGATCCCATCTGGTTTCCCCGGGCGACCTGTGATATTTGAAAAGAAACGGGATGGCCTTCTGCATCCATGACCGGGAGCACCTCAGAAAATTCACCACCCTGACATCCTGGAAGGTGCTGCCGTGAACAATGCCTTGAAACGCTCTGGAATGATGGACCTGGAGACAAACCCTAAAGTTTCGCATTAAAGGCATGAATTGACTAGACGAAGCGGAATCCTCCTCCATGTGACATCCCTGCCGTCCCGTTTCGGCATTGGCGACCTGGGGCCTGAGGCCTACCGGTTTGCCGATTTCCTTCACCGTGCAGGGCAGCGTCTCTGGCAGATCCTTCCCCTGGTCCCGACGGACACGCTCATGGGGAATTCACCCTACGGCAGTTCGTCGGCCTTTGCGGGGAATCCCCTGCTCGTGAGCCCGGAGAAGCTCGTCGAAGATGGTTTGTTAAACAGGAGCGATCTTTCCGGTGCGCCTCGCTTTCCGCAGGGTCTTGTCGATTATCGACTCGTTGCCGCCTACAAGGAAAAAATCCTCAGCGAGGCCTGGCAGCGGTTTTCTGCATGCGGGGGGAGCCTCCGATACGACTATGAGGCCTTCTGCCGGGATGAACGGCACTGGCTCGAGGAATACTCCCTCTTCAGTGCCCTCAAGACGCTCTTTGGGAAAAAGACCTGGACCCGCTGGCCGCTGGAGTTTCACGACCGGAGACTCAGGGCCCTCGGGCCGCGTGTCGAGGAAATCGCCGCACTGATCGAAGAGGAGCAGTTCCGTCAGTATCTTTTCTTCCGCCAGTGGCGAGCCCTCAAGGACTACTGCAACGGCCTCGGGGTATCCGTCATGGGAGATCTGCCCTGCTATGTCCATCACGACAGCGCCGATGTGTGGGGGAATCCATCTCTTTTTAAACTGGATCAGGAGGGCAGGCCTGCCTTTGTCTCCGGCGTGCCGCCCGACTATTTCAGCCGGACGGGGCAGCTCTGGGGAAATCCCGTTTACGACTGGGGGGCGCTCAGGAAAAGCCGTTATGCCTGGTGGGTCTCCAGGGTCCGTCACAATCTGAAACTCTATGACCTTGTCCGGATCGATCACTGCAGGGGGCTCGTGTCCTATTGGGAAGTCCCCGCGAAGAGCAGAACCGCCATGAGGGGGAGATGGGTGCCCGCGCCCGCCGGCGATTTTTTCCGGACGCTCACGCGAAAGATCCCGCCAGGTGCCCTGGTGGCGGAGGATCTGGGGTTTATCACGCCTGAAGTGCGCGCCGTGCTCGACGGGCTCGGGTTGCCGGGCATGCGGGTTATTCTGTTTGCCTTCGGCCCCGGGGCCGGCTCGGAGCATCACGCACCTCACAACCACATCGAGCGGGATTTCGTCTACACGGGTACCCACGACAACAACACGGTCAGGGGTTGGTTCGAAAGGGATGCAACGGGAGAGGAGAAAGGGCGATTATTTGCCTATATCGGGGACCGTGTCAGATCGGAGCGGGTCCACGAATCGATGATCCGCCTCGCCCTGATGTCCGTTGCGGGGACGGCCGTCATCCCCATGCAGGACCTGCTCGGCCTGGGCGAGAAAGCCCGCATGAACCTGCCCGCGGGCAAGGGGAGCTATTGGCGCTGGCGCCTTCTGCCGGGCCAGATCGAGCGACGCCTCGAGCAGTGGCTGCTTGAGCTGACGGGGACGTACGGCAGATTAGCAAGTGACAGGTAACAGGTGCGGTCTGTCAGTCGAATAGTGTGAAAAAGTGTCTGAGTCGTGAGTTTCTGAGTGAAGAAAGAAGCAACATTTCTTCACTTCAACACTCAGACACTTGGACACTCAATCACTGTATTTCAGGGGCTGACGAAGGCCTTCCAGCCGGCCAGGATGGAGCCGGGCATCCAATCAAAGGCGCCGGAGAGCTCGGCCACGGGTGTAAAGCCGCAATCGCCACAGCGGACCTCCCCGCGGCTGCGGACATAGCAGCCCCGCGTGATCGATCCGTCCGGGTCCACATTCACCAGAAGCCCGTCGTGGCACTTCCAGTCGTTTGAAATCATTTTCTCCAGCGATCGTTTTGAATTGATGATGGGGTAGCCCCGCTTCTTGAGCTTGATCACGTTTTGGATGGCTTCTCGCCGCTCTGATGGAGAAAGCGCGAGCGCCTCCTCACCCTGCCCGTAGGGGTAGAAGAGCTGTACCGTCACTCCGCGCACTGCAGGCCGTTGCTTCAGCTCATCGAGCAGTGTCGCCAGATCCCGCCAGTTTTCCCGGTTCATCGTGAAATGGACGAGCAGCTTGACCTGGGAGGCTTTTTCGAGATTGCTCCATACCCTGTCAAAGGAGCTGCTCCTCAGCCGGTCATGGGTCTCTTTTGTCCCGTCGAGGCTCACCCAGAGCACATCGGTGGGGACGTCCAGTGGCAGGGTCCCGTTCGTGGTTGCAGCCGTGCAGAGAAATCGGTTTCGGGCATAGCGGGCGAGGTCACCGAAGGTTCGTGTGCCGTCGCGCCACAGCAGGGGCTCTCCCCCCTCGAAGACGACAATCCGGCAGCCGGAGCGATGCAGCGCATCGAGTGCCGCCGTGGCTGCCTCCCATCGGATGTGGGCCCGGTGACTATCGTCCCGCCGATGGTAGGGGCATGGGGCGCATCTCAGATTACACTGGTAGGTGAGCTTGAAGCTTGCCAGCAGCGGCAGATCCAGTCGCAGGACTTTTCTTCGGAAGAAAAAACCGGCAAGACCCAGGAGCCTTGCCAGCGGTGTGCGGGGCTGCGCGATGAGAGGGTAATCCATGAAACGTTCTTCTTCAGGCAAAGATCAGAGCCATGATTGCCGCTGCCGTCGTGATGATCAGGGAGATCACAAAGGCCTTGCGGATGACCTGGCTCTCGATCCCGATGGCGTCTATGGTGGCCGCCGCGTTCTGCAGTTTTGCGGGGGAAATGACGCTGGCGAGCCCGCCCCCGATGCCCGTTGCGGCCGTCACGATGAGGGCATCCACATCGAGCAGCTTCGAGGTCAGGAGGTGGTACTTCGTGAACATGGCGATCGTGGAGGCCTCGCTGCCGCTGACAAACCCGCCGAAGAGCCCCAAGAAAACGCTGATGAACGGATACGCGGCGCCGAAGGCGGCAGCCGACCCCTGGGCGAGCACCCAGATCATGTTCGATGACGACTCCACGAGCTTCCAGGCCGTCCCGGTGAACTGGAAACCGGAGTTGTTCATGACGAAGGCGATCGCAAAGAAAATGGCCGCCGAGAGGGCGGGCCTGGGCGCCCGTTTCATCCATTTCCGGAGGGTCTCGCCTGTGCAGGCCGCGGTGGGCCGGAGGAAAATGGCCGAAAGGACCGTGCTGACGAGGACCCACGTGTAGGCGTTCCACAGCATGCGGGTCCGGATCGTCTGTCCCTGGATCACCGAGACGCCCATGTCCATTTGCTTGAAGAGGAGATCGAACCAGGGCGGGTAGAAGTTGATGGCGAAGGAAGCCGCAATCAGGATGATCCACGGCGAGAGCGCCGCGAGAAGCGACATTTTCTGCTCGACGCGGAAATCATCAGCCGTCAGGTGCGAGCGGTCGATGATTGGCAGGCCCCGGAGCTTCAGATAGAGCAGCATGACCATCATTGTGCAGAAACCGGCAATGACGCCCGTCAGGACCACCCCGATCCCGATGTGGGCCACGGCCACGGCAGCTCCCCCGTTGGTGGCCCCGGCAAGCACACAGGGGATAAACCCCTCCTTCATCTGCCGGATGCCGCCCACGATCCAGAGCATGCCGAACCCGATGAGGATCGAGATGACGGGGAGAAATTTCGCAAAGACCTGGGCGGACTGCGCCAGGGGCGTGCCCGTGAGATCCGAGTAGACGACCAGCGGCGCCCCGAGGAGCGCAAAGGTGCACAGCGCATCGAACCCCAGGGCGGGCAGGGCCACGGCCACGTAGGTCGAATAGCCGAGCGCCACGAGGATCGGGGGAAGGATCGAAACGGGAGTAGCCCCCACGGAAACCAGGAGCGTTCCAGCCCCCACGTTGATCAACATGATCTGCACGGAGCGGTCCGACGATGCGAAGGTCTTGACGAAAACGGCGATCCGCCGAATCGCCCCCGTGGATTCCATGAAGGTGATCTGGAGGATCGAAGTGACGACCATGAGCGAAACGGGAAACGAGGCGATGACGCCCGCCAGGGAAGACCGGAGCCCCATCTCCAACGGGGTGTTGAAATAGGTGATGGCGATAAGAAGGGTCGCGAGCCAGCCGATGACGCCGCTCGTGTCGGCGGCAAAACGCCGGTTCACCAGGAGAAAGACAATCAGGACGATGGGAAGCAGCGTCAGGGCCACGGAGAGGGCCATAGATCCTCCATGTTTGCGTCGATTTGGGCGACTATATCGAAACTTGCCGGAAGGATCAAATCATTTTCGGGATGATATTTTCCGGAAACATGATCCCTTACGTCCCGATAATCTGTATTGTTCTTTTCATGACTGTTTTGTTACCATAAACCGTGTGGATCGAGAATTTCGTTTCATCGAATCGTCTCGGCACAGAAGAGGAGGACAGTCATGGAAGACCGGATCATCGCAAACGGACTCACACGGCGCGAGTTTGTGAAGGCGGCCCTGGCAGGAACGGCAGCGTTAGCCGCTTCATCAGCGGGCATCCCCTCGACGGCATGGGCTCAGAGAACGTCACCCTTCGGCGTTCCGCCCCTGCCGTACGCAGAAGATGCCCTGGCACCCGTCATCTCGGCAAGGACCGTCAGTATCCACTACGGCAAGCACCACCTCGGCTACCTCTATATTCTGAACGATCTGGTGCAGAACACGCCCTACGAGAAAATGAGCCTCAAGGAGATCATCAAGGCGACGGCAGGCGTTTCCGGAAAAACCCCCGTGTTCAACGCAGCCGCCCAGGTGTGGAACCACACCTTCTACTGGAACGGAATGAAACCCGCTGGCGGCGGAAAGCCGGGGGGAGAGATCGGGAAGCGGATCGAGAAGGATTTCGGGAGTTATGAAAATTTCCGGAAGGAATTAGTCAGCACGGCCCTGGGCCAGTTCGGCAGCGGCTGGGCGTGGCTTGCAACGGATGGCAAGATGCTGAAGGTGCTGAAGACGCCGAATGCGGAGAACCCGATCACGCAGGGGTTGAAACCCCTGCTGACGATCGACGTCTGGGAACACGCCTACTACCTGGATTACCAGAACCGGAGGAAGGATTTCGTGGAAGCCTCACTCGACAAGCTGGTCAATTGGGCCTTTGTGGAAATGAACCTTCTCGGATAGCCGGGAAGAGCGAGTGAAAAGAGCGCCGATCGTGTCTTCCCGGAACGGGGAGTGAGGCCACGACGGCGCTTTTCTATTTCACATAAAGAGGTTCCTCGTTTTTCTCCACCCGCCGGATGTTGTCGGCTACCACCTGCACGATGCCGGTGATGGAGACATCCGTTGAGCCGCCGATGTGCGGTGTCGTAAAGATATTGTACCGGAAGATCGGATCCTTCGGATCGACCGGTTCCTCCCAGTACACATCGAGACCCGCCCCGGCGATCTGACCTGTGGCGAGGGCCTTCTCCAGCGCGGCCCGATCCACGATGCCGCCCCGCGACAGATTGATGAGGAAACTGCCTTTTCTCATGGAAGCAAAGGTCTTCTCGTTCATCAGGTTGCGGCTCTCCGTTGAGAGGGGAAGGCACAGGACGACAAAGTCCGAAAGACCGAGAAGCCGCTCGAGATCCTGCGATCCGCCTGCCCAGTCGAGACCGAGATCCGTTGCTGCCCTCCCGGGATTGTCCCGCTTGACCCCGATGAGCCGGACGTCGAAAGCCCTCAGCCGTTTTGCAAGGGCCTTGCCGATGCCTCCCAGTCCCACGATCCCCACGGTTTTTCCCATCAGCGTCGTACCAAGCGGCTGACCGATGCTGCGATTCGCGAAGCTTTCCGCCATGCCGCGGAAATTACGGGCGAGCCCGATCATCATGTAAATTCCCAGCTCGGCCACGGAATCGGCATTGGCGCAGCTGTCTGTGGGGACGTTAGCCACCCGGATGCCCCGCTTCCTTGCCGCCACGATGTCTACCCCCTCAAGCCCGGAACCGACCTGTTGGATCAACCGCAGCCGATCGGCCGTGGCGAGAAGCGGCTCCGTGATGCGGGACATGGTCGGGATCACGACGTCATAGCCTCGCAGGCTCTCCAGCACATAACTCCCCAGGGCGACGAACTCATGCTCGGGCAGTGCTGCCCGGAGAAGGCCGAGAGCACCTCCCCAGGCTTTATCGGGTGCGGCAAAACAGATTTTCATCATCCCCTCCTTTTTTTATTGATATCCACAAAGAGGCGGGAATGTCCAGTTAAAACAGGGTGGTGCTGATTTCGTAAATATGTTAACGTCGGGCAGCCTCAGGGCCATGAGGCCTGCTGATGCGGGCAGGTAAAAGGGAAGGATGAATCAGCCATGAATCCACAGCCGAGGGACGAGCGTCCCTGGGGGCATTTCGACATCCTCCTGGAGGATGCAGAGCACAAGGTGAAACGGATCGTCGTCTATCCGGGAAAGCGCCTCAGCCTCCAGAGGCACCGGCACCGGGACGAGCACTGGCTGATCGTCTCCGGGGAGGCCGTGTTGACGCTGAACACGGACGAAATCATCCTGCAGAAGGGGCAGTCCGCCGATATCCCCCGGGGCGCGCTTCACCGCGTCCGGAACACGGGAAAGACGGAGCTGGTGATCGTTGAGGTCCAGACGGGGGATTACTTCGACGAGAGCGACATCGAGCGCTTCGAGGACGATTACGGCCGGGCATAGGCGCCGGGCCGGGTATTCGTTCTAAGAGAAGTTCGGCAAGAGAAGCTAAGCAAGAGAAGCTAAGAAAGATAAGTTCAGGGAAAACGCATGGCGGATCTTCAAGGGCAGCTCGTGGCCGTCATCATGGCGGGGGGCATGGGAACGCGCTTCTGGCCGCTCAGCACCCGGCAGAAGCCCAAGCAGTTCATCGACCTCTTCGGCGGGAGAAGCCTCCTGCAGATGAGCTTTGACAGGCTGCGGGGTCTGGTTCCGCCCGATCGGACCCTGGTGCTCACGAATGCCGCCCACGTTTCGCTCACCCGGGAACAGCTCCCGGAGCTGCCTGAAGGAAATGTCATCGGCGAGCCGATACGCCGCGACACGGCAGCCGCCGTGGCGTTGGCTGCCGTCCTCGTGCGCAAGCGTTTCGGCGACAGCATTATCCTCACGCTCACGGCCGACCACCTGATCGAGCCAAGGGAGCTCTTCCAGAGAAACCTGGTTTCGGCAGCCCGGCAGGTTGCTGAAACCAATGCTTTCTACACCTTCGGCATCAAACCCGCTTACCCGGCCACCGCGTACGGCTATCTCGAAACCGGCGCGTCCGTGCTCAATGACGGCGGGATCGAACATTTCGAACTGAAGCAGTTCAAAGAAAAGCCTGACCTGGAGACGGCCAGGCAGTATATCGAGTCGGGGCGCTTTCTCTGGAACTCTGGGATGTTTGTCTGGAAGGCCGAAACGATTCTCGAGGAGGTCCGTACCTGGCTGCCTCGGCACCATGAAGCCCTTTCGCCGCTGGACGGGTACGACGCCACGCCGGGCTGGCAGAAGGCGCTCGAAGCGGCCTTTGCCGCAGTACAGCCCATCTCCATCGATTACGGCGTCATGGAAAAGACGGTAAAACCGCTGCGCTGCGTGGCGTCCCTGTTCTCGTGGACCGACGTGGGGGGCTGGCCGGCGATGCAGACCCTCCTTCCCCGTGACGCGCAAGGGAACGCCTTGCGGGGAAATGTGAAAACCATCGACTCGTCGGGGAATCTCGTTTTCTGCGAGTCGCCCGAGGAGACGGTGACCCTCATCGGGGTCGATGACCTCGTCGTCGTACGTGCGGGAACCCGGACCCTGGTGGCCCGGAAAAGCGATGTGGACAGACTCAGGGAGTTGGGAGATCTCTGACCCGGCCTCCGTCCTTCCGGTAACGATCGCCTGTCATGGCCACCCGCTTCTCCTTCAGGTGAAACGTCCCGTCATCGACCGATCCCCGCCCTCAGGGATTTTCAATGGTCATCAACCCGCCTTCCACGTGGGCGTGCAACTCCTTGAGCAGCACGGCAAGCTCTTTCTGCCGCTGCTCGTGGAAGTCATGCCAGATCTTGCGGCAGGTCTCGCATTTCACCTTGTCCAGGTCCTTCATGTAGGTGTCGTAGCGGTAAATGCTTTTGGCGATGACGGTAATCGATTCGAGAAGATTGTAGTCGTGGTTCTGTAACATGGCAGGTCCTCCTTTCAAAATTCTGATGGTTGAGCCGGGGGTGCAGAATCGTTACGCCTCACGGAGGTTTCGCCGCAGGGATTTTGCAACAGGAGGAGATGGAATCGGCAGAAGGGGTGTCGAAAGAGTCACCGTGGGTTCGGTGGATCAGGATGCCTTGTGAGAATCCCTGTTACAATATTTATACTCCGGATGCGGGACGGTCAAGGATTATTTCTGCCGAGAAGGCCCGTGGGCGTTGATTTTCGCGGCCATTTGCGCTATAGTCCAGCTTCAATAATATTCGGATTCGAGTGATCTATGATTGCCATCGTCGATTATCGGGCAGGCAACCTGACCAGTGTTGCCCGTGCCCTTCAGGGCCTGAAGGTTGCCTGTGTCATCACGGACCGCGCCGATGAACTCCTGCGGGCCGATCGGGTGATTTTCCCCGGGGTGGGCGCCGCAGGGGAGGCCATGCGGAACCTCCGCGAATCGGGACTGGATGAATGTATACGCGAGATCGCCAAATCGGGAAAACCCCTTCTCGGGATCTGCCTGGGGACCCAGGTCATCTTCGAATACAGCGAAGAGGACAACAGGACGACCTGCCTCGGCATTATTCCCGGCGGCGTCAAACGTTTTCCCGAGGGCATGAAGGAGAAAGGCGATCCCCTCAAGATCCCGCACATGGGCTGGAACCGTGTTCAGTTCAGGGGAAATCACCCGCTGTTTGACGGCATCCCCGGAAACGCCGAGTTCTACTTCGTGCACTCCTACTACCCGGCACCCTCGAACGAGTCGGACATTGCCGGGGAGACGGAGTACGGCATCCGGTTCGCCTCCGCCGTATCGCGGGGCAGTCTCGTGGCGGTCCAGTTTCACCCCGAGAAAAGCGGTCGTTTCGGACTTCGGATTCTTGAAAACTTCAGTCGCTGGGATGGGAACGATGCTCAGTAAACGGATCATCCCCTGCCTCGATGTGAGAGACGGGAGGCTGACCAAAGGGATCAAGTTCAAGGGCAACATCGACATCGGCGACCCCGTAGAGGTGGCGCGCAATTATTACGAGCAGGGCGCCGACGAGATCGTCTTCTATGACATTACCGCTTCATCGGAAGGGCGCGATATCATGATCGACGTCGTGAAGCGGGTTGCCGAGACGATCTTCATCCCATTCTCCGTGGGAGGGGGCATCCGAAGCCTTGAAGACATCAGGAAGGTCATCCACGCCGGCGCCGAGAAAGTCAGTGTCAATTCAGGCGCCGTGGAAAATCCCCGGATCATCAGCGAGGGCGCCGTTGCTTTCGGCTGCCAGTGTGTCGTCCTGGGGATGGACGTGAAAAAAGTCGAGAAGAGCACGAAGATCCCCTCGGGCTACGAGATCGTCATTCAGGGCGGCAGGAAGTACATGGGGATCGACGCCCTTTGGTGGGCCAGGGAAGCCGAGAATCTCGGGGCAGGGGAGATCTGCCTGAATTCCATCGATGCCGACGGGACCCTCGAGGGATACGAGTTGGAGCTCACCCATCTGATCACGACGAGTGTGAAGATTCCCGTCATCGCATCGGGAGGGGCGGGGAAGAAAGAGCACCTTCTGGACGTGCTGACAACAGCCAAGGCCGATGCGGCCCTGATTGCCTCCATCGTGCATTACGGGACCTACACGATCTCCGAGCTGAAGGAGTACCTCTCCGGAAACGGCGTCAAGATGAGGGAGATCTGGTAACAGAAGTGACCAGTGGCTAGTGACCAGTGACCAGTGAAGAAGAAAACGTGGGAATCCTTGAAGCTCTGTACTTTTCTTTCACTAGCCACAAGCCACTAAACACGAGACACTTTTCCTCGGACCTCGGACCTCGAACCTAGAATTCGAGGAAGTGGTAACCCCAGGGCTTCAGATCCACGAACAGCCCTGGGTCCGTCATTTCGTCCCCATCCCGCTCGAAGACATCCCCTGACAGCAGATCGACAAGCCGCCAGGATCGCCCGGCAATGGTCATGCCCGGCATTCGAACGCGTCCCTGGGAATTCCTTTCCGCCAGATTGACGACGACCAGGTGATGCTTGCCGTTGCCGGTCCAGCTCCACGCCACGAGGTTTTTGAAGCTTTCATTATCAGACCAGCCGGACAGCTCGCAGAGACTCCACGCACCATCACGGAGCCTTGCATCCTGCACGGAATTTAGAAGCGTCCGGTAAAATTCCCGGAGCTCGAGGTCCGGCGATTCCTCCGGTTGGCGCCCGAGCTGGACGGGCAGTTTCATCTTGCGCCCCTCGAGCTGGCCGTCGTAAAACAGCCTTGCCCCTGGAAGCGTGGCGATGACCACTGCCACAGCTCTGGCCTTCTGCGGATCAAAGATTGCCGCGGCTCTCGGCTCGTCGTGATTCTCGATGAATCGGACGAGCCCGTGCTGAACTTCCGGGTCTTCCGAAAGGTGAAGCCGGATCGTGTCGGCCGACTCATGGATGAGACGGTCGTAGAGGCGCTTGTCGTAGCAATAATCGAAGCCCTGCTGCTGGAGCTCACGCTCCAGGTCCCAATACGCCTCGGCGATGAATGTAAAGTCCGGGTAGCGCCTTCGGACACCCTCGATGACCTCCACCCAGTATTCGCTCTGCGGCTCTCTGCCGGCGCGGCTTTCCCAGGTCTTGCGGAAGATCCGGTTGATGAGCAGGATCGACATGTCACAGCGAACCCCGTCACACTGGCTCGCGATACCCAGAAGGGTGCCGACGGCTGCCTCCCTCAAGCCGGGGTGAAAAATATTGAGCTGGGCCACGTCCGCCCAGGGAGGGTAGTTGGGGTCCCGGCCGCAGGCAAAGACACTCCCGCCGGATTGGAAGAACTCCCGCGGCGCCCGGATCAGGTCCGTGGCATCTCCCTGGATGATGAACTCGGGGTGCTCGCGGATCCAGTCGTGGTCCAGGGCTACGTGAT
The DNA here is from genome assembly GCA_964619035.1 of uncultured Syntrophaceae bacterium. Lineage (GTDB taxonomy): Bacteria > Desulfobacterota > Syntrophia > Syntrophales > UBA2192 > UBA2192. Next base: position 9,608 of record CAZUBX010000039.1, on the reverse strand, counting down.
TTGGAACGAAATCCAGGATCAGGCCGAGCCCGCAATCGGCAAGGGCCCTGCGGGCCCTGTAGAGGCCCTCGGGACCGCCGAGTCGCTCGTCAACGCTGTAATCCCGGATGCAGTAAGGGGATCCGGGGATGTCGTCAGGGGTAAAATCGGGAAGTGCGTTACGGTATTCCTCGAGAAGAGGGACAAGGCCCCGTGCGAGCCTCGCGCCGGCCGGGCTTCGCTGCCAGACACCCATCAGCCAGACAGCATCGAATCCGAAGGAGGCGATGCTGTCCCACTCCTGCGCAGGGACGTTTGCGAGCGTGATGGGTCTCTTGTGCCTGCGGCTGAGCTCGGCGAGCCAGACCCAGGTGTTGATCTCGTAGATCAAGGGCTGCTTGGGCAGGACGGACATAGGGCCTCCGGTAAGCAGTCATTGGTAATTGAGTAACTAAGTAATCGGGGAATGTAAATAAAGAAATGCCCCAATCACCTTCCCCAATCACCAGTTACTTCAACCCCAATACGTCCTGCATGTCGTAGAGCCCATTCTTCTGCTTCACAACCCACTTCGCTGCCGCAATGGCCTCGCGGGCGAAAGTGTCGCGGATGAAGGAGCGGTAGATGAGCTCAACGCCTGCGCCCATCTCGCTGAAGAGGGCAGGGCTCACGTTCGGCACGAGGACGCATCGTGTCTTCTTCGTCAGCTCCCGGATGCGCTCCATCTCGTCGAGCATGAAACCCATGGTCCCGATGACCATCGATGTCTTGTGTTCGGCTGCAATCTTGAGGTGCTCCAGCGAAGATTCCTTGTCCGTGAAATCGATGACGACGCAGCTGTCTTTGATGCAGTTCCGGAGGTCGTCGACAACAGGCACACCGAAGAAACCCAGGTGGCTCATCTCGCCGACGTCCTGCCCGACATAGCGGCTGTCTTTGACATCCACGGCACCGACGAGTTCAATGCCTTCCATTTCATTCACGAACTGCATGAGCCTCACACCCATCTTGCCGCTCACGCCCGTCACAATCGCCTTTACCATGGATCCTCCTTGCCATCCTGCCGCAGCTGGATTCTCGCACAATCATGAACGGAGAGCAAGCCGGGCTGACCGAGAGGTTGAGCCCGTCTTTTTTGCCTGCCTATGTCACACCCGACGGAGGTGTTGTTGTAATTGCCAAAGCGTGCCCCGCCTCACCGTGAGGATGCCCGGTGAAGCCCGTGTCTCTGCCGATAAGGCTCAGCAATTCAGATGCCAGGAAGGAAAAAACATATAACGGGTTATGTTTATTGAATAAATAGAAAAAGCGCAGGTGGTGAGCGAGTTCAATTATAATACAAAAATGGTTAATATCGATGGCGGATGCACCAATATGTAATGCGAAGGACCTTTCTTAAAATCCGGACAGAAACCAGCCGGGGAGACCTTCGGCGATTCCTGGGGGGGTATTGAGACGATAGAAGGCACGGATCTACCGGAACCGGCTGGTGTCGATCCCATATTTTTGTATCTTGTAGTTCACAAGACGCTGGGATGTGCCGAGAATTTTGGCCGCGCGGCTTTGATTGCCTTTTGTGCGTTTGAGCGCCTCTACGACCAACTCCCGTTCGAAGGCATCCACGCGCACCTTGAGATTCTCCATTTTCCTGATCTCTTTTTCCGTATTCATGAGACAACCCAGTTGCCCGGGGCGATGGGCTTCGGGCATCGGCAGAAAGGGGGGCCTCTCTCCCGATACCCGAAGCCCGGTTTCTGCTGTTTTATCCGATCGCAAGGCCCCCCCGCTCGCTGGTGCGGATTCGGATGACCTCGGGCAGGTCCAGGATGAAGATCTTGCCGTCGCCGATCTCGCCCGTGCGGGCACCCTTGGTAATGGCCTGGATGGTGGGTTCCACGAAGTCCTCGTTGACGGCAATTTCGAGTTTTATTTTTTTCAGCAGGCTTCCCACTTCCTTGGTGCCCCGGTAGACTTCGGTGACGCCCATCTGCCGGCCCCGACCGAGAACATTGGATACCGTCATGAGGTTCACCTGCACGTCTTCAAGGGCCTTCATGACATCGTCGATCTTGTGCGGTTTGATGATCGCAATGATGTATTTCATGGTTTCAACCTCCTAGTCGATCAGGGTATAAGCAGACTCGCTGTGCTGGGTCAGGTCGAGACCTACGATCTCGCTGTTCTTCTCCACCCGGACACCGATGAGGGCATCCACCAGCTTGAAGAGGACCCAGGTCATGGCTGCAGCGAAGACCACGGTCACGACGACGAGCAGGCACTGGACGAAAAACTGCTGCATACCGCCGAAGAAGAGTCCGTTGGCGCCTGCGTCGTTGACGGCTTTCTCCGCGAAGAGACCCGTGGCGAGGGTGCCCCAGATCCCGCCCACACCGTGGACGCCGAAGACGTCCAGCGCGTCATCGTATTTAAAGTAGGACTTCACCTTCGCGATGGCAATGTAGCACAGGAAGCTGACGATGATGCCGATGAAGATGGCATTCATGGGGTTCACGAATCCGCAGGCCGGAGTGATGGCCACGAGTCCCGCGACGGCACCCGTCACGGCACCCAGAGCGGTCGGTGCGCCGTTTTGCTGCCATTCGATGAGGGCCCAGGTGAGCCCCGCGGCGGATGTGGCGACGGTCGTCGTCACGAAGGCCAGGGCGGCGAGGTCATTTGCCGCCAGGGCACTTCCTGCATTAAACCCGAACCACCCGAACCAGAGCAGCGCTCCGCCCATGACCGTGAAGGGCAGGTTGTGAGGGGCGAAGTGCTGTCTCTCGATTCCGATTCGTTTCCCGATAAGAAGGGCAAGAACAAGAGCGGAGACGCCGGAACTGGTGTGAACGACGATGCCGCCGGCGAAGTCCATGGCGCCTAAGTCTTTGAGCCAGCCGCCGGTACCCCAGACCCAGTGTCCCAGGGGATTGTAGACAAAAGTCGCCCAGAGAACGGTGAAAGCGAGGAATGCGGAGAACTTGATCCGCTCGGCAAAGGTCCCGATGATGAGCGCCGGTGTAATGACCGCGAACATGCACTGGAAGATCATGAATGCATAGTGCGGAATCGTCGCCGCGTAATCGGCATTCGGCTGTCCGCCTACGTTCCTGAGTCCAGCCCAGTCCAGCCCGCCGATGATTCCCTGGCCGGTGTCGGGGCCGAATGTCAGGGAGTAACCGAAAAGAACCCACTGAAGCGTGATGACGCAGAGAATGATCAGGCACTGCATCAGGACCGAAAGGACGTTTTTTCTCCTCACCAACCCGCCGTAAAAGAAAGCCAGACCGGGAATGGTCATGAGAAGAACCAGTGCTGACGATGTGAGCACCCAACCGGTATCACCCGTGTTCATGATGATGACCTCCTGAAATGAATTTGAACAATTGTTGAAATACCATTGAGCAATAACGGTGCCAGGAGAGCAAATGATTATAAGTACATGATAATAAAGGCTAATACGTTATTATGCTTCTTGTCCAGCCAAATTATATAATACATATATGTATATATAATATGATAATTAAACGTATATGTTACAAAATAATCAAAGGCTACAATATTAGCTTTATTGTGGTGTTTCATTTGCATAATGTGATATCAATACGAGGACTTGATAGATGCTAAGGTGCTGCAATACGAAGTGGCCTCTCTGGCGGTTGATTCATCAACGCTGCACGCAGGATGGGGTCTTGCCGTTCGGCGAAAAAAGGCAGGGCCGTTTCCGACCCTGCCTTCGTTCTCATAAGGATAGCTGGCAATGTGATGCTCAGTCCGCGCTCTTCTTTCTTTCATCGATATCACCGGGATACATCATGGCATCCTGGCCGCGCTCTCGCGTTCGTATGCGGATCACCTCATCGACGGGTGAGACAAAGATGAGGCCGTCGCCGGGCTCGCCGGTATAGGCTGACTTGAGGATCGCCTCGATGGCAGCCTCGAGGTTGCGGTCGCTCAGGACAATGTTGACCTGAATTTTGGGAAGCATGTTTACCTGGTAGGTTCCCGCGCGTCCTACCAGCTGAATGCCTCCCTGGCGACCATGGCCGCGGACTTCGAAAATGTTCAGCCCCATGATGCCGATATCGGCGAGGGCGTCCTTGACATCGTTGACCTTATCTTCACGAATGATGGCTTCGACTTTTTTCAGCATGGCTCAATCTCCAAGTTCTAGGATCGATGATCTGCGATGGCAGTTGCCTCCGGGCACGCCCAGGTTACGAATAGGATCTCTCCCCGTGGGAACTGATATCCAGCCCGACTTCCTCCTCCATGGGGCTTACGCGAAGCCCGATGCTTGCGTTCAGCGCCTTTGCAATGACATAGGTCATCGAGAAAGTGAATACGATGGTGACGACGATCGCCAGAAGCTGAATCCCGATTTGTTTGGGATTGCCGAAAAAAAGTCCGTTCGCACCGTCGCTGTTGACGGCCACCGTGGCAAAAAGGCCGGCTGCGATCATGCCCCAGGTGCTGGCGACACCGTGACAGGCCCACACATCCAGGGACTCATCGAGCTTGCGGCGGTCCCGTAAGCGCATCGCGTAGTATGAAAGCGGCGCCGCCACGGCCCCTACGACCATGGAGGCCATCGGGGTGATGAAGCCCGATGCGGGGGTGACAGCCGCCAGGCCGACCACCATTCCCGTGGCGATACCCAGTGTACTGGGCCGGCCGTCGAGCCAGGAGAGCACCATCCAGACAAGTCCTGCCGTTGCCGCAGAGGTGTTGGTGGTCAGCAGGGCATTCACGGCGACCCCGTTGGCGGCCAGGGCCGAACCGGCATTAAATCCGAACCAGCCCACCCACAAGAGCCCGGCCCCCAGAACGGTCAGGGGGATATTGTTCGGCTCCATGGGGGACTTGCCGAAGCCCCGGCGAGGGCCAATCACCAGCGCGAAGGCCAGCGCCGAGAACCCGGCCGCAATGTGCACCACCGTCCCGCCTGCAAAGTCCAGGACGCCCATCTCTTTGAGCCATCCGCCCTGTCCCCAGACCCAATGGCACAGGGGGTCATAGACCAGCGTTGCCCAGAGCAGGCTGAACAGCAAAAAGCTCTTGAATTTGACCCTCTCCACGAAAGCACCGGTGATCAAGGCCGGAGTAATGACCGCGAACATCATCTGGAAGGCAGCGAAGAGGCTCTGGGGAATCGTCTTGCTGTAGTCTGGATTCGGTACAGCATCTACCCCATGGAACCCGATGAAGTTGAGCCCCCCGATCCATCCGTGGATGGATGTGCCGAAGGCAAGGGAATAGCCGTAGGCCACCCACTGTACCCCGATCAGGGCCATGAAGACGTAACTCAAGGTCAGCGTGGAAAGAACGTTTTTCCTGCGGACCATGCCCCCGTAAAAAAGTGCAAGGGCCGGTGTCATTAAGAGCACCAGAGAACAGCACACCAGAAGCCAGGCCGTATCACCCGAGTTGATTTGATTCACCATGATTTCCCTTCCCCCTCAATGAGTTGCAAGAGGATTTGCAATTCCCCGGCCACAGTAAAAACATATAAATATCAGAATGTTATAAATAATTGATCCATGATAATAAATACGCTAATGTATAATTATTTTATTAATATACAAAATTGTTTAGATAGTAAAAAAGAAGACAATCAGGTGGATGTGACTGATTTGCGAGGCTAATCGAGAAAGTCATTCTATTCAAAAATACGGCAGGGTTTCAGGGGTGTGGAAAGGTCAGGCGATGCGTGACAAGCGCCGGCAGGAAAAGGGCCGAATTCTTCCTGAAGTCTGGTGCCTGATGACTGCAGCCTGCGCGCGAAGCGCGCTACGAGATAAAGGGGAGATCATCCTGCTGGGGCTCGCAGCTAAACCGATCCTCCATGCAGTACTTGTCGAGCTCTTCCTCGACGGGGAGGGGATACTTCCCGGAGTAGCAGGCAAGGCAGAAGCTCTTGGGGTCCATCTGGGTGGCTTCGACCATCCCTTTGAGACTGAGGTAGTAGAGCGAGTCCAGCCCGATGAAGCGGGCGATGGCGTCGACGTCCCCTTTTTCGGCCGCGACGAGTTCCCCCTTCGAAGAGAAATCAATGCCGTAGGGGCAGGGGTTGCGGGTCGGGGGGCAGCTGATGCCCATGTGGATTTCCTTCACGCCGATCTGGCGGAGGTTGCGGATGCGGTTGCGGCTCGTGGTTCCCCGGATGATGGAGTCTTCCACGATGAGGATGCGCTTTCCCTCAAGCAAAGGTTTCACGGGGTTGAGTTTCACGCGGACACCGAAGTCGCGGATCGCCTGAGAGGGCTGGATGAACGTACGGCCCACGTAATGGTTGCGGATCATTCCCATCTCGAAAGGCAGCTTGCTTTCCTCGGCGTATCCCAGGGCCGCGTAGTTTCCCGAATCCGGGAAGGGCATGACGAGGTCCACATCCGGACGATACTCCCGGGCGAGCTGGTGGCCGAAGCGCTTGCGGCAGAGGTAGACATTCTGGCCGAAGATGTGGCTGTCGGGCCGTGCGAAGTAGACGAGCTCGAAGATGCAGTGCGCAGGCCGGACTTTCCGGAAAGGTTTCAGGCTCCGGAGCCCCGTGTTGTCGATGATGACAATCTCGCCGGGTTCCACGTCGCGCACATAGGTGGCGCCGAGCAGATCGAAGGCACAGGTCTCCGAGGCAACGATGGTTGCTTCGCCGAGCTTTCCGATGGCGAGCGGCCTGAACCCGCGGGGGTCGCGGGCGGCGATGATCTTGTCCTTGGTCAGCATGACGAGGCAGTATGATCCCTTCACCTTCCCGAGTGCCTTCACGAGGGCCTCGTCGAAGCCGTTGCGCAGATGATGGGCCATGAGGTGGACGATGATCTCGCTGTCCATGGTGGACTGGAAGATGGAGCCCTGCTTCTCGAGCTGGGAGCGAAGCAACTGGGCGTTGATGAGGTTACCATTGTGGCCCAGGGCGTAGGGCTCGCCGGCATGGTGAACGAGAAACGGCTGGGCGTTGGACAGGGTGGATGAGCCCGTTGTGGAATAGCGGACATGACCGATGGCCATGTGGCCGTGCAGTTTCTGCAGGTTGCTCTCGTGAACGACTTCGGAGACGAGGCCCATCCCCTTGTGCTCGTAGACCGTCTTGCCGTCTGCCGTAATGATGCCGGCGCTTTCCTGGCCGCGGTGCTGAAGCGCAAAGAGCCCGAAGTAGGTCAGCCTCGCCGCCTGCTCGTGGCCGTGCACGGCAAAGATGCCGCACTCCTCGCGAGGCTTGCCCTCACTCGTCCAGTCATCGAATATCATGGTTTTACCGAATCCTTGACCGTTCAACGGTCGTTTCATGCTTTTTTCGCTCGAGGCTTTCTGCTTGTCTCACGCTTCTTTGCGCTTATGTTGTCTGATGCCTGCGGCCTGTCGCCTGTAGCCTTATCCTTCGCGTAGTACTCCTGCAATGGCCTCACCTGCCAGTCCTCCTTCTGGAGGGCCCCGATGGCCTCACTGACAGCCCTGGCCCCGGCGATCGTCGTTGTGTAGGGGATGTTGTACGTCAGGGCCCCGCGGCGGATGTGGTAGGCGTCCAGTGACGACCGCCGACCGATACCCGTGTTGATGACGAGGTGGATATCCCCGTTCTTGATGAAATCGACGACGTTCGGGCGACCCTCGCTCACCTTGCTGATCGTCTGGGACTGGATCCCGTTTGCCTTAAGATAATCAGCCGTTCCTCCTGTGGCAAGGATCCGGAACCCCAAGTCCTCGAGCGACCGGGCGATGGGGATCGCACTCTCCTTGTGATGGTCGTGCACGCTGATGAAAACATTGCCCTTCAGGGGAAGTGAGAATCCCGCAGCCATCTGGGACTTGGCGAAGGCGATCCCGAAGGAGTAGTCGATGCCCATGACCTCGCCTGTGGACTTCATCTCCGGCCCCAGGATGATGTCGGCATTGGGGAAGCGATTGAAGGGAAAGACGGACTCCTTGACGGAGATATGCTTCGGCCAGACTTTTTCGGTGAAGCCAAGCTCCTCGAGGGTTTTTCCCAGCATGACCTTCGTGGCCAGTTTCGCCAGCGGCACGCCGATGGCCTTCGACACGAAGGGAACCGTCCGCGAGGCGCGGGGGTTCACCTCGAGCACGTAAAGCACACCATCCTTGATGGCGAACTGGATGTTCATGAGCCCCACAACGCCCAGCTCTTTGGCGAGCATGCGGGTTTGCATTTCAATGGTCTCGATCATTTCCGTTGAGAAGGAGAAGGCCGGCAGCACGCAGGCGCTGTCGCCCGAGTGGATGCCCGCCTCCTCAATGTGCTCCATGATGCCACCGATGACGGTGAGGGTGCCGTCGCTGATGGCATCCACGTCGAGCTCCACGGCGTCCTCGAGGAACTTGTCGATGAGGATGGGGTGACCCTGTGAGATCAGCAGGGCCCGGTCCATGTACTCGCGAAGCGTCGCCGGGTCGTAGACGATCTCCATGGCGCGGCCTCCCAGGACGTAGGATGGCCGTACCAGGACAGGATAGCCGATCCGCCCGGCCGCCTTCAAGGCCGCCTCGACGTTGGTCACGTTGTCATTGTCGGGCTGGTTGAGCTTGAGTTTGCGGACGATATCCCCAAAGCGCTCCCGGTTTTCGGCGCGGTCGATGGCTTCCGAAGAGGTGCCCAGGATGGGCGCGCCTGCCTCGGCAAGGCCTCGCGCAAGGTTCAGGGGCGTCTGGCCGCCGAACTGGACGATCACCCCGTAGGGCTTTTCCGTCTCGAGGATGTGCAGGACGTCCTCGAGGGTCAGGGGTTCGAAGTAGAGCTTGTCGGAGGTGTCGTAGTCCGTCGAAACGGTCTCGGGGTTGGAGTTGACCATGATGCTCTCGAAGCCTTCCTCGCGAAGGGCGAAGGAGGCGTGAACGCAGCAGTAGTCGAACTCGATGCCCTGGCCGATCCGGTTGGGGCCGCTGCCGAGGATGACGACCTTTTTGCGCGTCGAGGGCCGTGACTCGTCCTCGGTCTCGTAGGTCGAGTAGTAGTAAGGCGTGAAGGCCTCGAACTCGGCGGCGCAGGTGTCGACGAGCTTGTAGACGGGCCTCACCTTGTGCTGCATGCGCAGATCCCGGATCTGCTGCTCCGTCTTGTTCCAGAGCTGCGCCAGGTTGCGGTCGGAAAACCCCAGCGCCTTCGCCTCGCGCAGCGTCTCGGCCGAGGGCGAGAGGACCCGGAGGGCGTTTTCGGTTTCCACGATCTCCTTGATGTGGTGCAGGAACCAGGGATCGATGTAGGTGTGCCGCGAGATATCCTCGATGGACATGCCGCACTGGATGGCCGTGGCGATATAGAAGAGCCGCTGCGAATTGGGGGTCGTCAGCTTGGGGATCAGGAATTCTTCGGCGCTCTCGATGTCGGGGGGGAGCTGCTGCAGCAGGCCGAAGCGGCTGATCTCGAGGGAGCGCACCGCCTTCTGGAGGGATTCCTTGAAGGTCCGGCCGATGGCCATGGTCTCGCCGACGGACTTCATCGACGTCGTGAGAAGGTCCTCCGTCTCGGGGAACTTCTCGAAGGTCCAGCGCGGGATCTTGGTGACCACGTAGTCGATGGTGGGCTCGAAGGAAGCCATCGTCTCCCGGGTGATGTCGTTGGGGATCTCGTCGAGGGTGTAGCCCACGGCCAGCTTGGCCGCGATCTTGGCGATGGG
>CAZUBX010000038.1:0-29395 GCA_964619035.1 uncultured Syntrophaceae bacterium | reverse complement strand
TCCTTACCGGGCCGCCCCGCGAAGCGGATCAGGGCGGCAAAGGGGGATTTTCTTTGTGGAGGTTTATATGGACGAGCGAGTCTTCGAAGCCCTGCGCGAGCGGGTGAAGAGCGAGCCCTATGCGAAGATGCTGGGGCTCGAACTCGTGAAGGTCGCAAGCGGCTACGCGCTGATCCGGATGGCCTTTACGGAGAGACATCACAACATCTACGGCCGCTGCCACGGCGGGGCCATCTTCTCGATCATTGACGAGGCCTTCCAGATCGCCTCGAACTCCAGCGGAAAAATCGAGATTGCTCTCAATGTGAACGTCTCCTACATGAAAGCCCCACGGGACGGCGATGTCCTGACGGCCGAGGCGAAGCTCGTCGACAGCTCCCGCCGGATCAGCCACTTCCTCATCGAGGTCCGCAATGCTGCAGGCGATCTTATGGCCTCCTGCCAGGCCACGGCCTACCGCCGCGACGAGCCCCTGCCGTTTTTGTAAAGAATTTTTACCTTCTCGACTATTCTCCTTCTGCCGTCGCCGCCTCCTCCAGGGCCTCGTCCAGAATCGACAGGACCATCTCGGCTTCGCCGGGTGTCACGTTGAGGGCCGGGCAGAGGCGGATGACCTTCGCCTGGATCAGGTTGAGGATGAGGCCCCGCTTCAGGGCCTCGCTGAAGACCCGCTCGGCCGTTGCCGCATCGGCCATCTCCATGGCCAGCAGCAGCCCCCGCCCCCGCACCTCCGTGATCATCGCCGGGAAGCGTTCTTTCCAGAGAAACATCTGCTCGTGGATCAGCGCGCCGACGCTCTTCACGTTCTGCTCGATGTCGTTGTCCATCAGGTGCCGGATTACAGCGAAGGCCACGGCGCAGCCCAGGGGGTTTCCGCAGTAGGTGCCGCCGTGGTCGCCTTTTTCGAGTTTTGCCGATACGTCCTCGGAGAGGGCGAAGGCGCCGAAGGGAAACCCCCCGGCGATCCCCTTGGCCAGGGTCATGAAGTCCGGCTGGACGCCCAACTCCGTGACGGCAAACAGGGGTCCCGTCCGGCAGAATCCCGTCTGGACCTCGTCGATGATCAGGCAGGCACCCGCCTTTCGACAAAGCTTCTCCACGTCCCGAAGGTAGCCTTCGGGCGGCACGTTGACACCCCCTTCTCCTTGGATGGGCTCGAGGATGACGGCGGCCGAGTTCTCGCCCAGCACCTCGGCTATGGCCCCGACGTCGCCATAGGGAACGAAGATGTAGTTGGGCATGAGCGGGTTGAAGCGCTCGCGGTGCTTGGCCTGACCCGTGGCCGAGGCCGTGCTGATCGTCCGGCCGTGAAAGCTCTGCTCCGTCGAGACGACATCCATCCGGCCCGTGACCTTCCGGGCCAGCTTGATTACGGCATCGTTTGCCTCGGCGCCGCTGCTTGCGAAAAAGACCCGCGTCAGGTTCGAGGGAAGGATCTCCGTGAGCAGGGCGATGAGCCGCGCGCGGGCAGGCGAGTAGGTGAGCCCCGAGTTCGGGTTCTGAAGGATCTTCTGACCCTGCTCGGTCAGGGCGCCTGTGATGGCGGGGTGTGCGTGCCCCAGGCAGGTGACGCCCCACCCGGCGGTGAAGTCGATGTAGCGCCTCCCCGACTCGTCCCAGACGTAGATCCCCTCGCCGCGCTCGATGGAAAGGGGGAGCTTGGTGAAAAATGGCGGCATGTGACGGTCTTCTGTGGCGATGGTGTTCAATGGCTCTTTCATGGGTGCTCCTGTTGTCTTGTCGGTGCGATGCGAGTGGCCCCGTTTGCGACAGCCACGGTTTTACTTTTGACCTTTTTTTCTATCTGTCAATCAGGTACTATGAAAGATAGTAAACTCGTCTTGGCGACTCACAGGGTCTCATCCCCGGTGGGCCTTTCCCGCGAATACCGTTTTTGTTTCCGGCCGGAATCATTCATCGGATATCAACTTTACGAAAAAGGAGGACACCATGGATCAACCTCACACGTATTCTTTACCAAAACTGCCGTACGGTTACAAGGATTTGGCGCCGCACATTTCAGAAGAGCAGCTTCAGCTTCACCATGAAAAGCATCATCAGGCCTATGTGACCGGCGCCAATGCCATCTTCGAGAAACTCGAGCAGAGCCGCAAGGCCGGCAGCGACCTCGACATGAAGGCGACCCTCAAGGAGCTTTCCTTCCACATCGGCGGGCACCTGCTCCACAGCCTCTTCTGGGCAAACCTCGCCCCGGCGGGAAAAGGCGGCGGGAAGCCTGAGGGTGTCCTCGGGGCGGCCATCGACAAGGAATTCGGCGGCTTCGAGCGCTTCCAGAAGGAATTCACCCAGGCAGCTGTGAGCGCCGAAGGCTCCGGTTGGGCGGCCCTCACCTTCTGCCAGCTTACAAACCGCCCCGTCATCATGCAGATCGAGAAGCACAACGTGAACGTCTACCCCATGTTCTCGATCCTGCTGGTGCTCGACGTGTGGGAGCACGCCTACTACCTGGACTACAAGAACCTCCGGGCGAAGTTCGTCGAGGCATTCTGGAGCATCGTCAACTGGGAGGAGGCGAACCGTCGCTTCGCGGGGCTCCTCAAGGGTGTGACGAAGTAGCGGCCCGGCCGGTGCCGTCCGCCACGAGCGTCACCTTAAACCCTCTCGAATCCGACAAGGAGAGATCATGATAAAAATCGACAACTGGCGCATCGCTATCGGCCTGGCACTCGTTTTTCTCTCGGCCCTGGTTTACTACATCCACTTTCTGGTTTTCCGCGACGCCCATCACATCTTCATCTATCTCGTCGGGGACATCGCTTTCGTATTCATCGAGGTCCTCCTCGTGACCATGATCATCGATCATCTCCTTCACAAGCGGGAGAAGCAGACCCTGCTGTTCAAGCTCAACATGATCATCGGGCTCTTCTTCACCGAGGCGGGCCGGGAACTGATCTCCCGGCTCTCGACGTTCTACCCCGACGTGGAGAAGATCCGGGCCGACCTCATCATGACGGAGCGCTGGAGCAAGGAGGATTTCGCGGCCCTGGAGAAGAGGCTCGAGACCATCGACTACAGGATGGAGAGCCAGCGCGGGGACCTGGAGGGGCTGAGGGCTTTCCTCGGTGAGAAGCGGGATTTCCTCCTGAGGCTCCTGGAGAACCCGAATCTGCTCGAGCACGAGGAATTCGCCGACCTGCTCTGGGGGATCGTCCATCTAGCCGAGGAGCTCATGTTTCGGAAGGACCTGGCTGCGCTCCCCAAGACGGATTACGCGCACCTGTCCGTGGACATGCGGCGGGCGTTCACCCGGCTCGTGCGGGGCTGGATCCGGTACATGGCTCACCTGAAAAAGGATTATCCCTACCTGTTCCACCTCGCCGTCCGGACGAACCCCTTCGACCCGAAGGCCACCCCGGAGGTGAAGGAGTGACGGGGTATTCCCCCGTGCTGGTCCGGCGCGGGCCGGCGCGGGAAATCGCCTGTCGGAGATGCCCTGATGGATGTCATGGATGAGGCCCTGGAGCTCCTGGGAGATGCCGGCCCCGAGTATGGCTCGGGGTTCTCGAATCACGCGCCCATGGCCGCCGAGGCCCTTCTGGCCCTGGGGCGGGGGGACGCCGTCATCGACTGGGTGACAGGGTACCGCAAGCGGCTGCCGGCAAGCCCGGAGCCCGGCCTGCCCGTTTTCAGCGGCTATTGGTTCGAGGCCCTCGGCGCGATCGGCCGCTATGCCGACTGGGTGGCCTGCTTCGAGGAGGAGCTTCGCGACGAGGACTGGTGTGCCGTGCTGAACATGTGGGTGCCGCGCCTGCTTCCCGGCATGGTCGGGGCGGCCTGGCACGGAGCCATCCGCACGGGGCATGCCGTCCGCAGCCTCAACCGGGAGCAATCCCCCGGAAAGCTCCGGGAGCTCGCCAGGGCCCTGGCCTACTGGGCCGCACGATATCAATCGCTGCCGGGGTTCCCGGTGCCCAAGGTGGATGTTCGCAGTCCGCTTGCCGTGATCCATGAGGTCCCGCCCCTGCCCGACGCAGAGCGATTGATGAAAGGGCTCATCTACGAGAAGGTTCGGAGGCTCAACGGGTTTGCTCCCTTCGAGCAGGTGATCAATCTCACGGAGCCGCCCGGCGACATCACGCCGTTTACCGTCGATCTTCTCGAGACCTTCGTGCGCGTCTACCTGGCGAATGGAGAGACCCGGGGAAGCGTCATCACCTTCATTCACGGGGTGACGGGGCCCGGGGCCGTCTATCTCATGGCCGCCTGCCTCCTGCCCGATATCAGCCGCATTGCCCTGCGCTACGCCTGGCAGGCCTCGGCGGCACTCTACGCCGCAATCGGGCGCGAAGTTGACAGGGCCACCTACGATGCCTATGATGAATCCGCAGAGGACCTCATCACGCGCGCCGTACAGACGCGAGACGAGCATGCCATCAAGTTCACCGAGGTTTGCATCCGGGCGCACCGCATCGATCCGCGGCCCATCTTTCTTGTCGCGGCCCGGCACGCCGTCGAACACCTAAAAAGGGCGTAGGGACGAGGATGTAGGGACGAGGCAAAAACATCAAGCGGTAGCCAATGCATCCTTTCTGTCGGCTGTAGGCTGCAGGCTTCGAAATGACCAAATAAACCAAATAAACTTTCCCCCTTGGAGGTACACATGAAACTCAGCGAATACTTCGAGAAAGCAACAGGCTTGGGCATTCTGGCCACGTCGGATTCGGCGGGGGCCGTGAATGCAGCCGTTTATGCCAAACCACATTTCATCGACGAGGAGACGGTCGCCTTCATCATGGCCGACAAGCTCACCCACCACAATGTCCAGCAGAACCCCCGCGCGGCCTATCTCTTCAAGGAGGCCGGCGAAAAGTACGTGGGAAAGAGGCTCTACCTCAGAAAAACGAAGGAAGTCCAGGACCCGGAAGCGGTCCACGAGATGCGCCGGAAGAAATACCCCGAGGTCTCCGGCAAATACAGCGACGAGAACAAGTTCATCGTCACCTTCAAGATCGACAAGGTCCTGCCGCTCGTGGGGGACAAAGAATAAAGCAGGGTACAGGGTACAGGGTCCAGGGGAGGAAAAAGATTTTCCCGAGACTCGAGGACCCCGCACGGAGTGCGCTATGAAAGTTTTCATGACTGGCGGCACAGGGTTTGTGGGGACGACGCTTGCCCGCGAACTGACGGCGAAGGGGCACTCGGTGACGGTGCTCATGCGCAAGGTCGAGTCGGGGGTCAGTCTTCCCCCGGGCGCAATCTCCCTGGAGGGGGACCCCACGATCCGGGGGGCCTGGCAGGAGCGGGTCCCGGAGCACGAGGCCTTCATCAACCTTGCCGGCGCCTCGATTTTCACCCGATGGACCGACGAGGCGAAACGCGCCATCCGGGAGAGCCGCATCCTCACCACGAGGCACCTCGTGGAGGCCATGGCGCCGCGAAAGGGCAGGGAGACACACCTCTTCAGCACCTCCGGCGCGGGATACTACGGCTATCACGAAGACGAGGAGCTCTCCGAAGAGTCGCCGCCGGGGACCGACTTTCTCGCCATGCTTTCCCGGGAATGGGAGGCCGAGGCCGTCAAGGCGACAGAACACGGCGTCCGGGTTGTGCTGTGCCGCTTCGGCATCGTGATGGGGCGCAACGGCGGGATGCTGGGCGAGATCGTCCCCATTTTCAGGATGTTTCTGGGGGCCAACCTCGGGAGCGGCAATCAGTGGCTCTCATGGATCCATGAGCAGGACCTGGCCCGGATTTTCCTTTTCCTGCTGGAAAACCGCGGCCTCGAGGGGCCGCTCAACTGCACGGCGCCCGAACCCGCCCGGAACAGCGAGTTCACGGAGACGCTCGGCAAGGTCCTGGGGGTGCCCACCTTCCTGCCACCCGTTCCCGGTTTCATGCTTCGACTGATGAAGGGGGAGTTCGGGGGCGTCATCCTCAAGGGCCAGCGGGTGCTACCCCGGAGGCTCCTGGCGGCGGGCTTCCAGTTCCATTACCCCACGCTGAAAGAGGCCTTAACAGAAATCCTGAATAAGTAGAACGTGGGATCGACCGGCATGAAATCGGATCAAAAGCCCAACCGGCTCATCCGCGAAAAGAGCCCCTATCTCATCCAGCACGCCCACAACCCCGTGGACTGGTACCCCTGGTCTGACGAGGCCTTCGAGCGAGCCCGGGCGGAAAACAAGCCGATCTTCCTCTCCGTTGGGTACTCCACGTGCCACTGGTGCCACGTCATGGCCCACGAGTCCTTCGAGGACCGCGAGGTGGCCCGGCTCATGAACGAGGCCTTCGTCTGCATCAAGGTCGATCGTGAAGAGCGGCCCGATGTGGACGGCATCTACATGACCGTCTGCCAGATCATGACGGGAAGCGGCGGTTGGCCCCTGACCATCCTCATGACGCCGGAGCGCAAGCCTTTCTTTGCCGGCACCTATATCCCGAAGGAAAACCGGCATGGGCGCATCGGGATGATTGAGCTCATCCAGGGAGTTGAACGGGTCTGGAAGACCCGGCACGGGGACGTGCTCTCGTCGGCCGAGCAGGTCACGACGGCCCTGCAGCAGGTCTCCAAAGAGTCCTCCGCGGGTGAACCGCCCGGCAAGACAGCCTGCCGCACGGCCTATGAAGCGCTTGCCGGGCAATTCGACGAGTCCCACGGGGGGTTCGGCGGGGCCCCCAAGTTCCCCTCGCCGCATCACTTCCTCTTTCTTCTGCGATACTGGAAGCGCACCGGCGAGCCGATGGCCCTCGAGATGGTCGAGAAGAGCCTTGCGGCCATGCGCCGGGGCGGCGTCTACGATCATCTCGGCTACGGGTTTCATCGCTATTCCACCGATGCGC
Source organism: uncultured Syntrophaceae bacterium (assembly GCA_964619035.1). GTDB lineage: Bacteria > Desulfobacterota > Syntrophia > Syntrophales > UBA2192 > UBA2192. The sequence continues at coordinate 22,594 of CAZUBX010000038.1, read as the reverse complement.
GATGGCGTCTTCCGCACTTCGAGAAGATGCTCTACGACCAGGCCATGCTTTCCATGGCCTTCCTGGAGGCCTTCCAGGCGACGGGCAAGACGCTCTACGCCGAGACGGCAGGCGAGATCTTCACCTACGTGCTGCGGGAGCTGAAGGCTCCGGGGGGCGGCTTCTACTGCGCCGAGGATGCCGACAGCGAGGGCGAGGAGGGGAAGTTCTACCAGTGGACCGAACTGGAGATCCGGGCGGCCCTCGACCCGGCCGAGGCGGCCCTCGTCATCGGTACCTTCGGGATCGAGAAGGACGGCAACTTCCTCGACGAGGCCACGCGGCAGCGGACGGGCCGCAATGTCCTCTTCCTGGCCCGATCGCCCGAAGAGGCGACCCGCGCAATGCTGGAAGGCGCACGGGAGAAACTCTTCCGGGCCAGGGAGCGCCGCGTCAGGCCGGGGCTGGACGACAAGATCCTTACGGACTGGAACGGGCTCATGATCGCCGCCATGGCAAAAGGGGCCCAGGTGCTCGACCGGCCGGATTGGGCCGAGGCCGCAGCAGAGGCCGCGCGGTTTGTACTTACACGCCTGAGGGATAAGCGGGGCAGGCTCCTGCACCGGTATCGCGAGGGCGAGGCCGCCGTGCCCGCGATGCTCGATGACTATGCCTTCCTCATCTGGGGGCTCTTGGAGCTCTACGAGGCGAGCTTCGATGCCGAAACCCTCAAGAACGCGCTCGAACTTGCCGATAATACTATAAATCATTTTCATGATGAAAAAGACGGGGGCTTCTTCTTCACGGCCGACGACAGCGAGGAGATCCTCTTCAGGCAGAAGGACAGCTACGATGGGGCGATCCCTTCGGGCAACTCGTTGATAATGCTCGATCTTCTGCGACTGTCGCGCATCACGGGCAGATCGGATTTGGAGCAGAAGGCCATTGGCGTCTCCCGGGCCTTTGCCCGCAATATCAGGCAGATTCCTTCGGCCTATTCGCAGCTCATGGCGGCCCTGGAGTTTCTTGCGGGCCCCCAGTTTGAAATCGTCGTTGCCGGCAAGCCTGGGGCGCAGGATACGCAAGCGATGCTGGATGCGGTGAGGCGATCCTTCCTGCCCAACCGGGTCCTGCTGTTGAGGCCGCAGGGGGCCGGGTCGGGCGCGATTGCGGCCATCGCCCCCTACACGAAGGACATGAAGGCCGAAGGGGGCAGGGCAACGGCCTACGTATGCCGGAATTTCGCCTGCGCAAAACCGGTCCGGACCGTCGAAGAAATGTTGGGGCTCCTCAAGGCCCCGTGATATAATGAGCGAAATTTTTCAAAAAGGAGTACACCCATGAAGAAGACGGCCTCGGCGCGTTTCCTGGTCATTCTGGTTTCCGCCCTCTTTGCCCTCAGCCTGCCTCACCTGGCTCTGGCACACAGCCCGCAGAAAGTCGATGTGTCCTACGACTTCGCCAGCCAGACCCTCGTCGTGAAGATCACCCACACCTCCAACAACCCCGACAGGCATTTTGTCAAAGAGGTGGTGGTGAAGAAAAACGGCCAGGTGGTCCAGCGCGGGGAATACACCAAGCAGGCGGGCGACACCTTTACCTACTCCTACAAGATGGCTGCAACGGGCGCTGACACCATCGAGGTCACGGCAACCTGCAGCATCCACGGCTCGACGACGCAGAAATTCAACCCCGGCGTGTAAAGCGGCAGGACCGACAGCCGGCTTGCCCGGCGCCGATCGGGGTTGCGGAGCGGATCAAGGAGGGCAATCGTGCTCCTGTACCTCCATGCCGGTTTCATGATCGCAGGTCTTACTCTCATGACGGCGGGCGTGACCGTCGCCCGCCTCATGAGGAAGAGACCCTGGTGGCTCCGCGGCCACAGGGCGCTGGGGGCCTGCGGCTCTCTTTCGGTTGTCGGCGGTTTCGCGACGGCCCTCGTCATGGTGGCCGGCTTCGGCGGGCCACACTTCCAGGTGCTTCATGCCTGGGTGGGGGCGCTCGTGGTGCTCTCAGCGATCGCAACGCCCGTCCTGGGCCAGCTCCAGTTCGTCCTGAAGGAGCGGCGCGCGGAGATCCGGAAGATCCACCGCTTGGCCGGCGCCATCACGCTGATCCTCATCTCCCTCAACATCATTTCCGGATTGGTGCTTGCGGGAGTGATCCCCGACATGAGATTCTTCTAACGGACGGGTTATAAACGTTCATCTGCTGCCTGAGAAAACCCTTTCCTCTGTTCTCCTCCCCTGGCGGGAGGAGGAAGTGGAGGAGGGGGAACATTCCCCCTCACCTCAGCCCGTATAACGACCCCATCAGGGAGTTTATGAAGCCGATCTATCTCGATTACAACGCCACGACGCCCATCGACCCCGAGGTTGCAGCCGCCATGCTCCCTTACATCCGGGAGCATTTCGGCAACCCCTCGAGCAGCCACGCATTCGGTGTTGCGGCCCGCGAGGGCGTCGAGAAAGCACGCGGGCAGGTGGCGGCGCTGCTAAACTGCAGCCCCGCCGAGGTCCTTTTCACGAGCGGCGGGACGGAATCGAACAACCATGCCATCAAAGGTGCCGCAGGGGCGCATCGCGGGAAGGGTAATCACATCATCACCTCGGCCTTCGAACATCCCGCCGTCACGGAGGTCTGCGAGTACCTGGCCGCTGACGGGTACGAGATCACCTGTGTGCCCGTCGATGCGCAGGGGATCATCGACGTGGAGGCTCTCGAAAAAGCCATCACGGAAAGAACCATCCTGGTGAGCGTCATGCACGCCAACAACGAGGTGGGGACGATCCAGCCGATCGGCGAGATCGCCCGAATGGCCCGCAAGCGGGGCATCCTGGTGCACACCGATGCGGCCCAGTCCGCAGGCAAGATCCCCGTCGATGCGGCCGAGTTGGGCGTCGATTTGCTGAGCGTTGCGGGGCACAAGCTCTACGCTCCGAAGGGCGTGGGTGCGCTTTACATTCGCGAGGGGGTGCAGCTCGAGAAGTTCATGCACGGCGCCGGCCACGAGACGGGAAGGAGGGCCGGTACGGAGAACGTCATCGGGGTTTCCGGGCTGGGGGCGGCCTGCGAGGCTGCGAAGCGCGACCTTGCAGTCAGCAGGGATCGCATGAAGAGAACCAGGGACCGGCTCGAGGAGGGACTGCTCCGGGCCGTTGCGGAAGTGCGTGTAAACGGGCACCCCGCCAGACGGCTTCCCAACACCTTGAGTGTAAGCTTCCGGGGGGTCGATGCCGGGGGCCTGCTTCAGTCGATGGAAGGGCTTGCGGCCTCGGCGGGGGCTGCCTGCCACGGCAATTCGGTGGAGTTGTCCCGCACGCTGCGCGCCCTGGCAGTCCCCATCGAATGGGCCCGCGGGACGATCCGGCTGTCGACGGGGAAATACACGACGGAAGGAGAGATCGACCGGGCCGTGGAAATCATCGCCACAGCAGTGAAGCGCCTAAGAAGGTAGCAGTACATTAATCGTCCTCTCCCTTGAGGGGAGAGGACAGAGGTGAGGGTGAACATCCCCTTCCTTATTCCCAATTCCCAATACCTGTTTTAGAGAAAGGAGCATATGCGATGAAAGTGCTTATTGTTTTCTATTCCATGTACGGTCACATCTATAAGATGGCACAGGCCATTGCCGAAGGGGCAAAGGAGGTTCCGGGCACGGAGGTGGTGCTGCGACAGGTTCCCGAGACACTCTCCGACGAGGTCCTCGGCAAGATGGGCGCCCTGGAGGCCCGGAAGGCCATGGCGAGCATCCCGGTCTGCCAGGTCGACGAACTGGCCGGGGCCGATGCCATCATCTTCGGCACTCCAACGCGCTTCGGGAACATGTGCGGCCAGATGAGGCAGTTCCTGGATGCCACTGGTCAGCTCTGGGCGAAGGGTGCACTCGTCGGCAAGGTGGGGAGCGTCTTTGCGAGTTCGGCCACCCAGCATGGCGGCCAGGAATCGACGATCCTGACCTTCCACATCACCCTGCTCCACCAGGGGATGGTCATCGTTGGCCTTCCCTATGCGTTCGCGGGTCAGATGCGGATCGACGAGATCACAGGCGGCTCCCCCTACGGTGCTTCGACCATCGCAGGAGGCAAAGGGGAGCGCATGCCCAGCGAAAACGAGCTGGCTGCCGCCCGCTGGCAAGGCAAACACGTGGCAACAATAGCCGCAAAACTCGCGGCCAAGTGACCGGTTGCCAGTGATCGGTGGAGGAAAAAATATCGTTCACACATAGCACTCTGCAAAATGGGAGGCATGTGTCGGATCATCTTGCGATTCGAAGGGCGGTGTGTTCGAATGAAAACAGCAAGGCCCAATTATCCTCAGCAAGTGGGGGTAATTGGGCTCTTTTATTAGTGACCAGTGATTAGTGATCAGTGACCAGCGACCCGTGTGAAAACAAGTCACTAACCACAAACCACTAATCACTGACTTTAAGCCATCTTCTTGATCTTGTTGCTCTCGTCAGGGTTGAGTCCCTTGGCCACCAGTTTCTTTCTTTCCTTCTGACGCTTCCACTTCCGCCGCAGTTCCTTTTTTCTTTCGTGCTGCTTGTGACTGCCCATCCGATACCTCCGTTGTTTTCGCGCTTTTTTAAAGAGGCGGGAATCATACTAGAAATCGCTGATCCGGGCAAGCCAAATTGCACAGAGGGCTCCTCAAAAAGGGCCTGATGTTATTGTCAACCATAAAATGAAAGGGGTTGACAATCGATGCCGCGAATGGTATTGGATGACGCTCCCGCGAAGGGGGGTCGTTTATTATGGCAGCAAACACAAGACATTACCTGCTTGTGAGCCTCAAGGAGGCACAAGGCAGTTGGGTGTCCGGCGAGGAATTAAGCCGGAAGCTCGGCATCACGCGCACGGCGATCTGGAAGCAGGCCTGCAGCCTGAGAAACGAAGGCTACATCATCGACTCCTCGACGCGGAAGGGCTACCTGCTCAGGGAGGCCCTCGACCGGCTCCTTCCCGCCGAGATCGAGGCCTCTCTGCGGTCGAAGCGCCTGGGGCACAAGATCGTTTTCGAGAAGGAAGTGGATTCGACAAATCGCCTCGCCAGAGACCTGGCCATCGCGGGGGCCGTCGAGGGGACGCTTGTCGTCGCCGAGTCGCAGACGGGAGGGCGGGGCCGCAAGGGGCGCAACTGGTTTTCTCCCCCCGGAGTGGGGATCTATCTGTCCCTTGTGCTGAGGCCCCGGTTCCAGCCGGCCGAGGCGCCGAAGATGACCCTCCTTGCCGGGGTGGCCCTGGCAGAGACGCTCATTCCGGCCGTACCATCCAGCATCACCATCAAGTGGCCCAACGACGTTCTGGCTGGGGAGAAGAAGGTTGCCGGCATTTTGATCGAGATCAGCACGCAAATCGACGCCATCGATTACATGATCGTCGGAGTCGGGCTGAACGTCAATACGCCGCTCGAGAGCTTTCCTGAAGAACTTCGCAAGCGTGCGACCTCGCTTGCGGCCGAGACCGGGTGCCCCGTGCGCCGCGTGGAAATCCTCGGGGCCTTTCTGGAGCGCTTCGAGCGTTATTATGATCTGCTCGGCAGGGAGGGGTTTGGCCCCGTGATCCAACGCTGGCGAGAGCTTTCCGACATGGCGGGCAGGCGCGTCCGGGTGCACTCGTTCAACGGGTCCCTGGAGGGCACCATCGCGGGGATCGACGACGATGGCGTACTTCTGCTGACCGGGGCGGACGGCGCCGTCGAGCGCGTGATTTCGGGGGACGTGGAATATATGTGACAGGCAAAAGGCTTAAGGCTTAAGGCTAAGGGTAAGAAAAAGAAACAAAAAATCTCCATTCCATTGCCCTATGCCCTAAGCCCTAAGCCTTATGCCGTTTTCTGCGGAAGTTCGATAAGAACAAACACGGAAGGATTGAAGGTACGAAATGACCACCGAACGCATGTCGACCCGAGGCATGATCTACGCCTCCATGTTCGGGGCGCTTACGGCCATCGGGGCCCTGATCTCCATCCCCCTGCAGCCGGTGCCGGTGACGCTCCAGACGCTGTTTCTCTACCTCGCGGGCTCTCTTCTCGGGGGGAGAGTCGGGGCGCTCAGCCAGATCATCTACGTGATCCTCGGCGTGATCGGCCTGCCGGTCTTCTCGGGCGGCAAGGCCGGTCTCGGCGTCTTCCTGGGGCCCACGGGCGGCTATCTCCTCGGCTTCATCGCCGGCGCCTTCGTGACGGGCAAGATCGTCGAAGCACGGGAAAAGCCCGGCCTTGTCTGGATCGTGATGGCCATGCTGGCGGGCACGGCCGTTGTCTACACGCTGGGCGTTCTCCAGCTCGTCGTGCTCGGAAAATTATCCGTCGAGAAGGCCGTCGCCGCGGGGGTGCTGCCCTTTCTGCCGGGCGATGCGCTCAAAATCGCCGCCGCCTCGGTGATCGTCATGAAGGTGAAGGACAATATCAGATTATGATTACGGCGCAGCATCTCGTTTACCGATATGACCCGAAGGACGCGCCCGTCCTGGAGGGGGTGAGCCTGGAAATCCCCGGGGGGCAGTATGTGGCCGTCATTGGCCCCAACGGGTGCGGAAAAACCACCCTCGTGAAACATTTTAACGCCCTGCTCGTCCCGCAGGAAGGGGAAGTCCTGGTCGACGGCCTCAGCACAAAAGACCCCAAGGCCCATCGCGAAATCCGCCGGCTTGTCGGCATGGTCTTCCAGAACCCCGACAACCAGATCGTGGGGATGAGCGTCGAGGAGGACGTCGCCTTCGGGCCCGGCAATCTCGGCCTTGCGCCTGCGGAAATCCGCGGGCGGGTGGCGGTGGCCCTTGAGACGGTGGGAATGCTCCGGTTTGCCAAGCGCGCCCCCCACTCGCTGTCGGGAGGCGAAAAGCGCCTTGTGGCCATAGCCGGCGTGCTGGCCATGAGGCCGGCCTATGTGGTTCTCGACGAGCCCACTTCCTATCTCGACCCGGCGGGGCGCGAGCGGGTTCTCAACGTCCTCTGGGACCTCAGGCAGGAGGGGATCTCGGTCATCCACGTGACCCACAGCATGGACGAGATTGTCGATGCCGACCGGGTCGTCGTCATGAGCGGGGGGAAAATCCTTCGTGACGGAGCCCCGCGGGACGTATTCCGGGAAGCCGATTTCCTGCGCGCCGTCGGTCTCAGCACGCCCCAGGTCACGGAGCTCATGGGACGGCTCCGGGCACAGGGCTGCGGCGTGAGGCCGGACGTTCTCTCCGTCGAGGAGGCCTTCCGCGAAATCTCCGCCCTCATCAAGACGGGCACGGGAGGCGGCCGGTGAAGACGCTGCTCCTTGGCCAGTTTATCCCCGGGGACTCCCCGGTTCACCGCCTCGACCCGCGGGTGAAGATCCTCACGGTCCTGCTGCTCAGCATCGTCATCCTGAACGCGGGCGCCGTCGAGAGCCTCGTCGTCACGGCGTTTCTCCTGGCGGCCGTGGCCCTCTCGGGCCTGTCCGGTGGCCGGATCGCGGCGGCGCTCAAGCCGCTGGCGTGGTTCTTTGCGATCCTGTTCTGCCTTCATCTTTTCTTTACGGACGGGCGGCCGATTTTTGCCGCCCTGCCGGTGGTGACCTACGAGGGTCTCGAGCTCGGCGCCGCCGTGACGTGGCAATTCGTCGCCCTCGTCGTGAGCGCCGCCGTCCTGACGATGACGACGGCCCCCTCGGAGCTCGTGGGGGGCTTCGAAAAGCTGCTGAGGCCCTTCAACCGCCTCGGCGTGCCGTCCCACGACATCGCCATCATGGTCTCCGTGGCGCTGCGGTTCGTCCCCACCCTGCTCGAGGAGGTGGAGCGCATGAAGGAGGCCCAGGTGGCCCGGGGCGCCGACTTTGCAGGCGGCGGCGTCATCAGGCGGCTCAGGAAGATGGCCACCCTCGTCATCCCCCTCATCCTTTGCACCTTCCGCAGGGCCGATGAACTGGCCCTGGCCATGGAGGGGCGCGGCTATCACCGGGGGCCCCGAACCTACCTGCGCGAGCTGAAATTCACCCGGGCCGACTATGCCGCCCTTCTCGCCGTCACAGCCTTCCTGGCCGGGGTCGAGGTGCTTCGCTTTCTGCCCTTCTGAAGGCGGCCTTTGCGCCGACCCCTGGCCGCTGCCGGGGGGCCTTTTTTACCCTCCAAATCGTTTAATTTTACATCTTTGGTTGCAGTTCGCGAAAAAGAGAGTTATATAGAGCCGTTAAAATACGCATTGGACGGATTTCATGAAGGGCAAATGGCTGTGGGTGGACACCCGGCAGAAGCTGCCGAAGGTCCGGGAGGAGATCGAAGGGTCAGCCGTCATCGCCATCGACACGGAGTACGACTCGTTCAGGTATTTCCGGGAGAAGCTCTGTTTGCTGCAGATTTGCACGGAGCAGCGCATCTACCTCATCGACCCCCTCGAGGCGAGCATCGACCTGTCGTTTCTCGGCAAGACGTTCGCGAACCCGGACCAGGTCAAGGTCATCCATGCCGGCGACAACGACGTCCGGATCCTGAACCGCGATTACGGTTTTGAGTTCAACAACGTCTTCGACACCCACAGGGCCGCCTCCCTTCTCGGTTGCAACCACCTTTCCCTTTCCTCCGTCATCGAGCAATACCTGGGTCTGCGTCTGGACAAACCCAAGAAGATGCAGCGTTCCCGCTGGGAGAAGCGGCCCCTGACGGAAGATCAGCTCAACTACGCCGCCGAGGACACCCAGCACCTCATTCCGCTGTACCGCCGGCTCAACGCGGAGATCGAGGCGAAGGGGTTGCAGTGGCAGGCGACCCGCGCGTTCGAGGGAATCGCCGCCGTGCGCTGGGCGGAAAAGAAGTTCAACCTGCGCGGCTACCGGGGGATCCAGGGCTACGACACGCTCACCGGCGAAAAGAAGAGAAGGCTGCGCGACCTTTACCGCTGGCGGTTCCGCAAGGCCCAGGAGTCGAACATGGCCCGCTTCATGATTTTCTCGGACCAGGACCTCTTCGACATCGCCAGGGCCGATTCCGTTTCCCTGGACGGGCTGATCCGCAACGGGGGCCTCTCGCCAAAAAAGGCGAAGACCTACGGCAGCGAGCTCCTGAACATTCTGAGCGGAAGCGACTCAGAAGAAAAAATCCGCTGATCTCGCCCTGCATCATTCCCCGGACACCATCACTGGAACAGCGAACACCGGCATGCACGGAGAAATCACAATTCGCCGACGTATAAAAAAAGAGGCAGGGCTTTTGCGCCCTGCCTCTTTTGCAGTCCATTTTCATCTGTTGCTTTAGACGGCAGGTTTCTCCTGCTCGCAACCGGCGGCGGAAGGCCTGGGCCCTCTCGCGTCTTTCTCCGGCTCCTCGATGAGCACGGCGTAGGCCCCGAAGTGGCCGTCGTGGCTCAGGCTCAGATCGAGCGTTGTCCGCTTGCCCTGGTAGTACAGGCGCGGAGGTCCCGGGCGGCTGCCCGACTCCGTCCGGCGGATCTCCATGTCCTTCACGTTCCAGCCCAGATGGGTCGCGACGCAGCGCTTGAGGGCCTGGCGGACAATGCGGGACTCCACTTCCAGAGAATCGACACCCTTCATCTCTGGCAGGACTTCCACCCGCCAGAAGACATAATCGAAAAACTCTTCCCCTTCCGAAAGGGCAAGGGCGTGGATGTAGGTGCAGCGCCGGTAGATTTGCAGCGGGATCGTTCCCTCAGGCGTCAGCACGACCCCTTCAACGTGGGGGTTGCAGGATCCTGCGTCCGTCGAGGTTCCCCTCAGGCCGTAGTCGTCCAGGTGGACCTCGTAGGCCCGGGGGATGAAGGGAAGCGCGGGGTCCGCTTTCGCGAGGACCTTGAAGGCCGCTTCCTTGCCGGACCAGAGAGCCCAGAGCAGGACATCCTTCTCCGGGAATTGATCGAGCCGGTTGCGTTCAGCGGGCGTCAAGACCCGGCTGACGTACCGGTGATCCAGGCTCTTTCCCCTGTTCCGGGGATCCGTCAAATCGACGATATCGTTCCCTACTCTCAAAATACCTCTCCTCCATCCTGGACAGCTGCCGGATGATCTGCCCGGCATAGTCCCTCTGGGCCTTGAGCCCGTTGTACTCGAGCCTCTGCGGCTCGAAGACCTCGACGGCCATCGAGAACGTGTCACCCGGTTTCGGGATGGAGCTCCACGTTGCCTGGCCGTCGCCCCGAAAATAAATACACAGGATTTTCATCCGGTCAAGATTTTTCACGAAGCGGCCCACTCCGTATGAGAAATTCTCCACGTCGATCCGCCCCGTCCGGGAGCGGCCGCCCTCTGGGAATACCAGGATCGTCTGCCCTGTCTCGAGCAGGTGATGGCATGTGTCCAGGGTCCGTCGCATTTCCTCGCGATCGCCACCCCGGGTGACGGGGATGCACTTCGTCAGGTAGCAGACGGCCGTATCGAGGGGGTTGCGGTTGAAGTTGCTGCGCTCGGGGAGGTTCCAGGGCAGCCATCGGTAATGGAGCAGGTAGCGCCAGAGCGGCAGCATGGCATATCCCAGGAACACGGAATCAACCAGCGTCAGATGATTTGCGCAGATGAGCCAGCTTCCCCCGTGCTGCCGGAAATTCTCCAGGCACTGCTGCCTGAACGCCTTCAGATCGCGGAACCGGTAGCCCATCAGCCGCATCACGACGCCGACCAGAGGGATATAGATAAACGCGGCCAGATGGCTCAGTACGTTCTGAACTCCCAGCCACAAGCTGTCTCTTTTATTCATATTCAAGACCCTGTACCCGGATCATTCACCCTCAGCCCGGCCCTCTCGTGAAAGAGGAAGGGGATCATTCACCCTCACCCCTTCCCTCTCCCCTCAAGGGCGAGGGAGATCAAGGTAGGGGGTTGCTTAAGGAAGGGGATCCTTTCCCCTCACCTCAATCCTCTCCCGCCAGGGGAGAGGAAGATTAAGGTAGTGGCCGCTTTAGGCCGCTTTATTCTTGATGATCTCGATGGCGTCGCCGATGGTCCGGATCTTGTCCGCCTCGTCGTCGTCGATGGAGATGCCGAAGACATCCTCGCACTTGATGACCACGTCGACGAGACGCGCGGAATTCACCTTCAGGTCGTTGAGGATATGGGTGTCCTTCGTCGCCGTGTCGAGCAGCTCCGGGTTTTTCGTGTACAGCTTGAGGATATTGCACATCTCCTGGAAAATCTTCTTTTCGTCCATTTCATGCTCCTTTTAAAGATTGGCTAAAGGCTAAAGGCTTAGGGCTTATGGCAATACAAAGAAAGCTTTCTTCCTTTTGCCTTAAGCCGATTTCGTTTTAAAGATTGACTAAAGGCTAAAGGCGAAGGGCAAATGGCAATAAAAGAACACTCTTTTTCTTTTGCCTTAAGCCTTTTGCCCTTTGCCCTACGCCCATTTTTTAAATATCATACAGCTGTTCACATCGCCGAAACCGAAGCCGGCCTTGGCGATGATCTTCACGTTCGCATCTTCGATCATCCGCTGCGGGATGCGCGGGGCGAAGGCCTCGATCTCGGGGTGCACGTCTTCGCTGTTGACCGAGGGGTGGATGAACCCCTTGCACAACTGCAGCACGACACCGACGGACTCCACAGCCCCGGCGCCGCCGAGGCAGTGACCCACGAGCGACTTTGTCGAGTTGATCCAGGGGAAGTTGGCCGGCGTGCGCTCGAGCGCGATTGCCCAGTTCTTCACCTCATGAGGGTCGGCGAAGGTGGCCGTAAGGTGCCCGTTGATGGCGTCCACGTCGGCAACGGAGATCCCCGCATCGGCCACGGCCGCGCGGATGCAGCGCTGTACGCTTTCCGGGTTGGGCGCCGTCATGGAGCCGCCGTTTCGGTGCCCGCCGCAGTTGACGGCCCCGCCCAAAAGCTCGGCGTAGATCTTCGCGCCGCGCTCATTGGCCGTCTCCAGATCCTCCAGGATGAGGGCGCCGGCGCCCGAGCCGGGCACAAAGCCCGCAGCCGTGGCGCTCATGGGCCTCGATGCCTTTTCCGGCTCATTGTTGAACTTGCGGCACATGACCTTCATGGAGTCGAAGCCCGCCCAGATGTAAGGGGAAGACCCCTCGGAGCCGCCCGCGATCATGCGCTTCGCAAGACCGCTGCGGATCCGGATCATGGAATCGATGATCGCCTCGTTTCCCGTGCTGCAGGCCGACGAGTTGGACGTCACCTGATTGCCGAGGGCGAGTATCCCAGCGATCTTGGCGCTCGTGGAGCTGTTCATGACCATCTGGACGATCATGCTGCCCATGCGCCGGATCTGGTTTGCGTTGACCTTCGGGACGACTTCGCCGGCGATGGTCTCCATGCCCCCGATCCCCGAGCCCATGATGGCCCCCGTGTCCCAGTTGACCTCGGTGCTGTCCGGTTTCGGCACGGTAAAGCCCGCATCGCGCCAGGCATCGATTGCGGCGATGCCTGCGTATCCGATGTTCTCGTTGACCGAGAGAAGATCCTCGGCATCGAAATACTGCGTGCGGAGCTCCTCAAAATTCTGCGGGACGCCGCCCACCTGGCAGGCAAACCCCAGCTCCTTGAGTTGCGGGATGAAGCGGATCCCCGAGCGTCCTGCGCGCAGGGCCTGCTCGTATTCCGCTAGACCATGACCGTTGGGCGCCATGATCCCCAACCCCGTGATCACAATCCTCTTTCTCATGTCAATTTGACTCCCATGCCGGCCAGCACACCCGAGGCGATAAGCTCCCCGTTCTCTCTTTCCATGCTGACCTTGGCTTTCAGGTTTCCCTTCCGGAAATACACCTTTTCCCCCCGGATGATGACTCTCTCGCCCGGGTTCACCATGCCCGTAAATTCCATTACGTCGATGACCGTGAAGAGTGTCGTCAGATTTCCGCTCTTCAGTTCCGCTTCCCGGCCCTGCTCCATGACGAGGTAGAGCCCGAAAGCGACGACTCCCGTCTGGGCCATGGCCTCCACGAGGATGACCCCCGGCGTGATAGGCCGCTCGGGGAAATGCCCGCGGTAGAAATATTCATCTGTCTTGAACCGGTAGGACCCGACGATGTGCTCCGCGTCCAGCTCCAGGATCTCGTCGATGAAGCGGAAGGGTTCCTGCTGCGGCACTGCCGCCAGGACCTTCTCCCTCGTTTCGCGATCAGCCGCCATATAGGCCCCCGTTGACGTGGATGACGCTGCCCGTGATGTAGGAGCCCTTCGTGGCGAGAAAAGCCACCACTTCGGCCACCTCCTCAGGTTTTCCCATTCGGCCGAGCGGCACGCCGGAAAGCAGCCTCTCCCGGATCTCTTCGGGCAGCACCGACGTCATCTCCGTATCGATGAAGCCGGGCGCCACGGAGTTGACCAGGATGTTGCGGCCCGCAAGCTCGCGGCAGAGAGATTTCGTAAAGACGTCCATGGCTGCCTTTTCCATCGTGTAGGGGATCTGCCCCGCGTTTCCCGTGTGCCCCACAACGCTCGAGATGTTGATGATGCGTCCGCTCCCCTTCCGAAGCATGTACTGGCGGAGCACCCGCTTTGTGAGGTACCAGATCCCCCTCGTGAGGGCCCGCTGTTCGTCGAACTGCTCGACTTTCATGGAGTTGATGTCGGCGTTGATGGAGTGTCCCGCGTTGTTGACGAGCACGTCGACCCGCCCGGCCTGCTCCTTGATTGCGTTTACCAGGGCTTCCACCTGGTCCATGTCGGCCAGATCGGCCTGCAGCAGGAAGGCGTCGCCCAACTCCGCCTGGAGGGCCTTTGCGCTATCGGCGCTTTTGCGGTAGTGCAGCCCGACGCGGAACCCTTCCTGCGCCAGGGCCCTGGCGCAGGCAGTCCCGATCCCCGTGCCGCTTCCCGTTACGATGGCAACCGGTTTGTCATTCATAAGCCCATTCCTTACTTCATGATGCCGCCGACCGAGTTGGGCGACGGATGCGGGTAATCCGGGTAGGCGATCCCGTGAAAGACTCCCGTTCGTGCATCTTTCAATGTCATGATCAGCTCGTTGTCGACGAAGATGTCGGCATCGGCGATGACGATGCTTGCCCCGGAGTCCTTGAGGTGCTGAAAGCGCTTCACGTTGATCTCGTAGCGCACCACCTTGTTGTAGGGGCGGATCTGGCCGCTGAAGAAGACCTCGCCGCAGCCCAGCGCCCTTCCCGTGCCCAGCGCCCCGCGCCAGAGACAGAAGAAACCGAGAAGCTGCCAGACGGCGTCCACACAGAGGCAGCCCGGCTGGACCGGATCGCCGGGCAGGTGGCACTGGAAGTACCAGGCATCCACGCGGATGTCCTGCTCGGCCACGATCGTTCCCTGGCGGTTGTTCTTCGTGATGGAGAGGATCCGGTCGACCATGAGAAGCGGCGGAGCCGGCAACTTTGCGTCCATGCCCTTGGGCGCATCCGACACGAGGTTCCCGTAGACGACGGCAAGGATCTCCTGCAGGGAGAAATGGTTCCGCTCCATGAATTCCTGGTATGTCATGACGGCTCCTTCACGTTCAGCATCATGTGGGCCCAGCTGAGCCCCGCCCCTACCTGCACGAGGGCCACGTGATCCCCCGGCTTGAGGTCGCCCCAGTGCTGGCTCAGCGACCCCGGCGCGCCCGCCGTTGCCGTGTTGCCGAAGAGCACCACGTTGTGCCAGTGATTCTCCGGGCTGATCCCGCAGCGCTCGCAGACGGTTCTCAGCATGCCAAGGTTTGCCTGGTGACCGACGAATTTGAGATGACCGTTGAGCGAGGGGTTTGCCGCCTGGATGACGCGCAGGGCTTCCGTTGTCTTGCGGATGGCGAAACCCTGCACGGCTTTTCCGTCCTGACCGAAATGGCCGGTCCTGCGGATCGACACCTTGTCCCAGCAGGAGGGCTTCGCATCGAAGTGCGTGCCGTCGATGATTTTTCCGGACGGCACGGTCAGCGACACGACGGCGGCGGTGCTCCCGTCGCCGAAGAGGCATGCCGACCGGCGGTCCGAGAAATCGAGGCAGCGAGTCAGGTTCTCGGGCTGCGTGATCAGGATGTACGGGGGCAGGGCCCCCGGGTTCATGTTCGAGAGAAAGTGGATCTGCAGCGCAAAGCTCGTGCAGGCCGAGTTCATGTCGAAGGCGGGCACGTCGATCCCGAGCTGGGCCGCAACTGTCGAGGCCTCGGCCGGCGAGGCCACATCGGGGGCCGAGCTGCCGGAGATCACCATGCCGATGTCTCCCGTCGCGATCCCCGCTCGCTCGAGGGCCATGCGGGCCGCCGCCGCGGCCGTCTGGCCGTTGGTGTAGAGGCTTGCCTCCTGGGCGGCGCGCACGTCGCTGTTCTTCGTGGCCCGGATGTATTCCAGGGGCAGGACCGTGTGCCGCTCGCGGATCCCCACGCGCTCTTCGATCCACTCCACGCTCGAGCCGATGTCGAGATCGCTCAGGAAGCGGTTGGTGACCACATTTTCCGGGTAGAAATGCCCGAGTCCGTGAAGGTAAATCATGCTTGTCTGTTCCGTCCGTTCCGTCTATTCAGTCTGTTCCGTCTATCCCGTCGCCTGATCCGCTTGTCCTAGTCTCGTCTTATTCCCGACCGGATAGACCGGACAGACGGGAGAGACCGGATAGACCTTATACAAGCTCCCGTCCGATGATCATGTGCTGGACTTCGCGCACGCCCTCGTAGATGTCGATGATGTGGGCGTCGCGCACGAGCTTCGAGATTTCGTACTCCTGCATGTAGCCGTATCCGCCGTGCAGATGAAGCCCTTCGTTGGCGCAAAAGAGGGCCGCCTCGGCGGCGGTGTTCTTGGCGAGCGACGAGTACATCCCGCGGTCTTCCTCGCGCTCCTGGACCTTCACGGCCGCCTTCATGAGGGCCATCTCCGCCAGTTCCACCTTCTTCCACATGGCCACGAGCGTTTCCCTTACGACGGGCATGTCGCAGAGTCTCTGGCCGAACTGCTTGCGCTCGCGGGTGTACTGGAGGGTGAGATCAAGCGCCCTGCGGGCAAGCCCCACGCCGATGGCGGCCACCATGGGCCGGGCGTAGTCTAGAACGTCGATGAGATACTTGAAGCCCTGGCGCCGATCGCCGATGATCTGGCTCTCGTCGACGATAACATCCTCGAAGGTGACCGTGGCCGTGTTGGAGAGGTGCTGCCCGAGTTTCTCCTCGGGCTTGCCGATGGTGATCCTGCCGCCGCCTTTCGCCGTGAGTTCCGTCTGCGGTTTTACAGGGACGTGGGGTTTGCCGTCCCGGAACATCTCCTCGACGGGGACGATGCAGCAGGCCAGCAGTTGCGCCGCGGGCTTTCCGACCTTGCAGAAGACCGTGAACTGGCTGGCGTAGGAGGCGTTGGTGATGAAGCACTTGGCGCCGTTGAGGACGTACTTCCCGTCGGCGCGCTTCGCGATGAACGTGCTCATGGAGGAGTTGTCCGAGCCGGCGCCGGGTTCCGTGAGGCAGAAGGAGGCGAGAAGGGGTGCCTTGGCGTAAGGGCCCAGGAATTCCTGCTGCTGTCGTGCGTTTCCATGCTGGGCGATAACGGTGTTGGCCAGGTCGTTGCACATGGCCGAGGTGGAGATTCCCGTGTCGCCGTAGGAGAGCTCCTTGATGATCAGGGCCGTCGACACGGCGTCCATCTCGAAACCCTTGATCTCCTTGGGGATGCTCAGGTTGAGAATGCCCAGCTCCCAGGCCTTCGAGATGATCCCGAGGGGGAACTGGTGAGACTTGTCGATCTGCAGAATATTGGGGAGGATCTCGTTTTTCACGAAACGCCGGACCGTGTCGACGTACATTTGCTGCTCTTCATTGAGGCGAAAATCCATGCAGTTCTCCTTCTGTCTGTGCAGTGGGTCTTGGTGTGGTCCCCGCGGGCGGCGGCCCTTTCCGGTCAGTTGCCGGTGAAGGTTCGTTCGGCGGAGGAGAGTGTGGTCAGCGAGATGCAGGTCACGCCGATCGTTTTGAAGAAATCCCGGAGGGGACGGTTGGGGCCGATTTCATAGACAGTTTCGGCCTGCGACGCGATGGCTCTCATGTTGTCGCACCACTGAACGGTGCCGGAGAGCTGGGCCACGAGGCGCTCGATTACTTCTTCCATGCTAGCAGAGTGGAAACGGCCTGTATAGTTGGAAGTGACCTTCACGGCGTTTTCGGCCTTCATCTGCCTGCGGACGCAGGCCAGTTCGCCTTCGAAGGGCTCCTCGATCGAGTGCATGAAGCGGCTGTGGAAGGGGGCGCTCACATTGAGGGCCACGATCCGCGTGGGGTTCTCATCGGCCAGGGCCTTCGCGAGGCGCTCTTCGGCCTCGGGCATGGCCTTCGAACGGCCGCTGATGACGATCTGGTTGGGCGAGTTGATGTTCGCCACGTCGATGGGCAGATCGGAAAGCAGCTCCCGGATCATGCGGGCGTTGAGGTCCTTGCGGATGACGGCGGTCATGGCGCCCTGTCCCACGGGGACGGCTTCCTGCATGAGGCGGCCGCGGATGTGGACGATGCGGATGACGGTCTCGAGGGGCAGGACGCCCGCAGCCACAAGCGCCGTGTACTCGCCGAGGCTGTGACCGCCGAACACGTCGGGGGTGATGCCGTATTTTTCCATGATGGCCTTCAGCATGGCGATTTCCGTCACCACGATGCTGGGCTGGGCGAAGGCGGTCAGGTTGAGCCTCTCGTCTTCGCCGAAGCAAAGAGCGGCCACGTCCCACCCCAGGGCATCGGAGGCCTCTTCATAGATCCGGCGGCATTCGGGGATGTTCTCGTAGAAGTCCTTGCCCATTCCCTGGCGCTGGGAACCCTGTCCCGGAAATACTATGGCAGTCCTGGCGTTAGCCATCTTCGTTTTCTCCTTCGGTCCTTCTTGTCTCTCTCTTCGAAAATCGAGCCGCTCCAAGCGGCCCACCGGAGAAAAAGCATCAGTTGTGCCAGGGGGGAGGCAGGGGGGCGTTTTGCTTATAAGTATCTGATTTATAGAATTAAATTGTGTTTTGTGTGGGGTGAGGGGCGAGGGGATTTTCGGGGGTAAAGTGTATACTTCACTTCACACTGGGAAGGGGGGTATACAGGTGGAGGCTGAAAAGATTCTTTACAAAGAAAAACGGGGAGCGTATAAGAGAATGAACGTTCATTCTGTGCCGTGTGCGATATGAGACAGGGGTTTGAGCCATGAAAAATTCGGACAAGCGTGAAGAGATCATGCAGGCAGCACTAGAGCTGATTGCAGAACAGGGCTTTCACGGGTCTCCCATGGCCATGGTCGCCGACAGGGCAGGCGTGGGTGCCGGTACGATCTATCGCTATTTCGAAAGCAAGGATGCGCTGATTGCCGAGATTTTCAACGAACTGGAAAGAAAGGTAGTGGAATCTTTGCTGCAAGGGTACTCCCTTGACCGTTGCCTTCGGGACCGGTTCGTTCATCTCTCCACCATGATCATTCGATATTTCATGGCCAATGCGGTCCATTTCCGATTCATCGAACAGTACATGAATTCCCCCTACGGGGTGACCCTGCGCCGAGAAAGGCTTCTGGGAAAGGCGCGGGACATCGATCTGTTCCGGCATCTTCTGCAGGAAGGGATTGACCGTCAAGCGTTGAAGGACATGCCGCTCCCCCTGCACTTTGCCCTGGCTTTCGGGCCCATTCTCTCCCTGTTGCGGGATCACATCCTCGGGTTCGTGGAGCTGGACGATGCATTGATTCAGAAAGCGGTCGAGGCATGCTGGGACGGGGTAAGAAGACAGGATGTGCTTTGACGAAGAGCGGTGTCATCGGCATAGAGGCAAACCATGAAGAATGAAAATGCATTCCTTGCCTGCTGCCGACACTGTGGTGGCAGGGAGGTCATTGACCGAATCGAAGAGGTGTTGCATGCAAGCCAGTAAGCAAATCAAGATGATCGTTGCGGCCGGGGCATTGGCCGCCCTATGGATCCTGGCCGGTTGCGGTCAGAATTCCACGGGCAAGGCGCCGTCCCAGGCCGGCCCTCCCGAGGTTGCCGTGGTGGAGGTGAGACCCCAGCGCGTGGCGATCACCACGGAGCTGCCGGGCCGGACATCCGCCTATCTTGTTGCGGAGGTGCGACCCCAGGTGGGCGGCATCATCCAGAAACGATTCTTCACGGAGGGCTCCGACGTGAAGGCAGGCGACGTCCTCTACCAGATCGACCCGGCAACCTACCAGGCGGCCTGGGACAGCGCAAAGGCGCAGCTCGCAAGGGCGGAAGCCAACATCTCAACAACCCGTGTCCGGGCCGAGCGTTACAAAGAGCTGGTGGAAATCAAGGCGGTGAGCCGCCAGGAATACGACGATGCGGCAGCCGCCCTCAAGCAGGCCGAGGCCGATATCGAAGCCGGCAAGGCGGCCGTGGAGACCGCACGGATCAACCTGGCCTATACCAAGGTGACCGCGCCCATTGCCGGGCGCATCGGCAAATCGTCGGTCACCGTGGGCGCTCTCGTGATGGCAGGCCAGGGGATGCCGCTTGCCACGATTCAGCAGATCGATCCCGTCTACGTCGACGTCACCCAGTCGAGCGCCACCCTGCTGCGGCTGCAGCAGAGCATGGCGAGCGGCGCGCTCAAGCGCGACATCGCCAACCGGGCAAAGGTCAAGCTGATCCTGGAAGACGGCACTCCCTATCCCCTGGAAGGGGCGCTTCAATTCCAGGACGTCACGGTGGACCCGACAACGGGGTCAACCATCCTGCGAATCGTATTTCCCAATCCGAAGCGTATCCTGCTGCCGGGCATGTTTGCGCGGGCCATCCTGGAGGAAGGGGTCAACGAGCAGGCGATCCTCGTGCCGCAGCAGGGCGTCAGCCGGGACCCGAAGGGAAATCCCACTTCGTTGATCGTGGATGCCGAGGGCAAGGTCCAGCAGCGGATGCTCACGCTGGATCGCACGATCGGCGACAAGTGGCTCGTTTTGGCCGGTCTTGCGCCCGGCGACCGGGTGATCGTCGAGGGGGTGCAGAGGGTCAGGCCCGGCGCTTCCGTGAAGGTGGTTCCCTATGATGCCGGAAAGAGCACCGAAGGCAAGAGTGCCGCCCCCGCGGCCGCAAAGTCGAACTGACGGAGGCGCGCGATGCTGTCAAGATTCTTCCTGGATCGTCCGGTCTTCGCCTGGGTCATCGCCATCATCATCATGGCGGCGGGCGGGCTTGCGATCTACAACCTGCCCATTTCGCAGTATCCCCCGATCGCCCCGCCGTCCATCGCCATTACCGCCTTTTACCCGGGGGCCTCGGCGGAGACCGTCGAGAACAGCGTCACACAGATCATCGAGCAGAAGATGACCGGCTTCGACAGGATGCTGTACCTTTCCGCGACGAGCGATTCCTCCGGATCATCCCGCATCGAGCTGACCTTCGCCCCGGGCACCGATCCGGATCTGGCCTGGGCGCAGGTGCAGAACAAGCTCCAGCTCGCCATGGCGAACCTGCCGGAAGTTGTCGGCAGCCAGGGGGTCAAGGTCAGCAAATCCACCCGCAACTGGCTGTTGATCGTGGGCCTGACCTCGGAAGACGGGAGCATGGACGGCAACGACCTGCGGGACTATGCCCAATCAAATTTGGAAAAAGTGCTCTCGAGGGTGCCGGGGGTGGGCGAGGTGGAGATTTTCGGAAGCCAGTACGCCATGCGTGTCTGGCTCAACCCCGACAAGCTGACCAAGTACGGGATGACGGTCCAGGACGTCGTCACGTCGCTTCGGGCTTACAACGTGGAAGTGTCCGCCGGCCAGTTCGGCGGGGCACCGGCGGTGAAGGGCCAGCGCTTGAACGCGAGCATTATCGTCCAGAGCCTGCTCAAGACGCCCGAGGAGTTTGCGGCGATCCCCCTGCGCACCAACCCCGACGGCTCCGTCGTGCGCGTCAAGGATGTGGGGCGGACGGAACTGGGGACCGAGGCCTACGACATCCAGGGCTATTACAACGGACAGCCTTCCGCCGCGCTGGCCATCCGGCAGGCCGCCGGCGCCAATGCCCTGGAGACGGCCGACAACGTAAGGGCCAAGCTGGATGAGCTGAGCCGTTTCTTCCCCGCCGGCATGAAGGTGATCTACCCCTACGACACGACGCCCTTCGTCCGGGTGGCCATCAACGAAGTGGTCAAGACGCTCCTCGAGGCGATCGTGCTCGTGTTCCTCGTCATGTACCTGTTCATGGGAAGCATGCGGGCAACCCTGATCCCGACCATCGCCGTGCCCGTGGTGCTCCTGGGGACCTTCGGGGTCCTCGGGCTTTTCGGCTTCTCCATCAATATGCTGACCATGTTCGCCATGGTGCTGGCCATCGGCCTGCTGGTCGACGACGCCATCGTCGTCGTGGAGAACGTCGAGCGCATCATGAGCGAGGAGGGGCTCTCGCCCAAGGAGGCCACGCGCAAATCCATGGACCAGATCACGAGCGCCCTGATCGGCATCGGCCTGGTGCTCTCGGCGGTCTTTGGCCCCATGGCGTTCTTCCCCGGCTCCACCGGCGTCATCTACCGGCAGTTCTCGGTCACCGTCATCTCCGCCATGCTCCTCTCGGTGCTGGTGGCCCTGATCCTGACGCCGGTTCTCTGCGCGTCGCTTCTCAAGCCGGTGGCGGCCGGTCACGAGCCGGCGGAAAACGCGATCTGGTTCCTGCGCCCGTTCTTTCGGTGGTTCGAACACCGGTTCTCTAGGACCCGGGAGCTGTACCTTCGGCTGGTCCAAAGCTCCATCTCCAACAAACGACGATACCTGGCCGTTTTTGTGCTGATCGTAGCGGCCATGGGGATCCTGTTCCTCCGCATGCCCACGGCCTATCTTCCCGATGAGGACCAGGGGATCATGCTGGTGCAGGCCATGCTGCCGGCCAACTCGACCCTGGAGCAGGCCGACGAGGTCCTGAGCCGCGTCAGGAACCATTTCCTCGATAACGAGAAAGAGGCCGTCGAATCCATCTTTACGGTCTCCGGCATCAGCTTCTCCGGCCGGGGGCAGAACGCGGGACTGGCCTTCGTCAAGCTCAGGAACTGGGATCTCCGCAGCCGGCCGGACTTGAAGGTAGGCGCAGTGGCCGGAAGGGCCATGGGGGAGTTTTCCAAGATTCGAAACGCCATGGTGTTTGCCTTCGCGCCGCCGGCGGTGTTCGAACTGGGACAGGCCAAGGGGTTCGATTTCCAGCTGCTGGACCGTGGCGGCCTGGGACATGCCAAGCTGATGGAGGCCCGCAACAAGCTCCTCGGCATGGCCGCCGGGGACCCCGTATTGACGAAGGTCCGGCCCAACGGCCTGGAGGATGTGCCCGAATACCGGATCGACGTGGACTGGGGGAGGGCCGGCGCCCAGGGAGTGCCCATCAGTTCGATCCACAACACGATCGCGGCGGCCTTCGGAAGCGCCTATGTCAACGACTTCATCCAGGGCGGCAGGGTCAAACGGGTCTACGTCCAGGCCGATGCGCCCTACCGCATGCTGCCCACCGATCTGGAGAGGCTCCACGTGCGCAACACCGCGGGCAGCATGGTCCCCTTTTCCTCCTTTGCATCCGGTCACTGGACGTCGGGCTCCCCGAAGCTGGAGCGCTTCAACGGCTTCCCGTCCATCAACATCCTGGGCGAGGCGGTGCCGGGGAGGAGCTCCGGCGAGGCCATGCGAGCCATGGAAGGGTTCGTCCGGGAGCTGCCGCTGGGGGTCGGCTACGACTGGCAGGGGCTGTCCTACCAGGAGCGGATGGCGAGTTCCCAGGCGCCGCTGCTGTACGCCTTCTCCATCTTCGTGA
>CAZUBX010000037.1:0-29572 GCA_964619035.1 uncultured Syntrophaceae bacterium | reverse complement strand
GGTCGGCCGAATCAAGATCCGGCTCTTCCGGGACGGCACCCGGTTTTTCTTCATCATCCTGAAAATCGCGACCCTCTTTTCGCCCATGAAGGTCTTTCTGCCGGTGAGCGCGCTCATGTTCCTGACGGGTGTGGGGTACGGCCTGATCCGGATCTTCTATTTAGACACGCGGTATGGCCCCACGTCGGCCATGCTGATGACGATGGCCGTCGTGGTGTTCATGGTGGGCCTGGTTTCCGAGCAGGTCGCTCAGATGCGGTTCGACCGAAGTGAATCCCTTCGGGGCCCGCAGGGTGGAAAGGAGGGGCCCTGAGAGGCCCGGTGTTCGCCAGATGATCCATATCTTCATCGGAACGAAGGCCCAGTTCATCAAGATGGCTCCCGTGATGATGGAGATGAATCGTCGAGGGATGCCTTACCATCTCATCGAGACGGGGCAGCACGCCGCACTCACCGCCGACCTGATCGAGGAGTTTGGTCTCCGGGGATCCGACACGCGCCTGAGGACCGAATCGACCAACATCGCAACAATCGGACAGGCTGCCCTCTGGACGTCGAAGACATTCCTTCACCTTTTATCGTCGCCGGAAGTCATAACGGGGGAAATTTTCCGCGGTGAGAGCAAGGGGATTTGCCTGATCCACGGCGATACCCTGACCACACTCTTCTCGCTTCTCTATGCCAGGCGCTGCGCAATCCCCGTTGCCCACGTAGAAGCGGGCCTCAGGAGCTTTCACCTTCTCGACCCCTTCCCGGAGGAGCTGATCCGGCTGGCGGTCATGCGGTACAGCGACATCCTTTTCGCTCCCTCGGACTGGGCGATGGGAAATCTCTCCCGGATGGGTTACGGGGACAAATCGATCACTGTCCGCGGCAATACCGTGGTGGACACGATCCGCTTTGCTCGTGCCCGTTACAGCGGGAAGGACAGGCCGGGCGAGCCTTACGTCATCGTCACGATCCACCGCGTGGAAACCCTCTATTCGTCAACCCGCATGAATACGGTCATTACGTTCCTCGAGGAGATCGCGAGGCAGCGCCGGGTGCTCTTCGTCCTCCACGAGCCGACGCGCAAGCAACTCGAGCGGCGCAACCTTCTCGGCCGCCTGCAGCGAAACAGCCGCGTCGAAATGATGCCCCTGCAGCCCTACCTGAAATTCCTGGATCTCCTGGCGGGCGCCGAATTCGCGGTTACCGACGGCGGCAGCATCCAGGAGGAATGTTACAGCCTTAATATCCCCTGTCTCATCATGCGGGCCAAGACGGAACGTATGGAGGGGCTGGGTGAAAACGCGATGCTTGCCGGTTTTTCCCGGGAACGATTTGAGGATTTCCTGAAAGCCCTGCCGGGTCTCAGGCGGCGGGGAGCGGACGACAAGGGCGTATCCCCCTCGAGCATCATCGTGGATCACCTGGAGAAATATCTGGAGCGTCATGGCTGAGCCCCTTACCCCTTTTTCCGTAATCGTACCCGTGTACAACGGCACGGAGACCCTCGGCGCCTGCCTGACGGCGCTCATGGAGCAGAATTACCCGAGAGAGCGCTTCGAGGTCATCGTGGTGGACGACGGGTCGACGGATGATACGGCACAGATCGCGATAAAGTTCGGCGTGCGATTGATCAGTCTGGGATCCAACCAGGGGAGAATTGTGGCGCGCAACACAGGGGCTCAAGCGGCCCGATTCGAGACCCTGATCTTCAACGATGCAAGGGTCACACCCGAGCGGGAGCTTCTGGCCAAGATCAGCGATCGAGGATACGAGCCTCTCTTGCCCTACGGCAAGGATTACGATGGCAGCCTCTGGGGGTTTTCCCGGTTCTTCTACCTCCTGAGATGCAGGCTCTACGCCCCCTATTACCCCCTCTCAAAGGATCGGGGCGAGTTCTGGATCACAACGGAGAATTTCGACCGGGCACCCAAAGGAACGGGCTGCTTCGTCTGCAGCCGTGAGCGATGGATCACGAACCAGCCGGAAAAGTCCGACCGGGAAACGAGTGATGACACCCGAATTCTGAGAAAGATTGTCGCGACGAAACCGATACTGCGCACCGTCGCTGCATCAGCCCGTTATCAGCAGAGGACCGACTTCATGGCCGTTATTCCGCATACGTTCCGGCGTGGGCCCCTCTTCGCAGATTATTACCTGCGGCCGGGGGGTCGCTACTTTGTTCTATATGCCGCACTCTGGGGATTCATTCTCCTGTCGCTGCTGTCGGCCGGACTGAATCCTTGGTACGGGCTGCTTTCGGCAAGTCTGACTCTCACCGCCTTTGCGGGCGTTGTTATCTATTTAAGCCGGTGCTGGAGCGACATTCTTGTTGCGGCCGTCTGTCTGCCCGCCGTCGCGGCTGCCTTCGGCCTTGGAATTTTGAAGTGGCAGATCCTGTGTTTTTTCGGAAAGAGGTGATATCATCACATCACTTCTTTTTCCCCATCACGAAAAAGGTCCGATAGTTTGAAACGTACGATAAAATCCTTCTTACAGAAAATGCGAAATCGCGCAGATTCGGATTATCGTCGGTGTATTCTGGAGTGCCTGGAACCCTCCGACGTGGAAATATCCCTGTTGGATTGCGGCTGTGATCATGGCGATTGGACACTGAAGTTGGGCGCAAGGGTCGGGAGGGTCCGCCTCTACGGGATTGAAATTGTGGATGAACGAAGGGAAATGGCCCTCCAGAAAAAGATTATTGCAAAAACGGGCGACCTCAATGAGCCCTTTGCGTTCCAGGACGACTTTTTCGAGATCGTCCATGCCAATCAGGTCATCGAGCACCTGAAGGATACCGATCATTTCATAAAAGAAATCTGGAGAGTCCTGAAGCCGGGGGGCTACGCCGTCATCTGCACCGAAAATCTGAGCAGTTGGCACAATATCTTCGCCCTTATCTTGGGGTGGCAGCCTTTTTCCCTCTCCAATGTGTGCGAAAAACACTTCCAGATCGGAAACCCGCTGGCGATCCATCACGGAGAGGCTCCGTCGACGCCGCAGAGCTGGCAGCATCACCGCGTTTTTGCATACCGCGGCTTGAAAGACGTATTCGTTGCACACGGATTCGAGGCAGAGCCGATCAAGGGGTCCGGATATTTTCCACTACCGGGACGTTTGAGCAGGCTGGACCCGCGGCATGCCGCTTTTCTTACATTGAAAGTCAGAAAGACGGGCAAGCATCAACAGGGGCTCAGGTAAGTGTCAGCATCCTATGCCGGCAACCCATCAACCGGGCATTCACGCGCTTGGCGTTCTGAATTGACGTGAACCGTATGCGCATGAAAATGGTCTTCTCCCTCATCCTCACGCTGGTTATTGCCGGCGGCATCGGGCTTTATCTGGCTCATAACCCCGAACTCGTCGCGCTCTTTTATGGGATCTCACTGCGCCATGCGATATGGCTCGTTCTGATGTGCGTTCTGACTTTCGGGACAAGCGGCCTCTATCTGAAAGTGTTTGCAGGCAAGTTCGGCATGAACCTCCGCCCACGGGAATGGTTCGGGCTGACCGTTGTAACGACCATGGGGAATTACCTCACCCCCTTTTCAGGAGGGCTGATCGCGCGCGCAGGCTATCTGAAACATCGACACGACTTTTCCTATACCCGCTTTCTGGCAATGATGGCTGCAAACTACCTGATCGCATTCGCCCTCATCAGCCTCACCGGGATTGTCGCCCTGCTCACGTTGCCGGAAAAACAGGATGAATCATGGCTCGTGCTCATTTTCTTTTTTGCGACCCTGGTCACCGTCTGGCTTGTATCCATCTTTCCTTCCATCACGGCGGGCAGCAAGAACCGGCTGGTGCTTCTTGCGCAACGAGCCACGGAGGGCCTTGACATCATCCGCAGGGACCCGGTGCTTCTGGGGAAGCTCATTGTCCTGACCTTGATGAATATCCTGATCGGGGCGCTTCTTTTTCTCGTCGCCTTCATGTCCCTGGGATCGATGCTTCCCTTTCGTGTGGCGCTTCTTATCTATCTCTTGACCACCTTTACGCTCCTGATCAACATTACCCCGGGAAACTTCGGAATCCAGGAAGCCGGGACCAGTGTGGCTGCGGCCATCCTCGGGGCAGGGGTGGAGATGGGGTTGATGGCATCCCTCATTATTCGGGCGGCGACCATTCTCTCGGCATTTTCACTGGGACCTTTCTTCAGCTACCTCCTGTCGAAGGAGCTGATGGCAAAGCAGGATTGCGGAGCGGATTAAGGAAGAAGGCAGGCCGCCGGGAAAACGGCCATACGCGTGAGCGGCGGGTCGTGGCAGGGATCACAGACAGAAACGGCGGCTCTTGCCTGTGTGCAGGACGACAACATGCTGACAAAGGATAACGGCTTCACATTTTCGCGGCGGTTTCCGGTCTTCTTCGACCGGGAGGCGGCCTTCGCCTTTTTCGCGCTGTTTATCACCCTGCTTCTGGTCTACTCGAACAGCTTCCGGGGCGAGTGGCACTTTGACGATTTTCTCACGGTCGTCGAAAACCCGAACATCCGTCTGCAGACGGTAGACTGGGACGATCTGAAGAAATCATTTTACGGACCGACCTACGGGACAGACAGCCAGAGGATTGCCCGCCCCGTCGCCTACGCCAGCTTCGCTTTGAATTATCTCTTCGGCGGAACGGACGTCATCGGTTACCATGTCGTCAATTTCGTCATTCATTTTGCCGCAACCTTTTTCCTGTTTCTCCTGATCCGGGTGACACTTACACTGCCGACCATGAAGGAGCGGTATGGCAGCATCGCCTACCCCGTCGGCCTGCTGTCAGCGTTCCTCTGGGCTACAAGCCCGCTGCACGTCCACGCCGTCACAATCATCGTTCAGCGGATGGCGAGCCTGGCGGGATTGGGTTATGTCATGTCCCTCTACTTCTACGTAAGGGCGCGAACGGCAACAACCGGAAGAGGTGCAATCGCATTCTTTCTGCTCAGCGGCACAGGCGCCCTGGTGGCCTTCGGCACGAAGGAGAACACGGCCGTGTTGCCGATTGCCCTTTTGCTCTACGACCTCTTTTTCATCCAGGGGATTTCGGCGGATTCCGCGAAGAAAACTTTGAAATGGGCTGCCCTGCCTTTTACAATCGTGCTGGTGCTGGGGTGGCTCTACACAGATTTCACTATGGAGCGTGCCGTCTACGAGTCCGGGGTGAGACCCTTTTCGCCGATGGAGCGGCTCATGACACAGGGGAGGGTTCTCTTTTTCTATGTGTCTTTGCTTCTGTACCCCATCCCTTCTAGATTGACGCTTCTTCACGATATCAACATCTCGCGCACGCTCTTCGATCCATGGACAACATTGGCCGCAATCGTTGGGATCGTTCTCTGCCTGCTTTTTACCGCCCTGAAGGCAAAGAAGTACCCCCTGCTCTCATTCGCCATCCTCTTCTTCTTCCTGAATCACCTCGTGGAGGGGACGGTGATTCCCTTGGAGCTTATCTTCGAGCACCGTAACTACATTCCATCAATGTTCTTCTTCGTGCCGATAGCGTTCGGGATTCTCCGCTGCCTGGACTATTTCTCCTACAGCAGGGGCTTTCAGGCTTTCCTGGCCGCAGGCTTCGCACTGCTCCTGGCTTTCCAGGGGCACACGACCTTCGAGCGAAACGACATTGTCCGGTCCGATGTCCATCTCTGGCTCGACAATGTCCGGAAGGCCCCCGACCTCAGCCGCCCCCGCATCAATCTGGCAAAGCAATATTATGAAGCAGGGATGTACGAGGAGGCCGTGCGCGAGCTGAAAACCGCCGAAGAGCTGAACCGGGACACCAATCTCAGGCAGATCGGCCTTGCAACTTACAATTTGGGGGTCTACTACCTCTACCAGGCAAAGGATATCGACCGTGCCGAGCAACAGTTTCTCAAGGCCCTGGAGCGATTCCCGGGTCAGCCCTCGGCAATCGTAGGCATGGCAGCGGTTCACCTGACAAGAGGGAATGTGGAAAAGGCATGGGTCCTCATGCAGGAGCATGCGCCCAGGCACCGCAACGACGTGGAGATGATCAACGGTTACGGGCTGGTGCTCCTGAAAAAGGGAAACCCGCAAGGTGCTCTCAAGGCGGCAGCAAGGTCCATTGAACTGAAATGGGACGACCCCAAACCATGGGAGATATCGGGAGAGGCCTGGCGGAAACTCGGGCAGTGGCAGAAGGCCGCCCAGTGCTGGGAAGAGGCCCTGCGCCTGAACCCGGTTAACCCGCGAGCGCAGCTGGCCCTCGTGGAACTATATGATCGGCTGAAGGACGGCCCGGCCCTTTCCCGCATGGCGGCGCGATGCATGGCGCTCAAGGGTACAAAGCACCTGGATGAATGGCTCGCTGAACTCGCCGGTGATTCCGGGGTGTCAGCCTACGAGGTGAATCCCGGAATGCTCGGCCGGATCATCCGGAGGGAAATCAGCAGGGAGTTGACACGGGGGAAATGATTGAGGGTATGGCTTTTATTGAGGTCGCGCTATTTTGGCAACAGCCAAACGCTGCTGTTGACGCCAAGCACGCCACTTTTACCTGAGGCATTAATTTTGATGTCAGATGTAGCCCCTACGGTTGAAAAACTCAGGATGTAGTCGCCCACACTTGTCGTGGCGCCGACGGCATCGACGAGACTGGTGGCGCCCGGCGGCGTTCCGTTTTCCAGGAAGAGCCTGGCGTAATTTATGGAGAGACGGGCCTTTCCCTCCGTCACGGCCTGAAGGGCCGCTTTGTTCTGTGATTCCCGGGTGATATCGTAGAATTTGGGAACGGCGATAGAGGCGAGAACCCCGAGGATGACGAGAGTCGCTATAAGCTCGATCAGGGTAAACCCCCTCTGAGAACGGCGCAAAGGCATAGACGCGTTACAGCCTCATTCCTGTATTTTACAACCGGAACAAACCCGCAATCGCCGTCTCTGCAACACGCGAACGTTCTCTGAGGACCACTTGCCCTCATCCCCGAAAGGATGATCGATGCGACGAAAGGCCGCTGGAAGTGGCGGCCTCCGTCCGTCGATCCTATTTGAAAAGATACGCGCGAAAGCGGTTATTGCGGCATTGTCCAGACGCTTGAATTCGATCCTTTTACACCTTTCGCAGCGACTCCTGCTGCGACAACCTTGATTTCGGTTGCTGGAACTGGACCTTGTAAATAGGTTAACGTGTAGTCCCCTGCATCCGCGAGAGAATTTGTCGCCTTGGTGATGAGAAGAGCCGTGCTGTTTGAATTGCCTGTGAGAAGATTCCTCGCGAACTGATTGGACAGCCTGGATTTCCCCTCGGCGACGGCTTGCATGGCTGCTTTGTCGGACGCGACACTCGTCAGGTCCATGAACCTGGGAATGGCGACGGCCGCCAGAATGCCCAAGATCACCAGCACGGCAATGATTTCGATCAACGTAAAACCTTTCTGATTACTCACTTTCGATCGCCTCCTTGACATGGTCACAAGCCCTCCTTCACATTGTAGATTTCTCTCTCTTCAGACTCCAAGAACCCCATTTATCGCACGTTTGTGCGGCGACCGGGTGGCACACCAGATTCCCCAACCAAGTGTACCTGTCCGAAAGGTGGCGCATTCTAAACTATTTCGTCCCGTTTTTCCACAGTTTTTCAGCCTCCAGGGCCCCTGGAGATCATCCCCGCACTGCCTGCCGGCCTGCTGAAACATGCAGGGAGAAAACCCCTGGTCAACGGGTGATCCATCACCACCGACGGATGCCGGTCCTTCAAAATGACCTGCACAACGTCGGAGCATCATCCGTGCCACGGGGAAAGGCAGTCAACCCGTAAAATAAAAAGGCCGCGGGTTTTCAGCACCTTGAACATGCTTTTTCCGTGCCGGGAGGACTCACCGGACCCATTTCCGGCAGGGAAAACTGACATAAATTGTTGTAATGTCTACATATTATGTAGATTTTCTGATCGTTGTGACGTCGATGTCGTACTTTTTCACCCGGTGCCAGAGGCTTCGCTCCTTGATCCCCAGGATCTGGGCGGCCTTGACCTGGACCCCGTCGGCCCGGGTGAGAGCATCGATGATAAACCGTTTCTCGATCTCCGCAAGCCGGTCATCGATGCTGGCCTGCTCGGAAACCTCCTGTATGGCCTGACCCACCAGCCCCCCGGAGACCTGTACCGGAAGATGCTGAGGCTCGATAATACCATTTTCCGTCATGACGGCTGCCCGTTCGATGACGTTCTTGAGTTCCCGGACGTTGCCGGGCCAGTGAAACCCCATGAGGGTCTGCAGGGCCTTCGGCGAGATCTCCGCAGTTTTCGGCGCCGTTTCAACGAATCCCTGGGCGAGAGAAGGAATATCCTCCCGACGCTCTCTCAGGGGGGGAAGATGGAGGGAAAAGACATTGAGACGGTAGAAAAGATCTTCCCTGAATTTCCCTTCCTGGACAATTTTCATGAGGTTCTTGTTCGTCGATGCGATGAAGCGGACGTCGACCCGGATCGTCTTTGTCCCGCCCACCCGCTCGAACTCCTTTTCCTGCAGGACCCGAAGCAGTTTGGCCTGGGTCGTGAGCGGCATATCGCCTATCTCGTCCAGAAGAATGGTGCCCCCGTGGGCCAGCTCGAACTTGCCCCGTTTCTGAGTCGTGGCGCCCGTGAAGGACCCCTTTTCGTGGCCGAAAAGCTCGCTCTCCAGAAGGCCCTCGGGAATGGCGACACAGTTGAGCTTGATGAAGGGGCCCTCCTTTCGGAGACTGTGCTGATAAATGCCCTGGGCGACGAGTTCTTTTCCCGTGCCGCTCTCCCCCGTGATGAGAACCGTGGCGTCCGTCGGGGCCACCTTGAGGATCTGGCTGAAGATCCCCCGTATGACCTTGCTCTGGCCGATGATTTCCGGAAAAAGCTCCCGGGCCTCCACCTTGGAGAGCATGCTCGTGACCTGCTCGAAGATGAGGTTGAACTGGCTGATGTCATCGGCCTTGTGATCCACGGCGCTCTGGAGCTGGGATTTCGGAAAGGCGGGCAGGTTCTCCGCGTCCCGGATGAACTTCTTGATGGGTCTCAGGATCAGCCAAGTCACGAGCAGCGCGCACAGGAAGGTGAACAACGCGATGCCGATCCCCCAGGACTTCAGAAGCCATGGCGTCTCAACGTCGTGCTTCGCGTAGAAATCGACGATCTGATAGGTGACGATCACGGCAAAGATCGTGATGCCGCTGAAGATGATGGGGATCAGGACATAGAGACTGATCTGGAACCGTGATTTCTGCATACCGGCCTTAAAATCCCTTGGTGGCGACCTTGGTCAGGTCCCACATGGGCAGGAAGACGGCGAGGGCAAAAAACCCGACGACAAAGGCAAGCCCCACGACCAGGATCGGCCCGATGGCATCGGAGAGGCGTTTTACCGCGAAGGCCACCTCGTCATCGTAGTGGATGGAAACGGCCTGGAGCATCTCGTCGAGCTGGCCCGACTCCTCCCCGATCGCAACCATCTGGATGACCATGGGGGGGAAGTACCGGGCCGTGCTGAGAGGCCCCGAGATCCCCCGTCCCTCCTCCACCCGGTCCCTCACCTTGTCGAACTCACGGGAAATGGCCGTGTTCCCAATCGTTCCCGACAGGATCTGCAGGGAATTCATGACAGGAACACCGCTTGCCTGGAGAATGGAGAAGATGCTGGCAAAACGGGACATGGCCCCCTTCATGAAGAGAGGCCCCAGCAGGGGAATCCGCAGCAGGAACGCGTCCCTCACGAAGCGCCCCTGGTCCGTCTTGAAATAATAACTTGCGCCCGCAATCAGGGCAATAAGCAGGACAAGGGTGAAGATCCAGTAATCCGTCATGAGATGGTGAAGAAAGAGGCTCACCTTCGTCGGCCAGGGCAGGTCAAGACCCGCCTTGGCGAAGATGCCCACGAAACGGGGGATGACATAGTTGAGAAGCACAAAGAAGGCGATCCCCAGGGCCACGACGACGATGATCGGGTACTGGAGGGCCGATTTCACATCGGATTTGATCTTGTGCTCGTGCTCGAGGATGTAGATCAGCCGCTGCAGCACCTCCGGGATGGTGCCGCTGGCCTCGCCGGCCTTGATCATGCTGCGATAGAGGGTGTTGAACGTTGTCGGGTGCTTCGCCATGGAGTCGGAAAGAGGGGAGCCTTCCCGGACATCCTGGGTGATTTCCGTCACGATCTGCTTGAGTTTCGGATTGATCACCTGAACCTCGAGGACCTCCAGGAGCCGCATGATCGGAACGCCGGCAAGAAACATGGTGCGGAACTGCTTCGTGAACAGGATGATCTCCTGCATCGAGACCCCGGAGAACCTCTGCTGCAGGCTCTCCCACGAGAACCCGAAGAGGGCGCCTCGCTCCGACGCGACGGCAACGCGGGACGGGATGTAGCCCCGGCTGAGCAGAAGCGTCCGGGCCGCATCGAGCGATTCCGCATCGATGACGCCGGAGACGGTCATGCCGGTCTCATTAATGGCCTCGTAGGAATATTTCGGCATCTTAAATTCAGTGATCAGTGATTAGTGACCAGTGGCCAGTGAAAGACAAGGATTGAAGAGACTCTGTTCCTCTCTCCCCCCCTATACCCTATACCCTATACCCTTTACCCTGAACCCTTAAACCATGACTGCCGCCGAGGCTTCCTCGATGGTGGTCACGCCGGAGAGCACCTTGCTCATGGCGTCGTCTTTGAGCGTCCGCAGCTTTCCCTGCTGTTTGAGAACCCGGGTGATCTCCTGGGCGGGGATTCCCCGCAGGATCATGTCCTGAACCTCCTCATCGTTGAGGACGATCTCGAAGAGCCCCGTTCGCCCGCGATAACCCGTTCCCATGCAGGCCGGGCAGCCCCTGCCCCTCTGGAAATTTGCGCCGTCGACCTTGAGGCCCCAGCCGGTGACGATCTTCTCGTTGGGCCGGTAACGCTCTATGCAGTAGGGGCAGATGGTCCGGATAAGCCTCTGGGCAAAAGTGGCAAGCAGCACCGAGGAAACGAGGAAGCGCTCGATCCCCATGTCGATGAGGCGGGTGATGGCTCCCGCGGCGTCGTTGGTGTGCACCGTGCTCAGGACACGGTGGCCCGTGAGCGCCGCCTGCACGGAGATGCCCGCCGTCTCGCCGTCGCGGATCTCGCCGACCATGATGACGTCGGGGTCCTGGCGCAGGATGGAACGCAGACCGCTTGCGAAGGTCATTCCGGCCTTGCGGTTGAGCTGGACCTGGCGCACCTTCTCGACGCGGTACTCGACGGGGTCCTCCAGGGTGATGATGTGGATGTCGGGCCGGTTGATCTCCCGGATGATGGCATAGAGGCTCGTGCTCTTGCCGCTTCCCGTGGGGCCCGAACTGAGGATCATCCCGTAGGGCTTGTTGATGATGGATTCGATCTTGTCGCGGTCCTCCTTGACCATCCCGAGCCGGTCGAGCGAATAGACACCGGAGCCCATGTCGAGCAGTCGCAGAACGAGGTTCTCCCCGTAGATCGTCGGGATGGAGGAGACGCGGACGTTGATCTCCTTGTTCTCCATCTTCACGGTGAAACGCCCGTCCTGGGGGATGCGTGAGGTGGCAATGTCCATGTTGGCCAGGATTTTAATTCGGGAGATGATGGGCAAAAACATCTGCTTGGGCGGCGCGGGGACCTCGTGGAGCCTGCCGTCGATCCGGAACCGCACCTGGACGTTCTTCATCTGGGGGCTGAGGTGGATGTCGCTCGCCCCCTCCCGGACGGCCTGGGAGATGATGGAGTTGACCAGGCGCACGATGGGCGCCTCCTCGGCCATCCCTGCCATCGAGCTGGCGCTCACCTGGAGATCGTCGGTGTACTCGGCGACCGCTTCGGTGTCGACGCCGGAGTCGAACTGCAACTCCTCGAGGCTCTCCATCACCCCGCCGAGACCCGACTGCATGCCGTAGATCTGCCCGATGAGCTGGTTGAGTTCGCGCTCCGTGCAGACAACCGTCTCCACTTCATCGTTGGTAAGCGACTCGATGTAATCGAGCGCGTTGATGTCGACGGGGTCCGTCATGGCGATGGTCAGCAGCCGCCCCTTCTTCTTGAGCGGCGCCACCTGGTTCTTCTGGGCGATATCGGCGGCAAACACCTGGGCGAGGTTCAGGTCGACGGGATACTTGTCGGGGTGGTACTTCTCGATCTTGAGCTGCTGGCTCAGGACGTCCACCATCTGGTTCTCCGACAGGATGCCCTGCTGGATCAGGAGCTTTCCGAGCTTCATCCCCGTCTTCTTCTGCTCGTCGAGAAAATGCCGGAGCTGGTCATCGTTGAGGACCTCGGCATCGATGAGCATTTCCCCCAGCTTCTTGCGGACTCTCAAGGTCTTGCCCTTTTTTTCCTTCAAGGTTTGACTCCCTACATGCCTTGTTGATGCCGAAAAATCAACCCCGTATCCTGCAGGCCCGACAGGGCGCGAGCGCAGGAAGCGAGGATTCAGTCGCCGGCCTGCTCCTTCGGGATGTTCTTCCGGAAGAGGGAAGGCCCGGCCGGCTCCGCTGCGCCGGCAAGAGGCCGGACGCCTGCCGCTGCAGGCTTGCGGACAACGGCCCTCACGGGATCCAGCGAATAGACGGTCTTGTCCGATACGCGGGCCTGGTAGGCCGCCACCGTCCTGTCGCCCGGTTCGCCCGCCACATCCCGCTTGCCCGCAATCCCCGTCAGGACGGCCAGGGCAGCCACGCCCAGCGCGGCGGCCATCCCCCAGCCGATCGATCGCCGCCTCCGGCGGCGGGAGGCGCGGCTGCGGAGGCAGGACTGAACGAGAAACCAGCCTGCCCGAGAGCGGTTCCTGACGATCATCGACAGGATGACCTGGTGGCAGAGCATGACGACCTTGCGGGGCACACCCCCCGTGGCCAGGTAGATGGCGGCAAGGGCCGGTGTGGTGAACTCAACCGGTTCCTGGCCGGCCTGGCTGGCCTGGGCGATGCGATGCTCGATCATCCGGCGCATCTGGGTGAAATCGAGCGGCTTGAGACGCAGGCAGACGTTCATTCGGTCAGCGAAGTTTTCCCTGCGCTCCAGGATGGCGTTGAACTCGGACTGAGCAAAGATGACGATCTGCAGGAGCTTGAAACGGTTCGTCTCGTAATTGAGAAACTCTCTCAGAATTTCAATGCAGAACCCGGGAAGCTTCTGCCCTTCGTCGATGATGAGGACCACGACCTTGTCCTCGTCGATCCCCCGCCGGAAGAGGTACTGCTTGATGGACTCCTTGAGCTGCCACTCCGTGAGTCCCGGGGCGGAATCCACAGCGCCCATCATCCGGGCGATGCCCGCCAGAAACTGGATGGGCCCGCTGAAATCGGGGTCCATGAGCAGGTGGAACTCCACCGCGTCATCGCCGTGGAGCTTCCGGATCAGCATGCGCGACAGGGTTGTCTTCCCCGTGCCCACATCCCCGATGACCACGTTGAGACCCCGGCGCAGGCGGATGGAGATCTCCAGCTGCTGCAGGCAGTTGACATGCTGGGGGGCCTCGAAGAAGAACTCCGGCTCCGGTGAGTTGGAGAAGGGTTCCCTGTCGAGGTTGAGGCTCGTGAAGTAATTCATTTCTATTTCCCAGGGCTTGTCCCGGGGGGCTCCTTCTTCGGGGGTGCCGGCGCCTCGCCGGGCATTGCGGGCGCTGCCTGCGCCGGTGCTGTGGCGGCCGGTGCCGCCTGATTTGCGACTTGCGCCGGCAGGATGTGCGGCGTGATGAAGATGAGCACCTCCTCCATCGTCTCGGCCTGATTGTCGGTTTTGAACAGGTATCCGAACCCCGGGATGTCCTTCAGTCCGGGAAAACCCGAATTGGACATCAGGCTCCGCTGCTTTGTCAGGCCCGAGATCACGACGGTTTCGGCATCCTGGACGATCAGGGTGGTCTCCGTCTGCTTCTTGATGATGTAGGGGTTGCCCTGGACCGTCCGCGTCGAATCCACCTCGTCCTTCTTGACTTTGATCTTCATCTTGAGGTTCTTGCCGTCGATGACGTGGGGCGTGATCTCGAGCCGCAGCACGACGTCCTCGAACTTCACCTCCTGGGTGACGACACCGCTCGAGGTGCTCGTCGCCACGTAGGGGACCTTCTCGCCGTTTTCCGTGTAGGCCATCTGGTTATCGAGCGTCGTGATGGAGGGGCTCGAGAGGATGTTGAGCTTGCCGTCCTGCTGGAGGGCCTGGAGCTGCACTTCCAGGATGCTTTGCCCGATCGTGCCGAAGATGAGGCCCAGCGAACCCGCACCCCCCGCGGCGGCAATCGCCGCGGCGTTGGCCGGGAAGTTGCCGGCGAATCCCTGGCCCGCGATGCCCGTCGATCCGAGGGCGGGTGTGTAGCCGCCCGCCGTCGGGGATGCCGTCGTCGATCCGCCCGAGCCGCCCGGCGTCACGTAGTAGTTCTGGCCGCCCGCCCGGTTGGTGTAGATGCCGCCCCACTGAACGCCCAGGGTCCGCGCCGTGTCTTTCGAGGCCTCGACGATGTTGGCCTTGATGACGATCTGCGCCGTCGGCTTGTCAAGCCTTTCGATCATGGGGATCATCCGCCTGAGGTCGTCCCGCGTGGCCTGGACGATCATGGCGTTTGTGTGCTGGTCCACCAGGATGGACCCGCGGACCTTTCCGTCCTTGTCCTTCGTGAGAAGCTCTTTCAGGCTGTCCCGAAGCTTGGTGGCGTCGGCATAATCCACGGTGACGACCATGGTGAGGAGCTTCTGGCCGCGCATGCGCTCCCGGGCGGACTCCAGCTTGAAATCCCGCTCCATGTCCTCCGCGGTCATGATGCGGATGATGTCGCCCTCCCAGGCATAGGCCAGTCCGTTGGTTTTCAGGATCCCCTGAAAGGTCTGGTCCCAGGGTTTGTTTTCGACGTTGATGGAAGTCTCCCCTTTGACGCCGGAGCGCAGCATGATATTCACGTTCGCAGCCTGGGCCAGGGCCCGGAGGATGACGTTGATGTCCACGTTGTGCATCCGGAGCGACACGCGCCGCGTAGGCAGTGGCTTTTCCTTCCGGGCCGCCTCGTCGGTGATCAGCTCGTCCTCCTCGAGGGGCGGCATGTCCATGATCCGCGCCCGCCCCGTCGGCGAGTGACCCTTCGACGTGTCCGCCATGGTGGTCCATTTTTCAAAGAAGGGGTCCTTCACCTGTTTGAGGTCTTTCGCGCAGCCTGCCAGCGAAAGACCGATCACAGGAATGAAAAACCAGCACATCCATCGGTAAAGGGCTCTGCGTTTCAAGGCCTGTCTCCTCTAGAATGATTCGTCCTTCAGTTTGATGACGATATTTCTCTGGTTCTGCCGGTCGGCAATCACCGCCTGGGAAGGCTCCACGCTCTTCAGATAGAAGGCCCCGCCGAAATCGAGCTTCTCGCCGACCTGGTACGTGTTCCCGTTGATGACGGCGAGCTTCTTCTCGCCCATATCGACAAAGCCCGAGTAGACGATGTCCTGGGCGCCCGCGCCCCCCGGTCCCGCCTTCGCCGCAACCGGCATGACTTTCTTGTAGAAGGGGTCTTTCGCCCAGGTCGCTTCCGCCCTGGCAATCACATAATTTTCGTTGGGCGATGAGGCCACCTTCTTGAGTTCCGCGGCGATTTCCTGGATGATCTTTTCCGACCCCGTATACTGCTCAGCCGGCTTTGCCCCCTGCCACGTGATGGCGGGCGACAGGAAGTAGACGAGGGCAAACAGGATCGAAAAGACCATGACGCCGACGATGATTTTTTCACGCTTGTTCATTCAGCCATTCCTCTTGTTGAGCGGACCCGTGCCTGCATCGGCCGTTCAGCCGACGACGAGCCACACCTTGAGCCGGAACTCCTTGGCCCCGGGCACCTGCTGGATCTCGATCTCCTCGACCTTTTCGACAAAAGGCCGGTCGCCCAGCTCGATCAGGAAATTCCGGAAGTTGTAATAGTCCCCTTTCAGGGTTGCGTGGACCAGCATGGCGGCCGAGCCTCCAACCAGCGAGTTGATGTCGGGGCTCACGGACAGGAGCTCCAATTTCGATTTCTGGGCCATGTCCTTGAAGATGAGGGAAATCTGGTCCTTCTGCTCCCCGGAGAGTTTCGTCTTCGCAGGCAACGGGAGGTTTCGCTGCGCCTTGACCTTCATCCGCTCAAAGAGCTGCTTGGTCATGGGCGCGTAGCTCTGGTGGGTGTTGATCTTTGTGTTGAGCTCGTTGATCTCCGTGTCCAGCCTGGCGATGCTCCGGTAGTTGTAAAATCCGATGTACACGAGAATCAGGATGAGGGCCACCCCGATGACCAGGAGCGTCAGGCTTCGCGTTGCAAAGGGAAATGGTTTCTTCCGTTCCATGATTGATCCTACTGGAGCTTTACGTTCAGGACGAAGTGAAGGACTTCGCCCTCGGCCTTGTTCTGCTGCAGCGCCTCGATGACGCTTTTCTGGACCGTCGCTTCCTTGACCAGGGGCGACCCTTTCAGCTTGAGCACGTAGCTCGAGAGATACCCGTCGAGCATGCTCCGCTCTCCCATGACAATCCCGTCGATCTCCAGGGTCTTCACTACGGCCTCGGCAGGCTTGGCCGCCGGGCTCCCCTTTTCAGCTGCCTTGGCTCCCGCTGCGGCCTTTTGTTCCGGCCGGCCGAGAGTGCTCTTCAGCTTCAGGAAGCGCACGTTCTCGGGTGTAAGGGCGGAGAGCTCGCTGATGAGGGCCATCCCGAAATACCGGTCACCGTAATCCTTCTTCAGTCGCCGCTCCTCACGGTCCTTGGCCGCCATCTGCAGGATCAACTTCGTGTCGACCATCAGGTTGAGCGACGAGAGCTGCTGGTTGAGATCGGAGACGGTTGCTTTTTTCGTCGAGGCGATGCGCTCCTGCCAGGCGAAGGCCGTAAGCCCCGTGATGATGATGCCGGCCAGAGAGAACAGGATGACCCGGTTCACCCGGCTCACCGTGGCCATCTTCTCCTTTGCCTTGTAGGTGAACAGCAGGTTGGGGGTCCTCGTGTTGTCCGAAAGGGCAAGGCCCACCGCGGCGGCCAGCGAGGCCTTCTCGGAGGCCGTGGCAGACGCCGTGAATCCCGAGATGAAGGGGATGGAAGGATCCAGCGGGTCCATGACCCCGCTTTCGATGCCGAGCTGCTCCCCGATGTATTCGATGAGGGGCCGGTAGGCGTTTACGACTCCCGAGAGGTAGACCCGGAGCACCTTCTCCCCTCCCAGATTTGCAAAGGTGCGCTCCACCTGGCGCACGAGGCGGTCCAGGGCGGGGCGGACCATGTCGAAGATGTCCTCTTCCGAAAGATCATGCCCCGCGTCGTCGGGGGTCAGAGCCGGCGCGTCGGGGTCGAGGCTCATGATGAGTTTGTGGGCCTGCGTGGGTGTGATGGTGAAATCCACCGGCGCCGCACCGCTCCAGCGCATGTCCTTCGTCGAGGGGCGCTTTCGGTCGATGTAGTTCTCCACGAGGGATTCCACCATACTGTTCATGCCCGTCTTGATGTCCCGGGTCAGGATGAGGCTTCCCCTGGAGTAGATGTCGATGCGGGCCCCTTCGCGGCCGAGGTAGAGGCTCGCCAGGGTCTCGCCGTAGGTCGGCATCCACTTGGTCCGGAAGAGGTTCTGGATGGCAAAGGGGGCGATGGCGAGGCCGCTCAGCTGATAGCCGGCGTCGGCAAAAAGCTCGACGACGGACTCCACCTCGCGGCGCGGAGCCGTGTAGACCATGACGGAGGTCTTCTTGACCCCCTGCTCCACCAGATCGGACTGGACCTCGAAATCGAGGATCGTGTCCATGTCCTCGAAGGAAAGCTCCCGCTTGGCCGTCCAGTAGACTGCGTTCTCGAGCTGCTTCCGGGGAACCTTGGGGATCTTGATGAAACGGACGTCCACATTGGACGAGGACATGAGGTTCCAGATCTGAATCCCCTTGGCCGTCCCGCAGAATTTTCCCATCTCGGATTTCAGGAAGTTGGTGAACTCGTGGCTCCCCCGGGCTGTCGTGGCCGGAATGGGTACCAGGCGGAAGTCGACGAGGTTCCACTGATCGGCGGCCACTTCCTCCACTTTCGCCATTTGAAGGGCCTGGTGGCCGATGTCCACCCCGACCGTCAACGGCCGCTGGAAGGCGGGGGTGAGGGACGAAAAGGGCTTTGCCTTTTTCTTCTTCTTCGGCACGACAGGCTTGTAGGAGGGCTCTTCATCGGAAGCCGTCTTCGCCTTGCCCCGGATGACGTTGAGAAGCTTTTCCGTGGAAGAAATCTCTCGATTGGAGGCCATGCTCACCTTCTTGTACAAAAAAGTCCCGGCTATCCGGAATCGGGCATCCCGTCCGGCATTCTCCGGCATTCTGTTGTCACGGAAACAGAATCCCGTGAAACCCAGCCCGGGAGCGGGTTTCCAAAAAATTCCCGAAAATCGCGAATAATAATATACAGTTACGCAAGAACAGAAAACCCCTTGAAACCATTATCTATTTCAGCCGGTTTGTCAAGCTTTTTTAGGCAACAGTAACCAACGCAACGTTTGCACAATATGTGCCACAAAACAAATACTTACCCCGCGGACTGGGCCCTCGCGATGCGCCGCCCCCATCCCCTGTCCGTCACGATGGCCGGCCTGACCCGACGGGTACGGTTATCCGGGAAACGAATGGGGCAGAGAATAGGGAAAGAGGCATTGTTACAGGCACATCCGGCAAATTAGCATGACAGGCCTCCGGCAAATCTGCTATTGAGAAAAGGACCCGGTGGGAAACCAGCGAATGAGCTGCCGGGATTGGATGGCCGGGCAACGGGTTCAAGAAACCGGGAGGGGCGGCAATGAGACAATTTTCCGTCAAGACACAGGCGCGCAGCCAAATGATCGACATCACGGCCCAGATCCGGTCGATCCTCAAGGAATGTAGGGTCGAAAGCGGCATCTGCTTTGTCTTTGTCCCCCACACGACGGCCGCCGTGACGATCAACGAAAACGCCGACCCCGACGTGCCCAGGGACATCCTGGCACAACTCGACAAGACGATCCCCCCGCGCGGGGACTAC
Source organism: uncultured Syntrophaceae bacterium (assembly GCA_964619035.1). GTDB lineage: Bacteria > Desulfobacterota > Syntrophia > Syntrophales > UBA2192 > UBA2192. The sequence goes on along the minus strand of CAZUBX010000037.1, from coordinate 10,633 downwards.
CTGCACAGCGAGGGCAACTCGGCGGCCCACATCAAGGCATCACTTTTCGGAGCTTCGGAAACGGTGCTCGTGGAAGGGGGCAACCTCGTCCTCGGAACCTGGCAGTCGATCTTCTTCTGCGAATTCGACGGGCCCAGAACCCGGCTGGTTTACGTTAAGGTTATTCCAGAATAAAGTCCACAGGCAACAGGCTGCAGACAATAGATGACCGACGGGGTCCGGATGCCATCATCTGTTCTTTGCGTTTATGGTCTGTCTTTACCCTTGACCCACGCCCCTCATCCCTTCGGCAACGAGGGTTGAGGATCTCATGCGTATCGAGATTTCACCGGAGCGGAGAAATTCCCACCCACAAATTGCAAGGCTTACTTGATTCGAAATTCCGGAATCCCGACTCCGGATGCCTGATTTCCCGATACCCAATATCCCAATTGCCCAATTCCTGTTGAACGGCCGCACTGCGGCACTACAGCAGGAGAGCCCCTCTATAGAAGAAGTAAAGACCAATTAGCTGGATCACATGGTAAATGTCATTGTGGTTGAAGTGCCTCGCCAGCTTGAATCCGCTTCTCTGGACGGCGGCGGCGCCAAAGCTGATGAGGATCCCGACGGCGATGAGCTTCGCCCCCGGCGAGCCCGTCGAGACGTAGCTCAGCCCCATGGCCCCAAGGACGAAAGCCATGCAGATGGAGTAGAAGACGACGACGTTGCGGAAGCGATAGTCGCGCCAGATCCATGCGGCATAGATGATCGAGAGGCCCAGGACGGTCCACCGGAGCAGGTCGGCATAGTCGGCAGGAAGGATGTGATAAAAGGTCGCGGCCAGCATGGCCGTCACGGAGGTTCCGACGGCAATCCCCGTGATGCGCCACAGGAGCGGCACCCAGGACACGAGAGGGGTATGCCGTATGGAATGGATCGTCGCCCCCGCCAGCGCACCCAGGGCGATCAGGAAGAAAGACAGCGCAAAGCAGAAGTGAACCGGGGCGGCCGAGACGCCATAAATCCTCGCGCCGAAGAAGATGGCCACTACCGCCAGAAGAACATCCGTAAGGACCGTCATCGGCTCTGGCCCGAAGAAGCCCTGTGCATGAATGTCGCCATGTTTCGGGTTATTCTGATTCATGCGGTCTTCTCCACTTTCCGGATTACGAATCGCTCCTCTTCGTCCTCGCCGAAGGTGTTGGTGGGGTTGGGGATGGCAGCATAGATCCGCCGGAGATCCCCGGTGCCGATCCGGAAGCTCTTTGTGGGTATGGCGGGGTTGAACATGAAGTGCTCTTCCCGCAGGATGTTTTCGTCCACGTAGAAAGGAAGCGACGGGTCCCTGTGGCCGAAGGGAGGAACCGAGCCGGGGTCGCAACCGGTCACTTCCATCAGTTCCTCCCGGTTGGCAAACCGGATGTCTTTCGTGCCGAACTCCTTTTTGAAGAGCCGGGCCTTGATCTCCTTTTCGGCCGTCGTGACCACAAGGTAGTATCTCCCCTTGGCCTTGAGGAGGATGCACTTGCTGCTCGCGCCCCTCCAGCCGGCCTGACCGCGGAAGACAAGTGACTCCTCGCAGGATCCCACAGGCGCGTGCTCGATCTCGTCGTATGGAATCCCCATTTGCCGGAGAAGGTCCTTTATGGTTTGACAGACTTCCTGTGACATGTGAATAAATCCTCCCCTGATCTCCCTCTCCCCCACACAGCCGCTTTTCCTTACCAGAATTCGCGCTTCCTGATAAGCCGAAATCTGTGATATTCTCGGGACCGCATGCCCGCCAAGGAGGGGAACATGAAGACCTTCAAGATCGCCACATACAACGTCAACTCGGTGCGCAGCCGCCTGCATATTGTGCTGCCCTGGCTCGAGAAGAACCGGCCCTCGGTTCTCTGCCTCCAGGAAACCAAGACCGAGGACGCAACGTTTCCTGTAAAGCAATTCGAGGATGCCGGGTGGCAGGTAGTCTTCCGCGGGGGAAAAAGCTACAACGGGGTGGCCATCGTCTCCTTGGAGAAGCCCGACAAGGTGGCCTTCGGCCTCGACGACGGAGGCCCTGCCGACGAGGACCGACTGATTCGGGCCGTTTATTCGGGGATCACCGTCGTGAACACCTACGTCCCCCAGGGGTCAGAGCGGGAAAGCCCGAAGTTTGTCTACAAGCTCGAGTGGTTCAAACGTCTCAAGACGTTCTTCGCCAAGCACTACATGCCGGATCAGCCGCTTTTGTGGTGCGGGGACATCAACGTGGCCCGCGAGGAAATTGACGTGCACAACCCCAAGAGGCTCCTGGGGCATGTGGACTTCACGCCCGAGGTATGGGAGGCCTTCGACGAGGTGACTGCCTGGGGATTCGTGGACGTGTTCCGCAAGCATCACCCCAATGAGCCCAACCAGTATTCTTTCTTCGATTACCGGGTGCCCAAGTCGCTGGAGAGGGGGCTGGGCTGGCGCGTGGATCACATCCTGGCCACAGTACCGCTGGCGAAGAAGTCGGTTGACGCCTATATCGATCTGGAGCCCCGCAAAGCCGAGAAGCCCTCGGATCACACGCCGATCGTGGCGGAATTTAAAATCTAGATGCCAACTCCTGCAGCGACAACGGACAAAGCTTCCATTCTGAAAGACGGCATACGCGCCGCCTGGCCCATCTGCCTGGGATACGTTCCCATCGGCCTGGCCTTCGGCGTGCTTGCCCAGAAGGCGGGCCTTTCACCGCTGGCGATCGGGTTCATGTCTGTGCTGGTCTTCGCGGGAAGCGCCCAGTTCATCGCCGTGGCCATGCTGGGCACAGGTGCGGGGATTGCGGCCATCGTCGTCACGGCCTTTACCGTCAACCTTCGCCACCTGCTCATGAGCTCCGCCATTTCCGTCTACCTGAGGGGGGTCCACAAGCGCTGGCTAACTCTTTTCGCTTACGGGATCACCGACGAGAGCTTTGCCCTGAACCTGGTGCGGTTCCGCGAGGGAAACTGGGACTGGAAGCGGGCGCTGACCGTCAACCACGTCACCAATGCCTTCTGGGTGGCAAGCACCGTCATCGGCGGGCTCGGCGGTGCCCTCATCCCGGCCCATGCCTTCGGGATCGACTATGCGCTCATGGGCATGTTCCTGTGCCTTCTGGTCTACCAGCTTCGCGGAAGGCTTTACGTCCTGACGGGCCTCATCGCCGGAGCAGCCGCAGTTGTCCTGTCTCTCCTCATCCCCGGCAACAGCTACATCGTTGCCGCCTCGGTGATCGCGGCAACGGCGGGGCTGTACATACGGAGGCGTTACCCTCAGATCACGCGGCAGAGAGGCTCCCAATGATCACGATGGATTATATAATTCTTTGTCTCGGGATGGGCCTCGTGACTTACGTTCCCCGCTGGTTGCCGCTCTTTGCGCTTTCGCAGCGAACGCTTCCCCGCTGGCTCGAGGAGTGGCTCGACCTGATCCCCGCGGCGATCCTGAGCGCCCTGATCCTTCCGGCCCTGGTGACGGCAGGGGAGCCGCGGCAAATGTCTCTCTGGAACAATGACCTGCTCGTGGCGGTTCCTGTTTTTTTGTTCGCCCTGCGGACACGGTCGCTGGGCGGAACCGTGATTTTGGGGATGGCCCTGTACTGGCTTGCGGGGAAATTTCTCGGATGATCTACTTCAAACTCTTCCTCACGGCCGTCTTCTGGGGCGGGACCTTCATTGCAGGGCGCATCCTTGCCCAGGAGGTGCAACCCTGGTCGGGGTCCTTCCTGCGGTTTCTCGTGGCCTCGGTGTGCATGATCCCCCTGGTCTGGCACTTCGAGGGAAGATTGCAACCTCTGAGAAAAAAGCAGCTTCTTCTCGTCTTCCTCTCGGGGATGACAGGCGTTTTCCTTTACAACATCTTCTTCCTGACAGGACTGCAGACCGTTGCGGCCAGCCGCGCTTCCGTCATCGTGGCCTCAAACCCCGTATTCATCTCCCTCTTTGCGGCGCTTCTGTTCCGGGGGGAGCGAATGACCCTGCTGAAAATAATCGGCATCGTGCTCTCTGTCAGCGGCGCCGTTTACGTGATCTCAAGAGGGAATCCTGCCGACATCCTGCAGGGCGGGCTCGGCCGTGGGGAGATCCTCATCTTCGGCTGCGTGCTGAGCTGGGTGTCCTACTCGCTGATCGGCAAAATCGTCATGAAGGACGTGCTGCCCGTCTCGGCGGTGACCTATGCCTGCCTCTTCGGCGCCGCGGCCCTGCTGCCTCCGGCCCTGTTCGAGGGCATGGCGGGAAACCTCGGAAGCTACTCGATGCCCGCCTGGCTCTCGATTGTGTACCTGGGCTTTTTCGGCACCTGCCTCGGGTTTGTCTGGTACTACGAGGGAATAAAACAGATCGGCCCATCGAAGTCGGCGGTGTTCATCAACTTCGTGCCCATCAGCGCCGTCATCATGTCCTTCTTCCTGCTCGGGGAGACCATCGATGCATCCCTTCTCATCGGGGCGGCCCTGGTGCTCTCGGGGATTTACCTGACGAACCGGCCCTCGAAAAGCACTTGATCCGGAAACGATCCCTTGTTCCTCCCCGGTAAGGAGTGTTTAGAACTCGTCATGCCCGGGAATTCGCTTGACTTCATCCTGGGCAATGCTATGCTTTTTTCGCAAATTTACATCGGAGAATTTTCCTTCCCCTGTACGCTTCTCTTCGTAGCGCTTTCTTGCTTTCTGCGATGCAGTGAACGTTGTAATTTCACCTCTAACCTCCCGACTAAGCTGCCTCAGGGATGTCGTATGTTCGGCTGTCAGCTCAAGATGCCCATATGAATGGCTCCTCTGGAATCCAGGATTCCATCGGGGCCATTTCTGTCTGCGGATGACATTTCTGGGGCCATCCTGCTCCCTGCGGCATTGCTCCTGGCGCTTTCAATCTGGTTCGCTGCGATTCCGCACATTTTACATAAGCTCATAGACATATTCCGGAAAGGAGGAAGGAATGGACAACGAAATGACAAGGAGAGAATTCTTGAATGCGACGGCAGTTACGGGCACCGTTCTTCTCGCGGGGAATCTATTTCCAGAAGCCTCCTGGGCGCAAGGGGTGATCAAGATCCCGGAAGCCGACAGTATCATGATCACGGTCCTTGCCGACAATTATGTTGATGCCGGCCGAGCAGACGAGAAGATAGCCAAGCGGCTCAAGCGAGTTGTTTCGCCGCTGGACACGGCACCGCACGGCGAGCACGGCCTGGCCTACCAGATAGAAACCGTTGTCGACGGGAAATCTCACTGCTGCCTTTTCGATTTTGGCTCGGATCCCCAGGGGGTCATGAAAAACATGAAGCTCCTGAAGGTTGATCCGGCAAGAGTCGAAGCCCTTGGGATCAGCCACGACCATTGGGATCATCAGCAGGCTTTTCTTGAGATCATGAAAGCAAATAAGGATTCGTTCCGAAAAGGCATTCCTCTTTATGTCGGAGAGCCCTTCTTTGTGGGAACGTATCAGAGGTTGCCCAATGGGAATGTCATCAGCATGCTGGGTCTGAAAAAAGAGGATGTCGAAGGGCTCGGTTTTATCAGGATCGTGGAGATAAAAGGCCCGGCCCCGTTCATCCCCGGAGCTTATTTCACAGGCAAGGTCGAACAGGTTACGGACTATGAAAAAGTGCCGCCCAGATTTGTGGACAAGAAAGGCGACGACTATGTGCCGACAACCTTCCCCGGCGAGCAAGCTGTGATCCTGAATGCAAAGGGAAGGGGGCTGATTGTACTTTCAGCATGCGCTCACAGGGGAATCGTGAATACCGTGAAATATGCGCAGAAGATAACCGGAATCGAAAAAGTGTACCTGGTGATGGGCGGGTTCCATTTGACCGGCGCCAAACCGGAGGTCATTCAAAAGACAGTTGCCGATATCAAAGCGATCAATCCGCAATACATTGTGCCGACCCATTGCACCGGATTCGAGGCTGTTGAAGCATTCAGCAAGGAGATGCCCAATCAGTTCATCATCAACACCGCCGGCACAAAATACGTCATCACCGCGTAGGAGCTTTATCGGGAAGTCGTCTCACAGAAGCAGCAAAGGCGGGATACCGAGCTCATTTAACGACGTTCTTTTCTCCCCATAACCGGCCAGAACACGGAAAGGGAATAAGGAGGAGATGACCATGATTTCGAGGAAAGCGATATCGCTTCTCACGGGATTGGTGCTGGTGCTGTTCGTATCTGCCACGGCTCTTGCTGCCGATGAGTTGTATGGAACATGGCGGCTGGTCAGCTGGAAGAGAACGGTTGTGTCAACGGGTGAAACGTCGGACATGTTCGGGAAAGCGCCTAAGGGCTATCTGACTTACGGCAGGGATGGCCGCGTGCTCTGCATAATGGTTCATGACAAACGGCCCAATGTCCCTGATGTGACAAAGATGACCGATCAGGAGCGGGTTGATCTCTATAAGACCTTGATTGCCTGGGGCGGAACTTACATTTACGATGGAAAAACCATTAAATCAAAAATAGACATTTCCTGGAATGAAAGCTGGAATGGGACCGAACAGGTGCGGACCGTCAACTTCGAAGGGAACAGGATGATCCAGAGCGCGGAACCGGCCGTCGGAGCGCTGGATGGAAAGCTCAGGACATCCGTCTTCGTTTGGGAGAGGGTTAAATAACGACCCATCTCAAAAGTCCATTTGCACCAGAAGAAAGGATATTGTTCCGCGGATAGTGCAACTCAACCGCCCAAACTCAAGACGGGAGGCAACAAGATGTTGTACAAAAAAGCAGTAATCGCTGTTGTTCTTTGTCTGTTTGTGGCTGTTTCGGTCTCTGCCCAGCAGCGCGGCACCCCTGCGGAGGCAAAGAAAATGGTCGAGGCGGCCATCGCCTACATCAAGGCAAACGGCCAGGAAAAGGCCTTTGCGGAATTCAATAACCCCAAGGGGAAGTTCGTTGACAGGGACCTGTATATCATGGTCTACGACATGAATGGGACGTGCCTTGCCCATGGTGCCAATAAAGAAAGAATTGGAAAAAATTTCATGGACTCGAAAGACGACGCTGGAAATCTAGTTGTTAAACAGCGAGTCGAAATGGCCAAAGCCAAGGGTTCAGGTTGGCAGGATTATGTATTCCTAAATCCCGTTAGCAAGAAGGTGGAACCCAAAGCAGCGTATTTCGAAAAATATGGAGATTTTATCGTCAGCTGTGGGGCATACAAGCCCGGGACATAACGATATCGCCAAAGGAAACGTCATCGTCCTGTCAAAAGCAGAAAAGCAGGGTCAGCAATGACCCTGCTTTTCTGTCTCTATATGCACAGGCTGCCTTCTTGATATACGGTTTTCAGAATGCTTCAGCCCGGTTCATGATCGCCGTCGTGGTGTTCCTGTTAATGGTAGTACCGCCTGTCATTGTAATAAACAGGGTGACCGTAGTGAGCTCTCTGCCAGTGCTTCGCATGGCCCGGGGGCACGTGCACGTAGACCGGCTGATAAACGACGCGGGCTGGCGCGGGCCGGACCACGACCGGGTGCGCGTAAACGACCGGCGGAGGGAAATTGCCGATGTTCAAGTAAAAGCCCGGCTGGCCGATGCTTACGGACACGCCCACGTCGGATGCGTTTGCTGCGGTTGCAGCGATAAGGGTGATCATCATGGCAATTAGAATGCGTTTCATGTTCGGTTCCTCTCCCTTTTTGTAAATCTCCCGGCTGGCTCCAACCAGCCGCTGACCTTGAATCGTTTTGATCTCTTGCCTGGTAAAACGCTCGACGAGGCAATCGGTTTACAGCCATTACCGTATCCCGATTCATGGTTGACGGACATGACTATACATGTGAAAATTATATGAAATCCGTGCTATTGAGTTATCCGGGAAATGGGATTAGACATTTTGCAAGAGGAGGACGGACCATGGATAAGAACCGGAATAGATTCATCATTTGCGTGATTTCCCTGGCCTTTGTCTTCGGGGTGGCCGGCATTGCAGTGGCCGCCACGCAGGACAAGTACAGTCTCCCGGAGCCCTACCTGGCCTGGGAGAAAGCATACCTCAAGGAATTCCCGGAGCTTCAGGGTCTGATGGACATCATGATCGACACAACGGTCAAGCAGCTCAAGGACCCCGAGGCCGACATCCTCCACAACCGCGTATGCTCGGCCCTGGCCTACGAGATGGCAAAGCCGCTGTCCAACCATGAGCGGAAGCTGGCCGTGGCGACGGACATCCTCCACAACATCAGCAAGGAGGACAAGGCGGCCGTCCTGACGAACCCCGAGATGCTCGCGAAGGCAACCGCGATGGTCTCAAAGCTGAAAAAGGCGGGATACTTCAAGAACTCTCCCGGGTTCTGGGGCGACGAGGCCGTGCTGAAAAACCCGAAGGTCGGCGGGAATCTCGGACTGATCCACCACATCACGGGCGCTCTGACGGCCGGTGAGATCGCAGCCAGGGAAAAGTTCTCCGCGAAGGATGTCGACATGATCCAAGTAGCCGTCCTGGAGCACTCCACCGGGTACTGGTATTTCCGGGATTCCGTGGACGCTGCGGCCGGACGCAAGGGTGCCTGGCAGGTGATCTATCCCGAGCCGGAAAACGAGATCGCCAAAATCGCCCACGATGCTGACCTGATCTCCCAGTTCGTCTACGAGTCGGTGGTCCCCGAGGGCAGCAAGTGGCGGGAGCTCGCGAAGAAACGCTGGGGGGCCAAGAGCACGCAGGAAGAAGCTCAGATTGTGTATTATGTCTTCTTCCGTCTCTACGAGGAAGCCAAGACGGAAAAGGGAAAGGAACTCGCGAAGGAGCAGTGGGAAAAGATCCGGCCGGAGCTCGTGAAGCTGATGGGCCTGAAGCCCGGCGAGGATCCCATCAAGGTTCTCGGGGTGCCGAAGATCTTCCAATAATGAGGACAGGCACGCCAGCAACAGGAACACGGTGCCCCGGTGGCAACAGCCGCCGGGGCTTTCTATTCCGGTTCCGGCTAGTCCCTCTTTGTCAGCTTCTTCCCGATCAGGGAGGCAATGACCACCAGGGCCGTGGAGATGAAGATCATCAGGATCCCCAGGGCCGAGAGCCTTCCCCACAGCCCGTCTTCGGCGAACCGGAGGATCTGGACGGCCAGGACCTCGGTGCCGGGCCGAGAGAGGACGACGGAGAGGCTCAGCTCCCGGACGAACATGGTCGCCATCAGGATCCACCCGGAAGCGATCCCCGGGACCAGCAGGGGAAGGACGATCCTGCGCATGGTGTAGAGCGGCCCGCCGCCGCAGACCCGCGAGGATTCCTCCAGGTTGCCGTGGATCTGGACGAAAGCGCTGGTGAGCGGCCGCAGGCCATAGGGCAGGTAAGTGGCGATGTAGCCGATCAGCAGGGCCCAGATCGTGGAGTACAGCGGCGTCTGGACGAAGAACCACATGAAGCCGATCCCGACGACGATCCCCGGGAAGGAGAAAGACAAGAAGCTCAGGGACTCGAGAAAGCCCGAGGCCTTCGTCCGGACCTTGACGATCACATAGGCGACGAAGAACGAGAGGATCATCCCCAGCGTCGCCCCGCCGATGCCGAGGTAAAGGCTGTTCTTCAGGGCAAGCAGGGAAACGGGGTCCTTAAGGACCGCCAGCCAGTGCCTCCAGCTCATCATCGCGAAGGCCTTCGCACTCGGCGTCATCACGTAGGGTACGAGCGACGTGTAGAACAGGACGATGACCGGCAAGACGATCAGCACGAAGGAGATCAGGGCGACGATCCCGAAGAGCGGGTACCGGGCCCCCTTGAGATCGATCACGCTCGGCCGGTAGCCCCTGCTGGAAACGGTCACGTACTTCTCGCCTTCCCGGGTCAGGCGCCGGTACAGGACGATGAGCGTGATGGAGGCGGCCAGGGCGCTCATCCCCACCGCCGCCGCCATCCCGTAGTCCGTAGCGTAGCCGGTGGCGACGATGCGGTAGATGTGCGTGGCCAGCACGTAGATCTGTCCCGGCATGCCGATGACGGAAGGAACGGCGAAGGAGGCGAGGCTCCGGACGATGACGAGCGTCATCGCGGCAAGGATGGCCGGCCGCAGGACCGGCAGCGTCACGCGGAAGAGTGTTCGCCAGTTCGATGCCCCGCAGACCCTGGAGGATTCCTCGAGGGAGACGTCAAAAGCCGCCATGGCGGGGGCGATGACCAGGTAGGCGATGGGCAGATCGAGGAGCCCCTCTACGAGGATCATCCCCTTGAGCGTGTAGATGTTGAGCGCCGCCCCCTCCCAACCCAGGACCTGTCTCAGGAAAAGGTTGATCATGCCATTGGACGGGTTGAGCAGGAGAACCCAGCTGACGGCAAACAGGATGTGCGGCACCATCATCGGGATGAGGGAGATGATCCCGAACATGAATTTGAAGGGGATATTGGTCCGGGTGTTCAGGTAGGCCAGAAACAGGGCGAGCCCCGTCGCAACGAGGGCCGAGCCGAGGGTAAAGATCACCGTACTGACGAGGATGTCTGCAAAGGCCGGGTCGGTGTAGGCCTGGACGTATTTATCCAGGGTAAAAGTACCGAAGGTGCCCAGCCCCTCGCTGAAGCTCCCCAGGATGAGCATGACGACGGGGCAGACCGTGAGAAATCCGACAATCGCGATCAGGCCCGGCGTCAGCGCCGTTCTCGTCTTTTGCATCGCACGTCAGCCGTTTAATCTCTCCGGGTTCAATTCCCCGAAG
>CAZUBX010000036.1:0-29850 GCA_964619035.1 uncultured Syntrophaceae bacterium | reverse complement strand
CACCGAGAAGCAGATGGAACTGTGCATGAAGATAATCCGCAAGCCCGCCGTCGACGAGGCTCGCTACGAAAGGGTTCTGAACAATTACGTGTATGCGCTGAAGGATACTTACGAGATGAACCCATAAAGGCAGGCTACAGGCTACAGGCTAAAGGCTAAAGGCTAAAGGCACAGGGGGCTGATACGAAAGAGGCCGCGGGAAGATACACCCGCGGCCTCTCTTTTTCCCAATTCCCAGTTACCAATTACTGTTTACTATTTCATGGAGTGCAGTCCCACGATCTTTCCCCCGTTCTCTAGGAAGAGTGCGAAGTGGCCCTGCTCGTCTGTGATCTTCGACTTCGGGACGACGACCTTCCCGCCCGCGGGCTCTACGCGCTCGAGCGATTCATTCAAGTCTTCCCCGGCGTTGAGGTAGACCACGGTGCCCCGCTCGCAAGGCTCATAGCCGTCGCCCATGATCAGGGCGCCGCTGTTTCCGTGTCCCTCCATGGGGAAGAAGGCCATCAGCACCCCGCCCAGGTCCTGCAAGGGCAGGTCGTAGCCCAGCATGTTGCTGTAGAAAAGCCTTGCCCGCTCCATGTCCTTCACGGGGATCTCGAACCACACGGCGATGTTTCTCATGGGTTTCTCCTCTGTCATTCGGCTTGTTCCCCTCTCATGCCACAAGACTGGGAAACGCTTCAAGGACTTTGCGAACGGCGGCGACGGAGAGGCTGTTTCCCACGAGGTGCCATTTCTTCCGCAGGGTCATTCTCCCGGGGAAGCGGAACCCCTCCGGAAAATGCAGCAGCCTCGCGATTTCCTCCGGTGCAAAACGTCTTACCCCGCCCGCGCATCGCAGGTATGAGCCCGCATGCATGAGCGACCGGCCGTATCCCGAGGTGAAACACGTCGTGTAGGCCAGCGGGTCTTTCGGGTCGACGATGCGGAACCCCTTGCCAAATCGTGCCAATACATCCCCGGCAACATGCAGCTCATCAGGGATGCCGTTTCCGTCGATTCCGTCCAGGTAGTCGCCGAGCGGCCTCAGCGGGATATCGACGATCACGACAGGGGGACTGAGGCGCACGCGGGAGGCCATGAGGTAATATCTCGGACGGCGCATGGGAACGCCAAGATCCGTCGGGCAGAGCATGCACTCCTGAATCTGGTATCCCCGACACGAAAGAAGATCAACCAGCCGCTTGCGCATCTCCGATCGGGTAAAGCCCTCCACATTTTCCAGAGCAAGGTGCGTCGGGAGCTTTTCCTCTGGCGTCCCCGCGATGGCCTTCAGAAGCCTCAGAAAACTCAGTGCCCGGGGGTCTTCGATATCCCTTCCTGCGCCCCGCACTGTGTAGGGCTGGCAGGGCGGCGAGAGCCACCAGAAGTCGGCCCCGAAGACTTGCAGTTCTTCGGCCGTCACGTTTTCAAGATTCAGCTGCCAGGCGTCGTGGCCGGGGAAATTCAGCCGGTAGACATCGAGCGCGGCCGGGCTCTGGTCGATGGCGCCCGCCACGCGGAGTTTCGTCACCGCCGTTGCGGCCGCAAACCCACCGATCCCGCAAAAAAGCTCCAAGGCCCGTATCGCCATTCGTTTCTTCTCTTCACTCAGACACTTCGACACTCAAACACTTAGACACTTCTTGTTACGTCAGCGACTGCAGGTACGTCGCCAGGTTCACCTGGTCGTTGGTGATTCTCAGCTTTTTCCGGATGTTCTCGCGGTGGCGGTTGACGGTGGCCGCGCTCACTCCCCGGAGGTGCGCGATGTCCTTGGTGCGCATCCCGTTGCGGATCATGTTGCAGACGCTGATCTCCGTGGGGGAGAGCGAGTGGTAGTGGTTCACGACCTTGCTGATGAAGGGCGACGTCGTTTCCTCGAGGCTGTTGCGCAGGATCTCCACGTACTTGCGCTGGGCCTTCGGGACCTCGACGGACAGGGCGTGGAGGATCGGCATGATGACCTTTTCGATGTTGACCTGCATGTCGCGATAGATCTGCTTCTTTTCGTCTTCAATCTTGGCCAGGACGGCGCGAAGGGCCGCGTTGGCCTCCTGCAGGGCCAACCGCTCCAGCGAAAGCAGCTTGTTGATCTCCTGGAGCTCCTTCTCCGCGGCGATGCGAACGGCGATGGCGCCGATTCGCGTGGCGACCTCGTCGATCAGGACCCGTTCCTCCTTCAGGAAAGGCCCCTCGTCCGCGGCAGGGCGTTCCTCCAGGTAAAAAATTGTCACGTCTCCCACCGGCCGGTTGTGTGCGAGAACGGGTGATATCTGGCGCCACTTCGTCGGTTTGAAGTCCCGGCTCCTGTAAATCCTGTCCTCAAGGACGATCCGGGCGCAGGTGATCTCGGGATACTGCCACGACAGAGGCAGAAGCTCCACGAGGGCCTTCAGGAAGTCGTCCATCGAGTCGTGGTGTCGCTCGGCGAGCCGTGCAATCCCGTAGAGGCAGTTGAGCTCCTTGATGCGCTCCCGGAGCGCAATGTCGATCTTTTCCGGTTCCTTGTCCTCGATGAAGGGGATTTTCCAAAGGTTGGCGAGGTAATCCCGGGGGTCAAAATTAGCGGGCACCTCGCCCTGGGGTCGTCTCGAACGGGTTTGAGCCATGGTGCATTCTCCCCGGTTCAGAAAAGATGGGTATTATATAGGCAGTGATTGTGTAACTTACTTACCATATAAAATAGGCAATCAATGAGCATTATACCCGCATTTACCGATCGCACCATAACAGTTAATAGGCTACAAGGCAAGAAGGAAAACCCGATCAAGGAGGTCACCATGTCCGCGACCAAACTGGATTCCATCCTGGAAGGACGGCGCAGCCAGCCGCACATGCTCATCGAGGTGATGCTGGATCTGCAGGATCAGGAAGGCTACCTGCCCGAGGATGCCCTGAAGACGGTTTCGAAGGAACTGGGGGTGCCCCTGATCGACGTCTATCGCGTGGCGCACTTCTACAAGGCATTCTCGCTGAAACCCCGCGGCAAGAACGTGATCACCATCTGCACGGGCACTGCCTGCCACGTCCGCGGGTCCCACCTGCTGGTCAACCAGGTCAGGGGGCAGCTTGGCATCGAGCCCGGCGACACCACCCCGGACGGCCAGATCACCGTGGAGTGCGTCAACTGTCTCGGGGCCTGCGCCCTGGGGCCCATCGTCGTTCAAAACGGGTCCTACTGTGACCACATGACGCCCGGCAAGCTTCGCAAGAAGATCGACAAAGCCGCCGGGAAGAAGAAGGAGGCCAAAGATGCCTAGGATCAGTCAAGCCAGGGATCTGGAGACTCTGCAGCAGCACTTTGTCGCAAAGCGCGAGCGGGTCAAGACGACGATCGTCGTCTGCGGCGGGACAGGATGCCAGGCGTCGCGGGCCGGCTCGGTGATCGACGCCGTTCGGGCGGAACTGGCAAGGCAGGGACTCATGCAGGATGTGGTCGTACGCGTGACGGGCTGCCACGGTTTCTGCGAGCAGGGGCCCATCATGGTCTTCGAGCCGGGCAACCTTTTCTACTGCCACGTGACGCCCAACGACGCCCAGGACATCGTGTCCCGGACGGTGAAGAAGGGCGAGGTCATCGACAAGTTCCTCTACACGGACCCCGTCTCCGGCAGGAAGGTCAAGAAGGAAGCCGAAATCCCCTTCTACAGTGCCCAGGGCCGGCAACTGCTCAACTTCAACAAGCTCGTCGACGCCTGCTCCATCGACGACTACATTGCCGTCGGCGGCTACAGGGCCGTCGCCAAGACCCTCAAGGAATTCAAACCCGCGGCCATCATCTCCGAGATCAAGGCCTCGGGCCTTCGCGGCCGCGGCGGCGCAGGGTTTCCCACGGGCCGCAAGTGGGAGGAGGCCCACGAGGCGCCGGGCGATGAAAAGTACGTGATCTGCAACGCCGACGAGGGCGACCCCGGGGCCTACATGGACCGCTGCCTCCTCGAGGCCAACCCGCACCAGGTGCTCGAAGGGATGATGATCGGTGCCAGGGCCGTCGGCGCCCGCAAGGGTTACATCTACGTGCGCCGGGAATACCCTCTGGCCGTCAAGCATGCCCGGATTGCCATTCAGCAGGCCCGGGAGTATGGCATTCTGGGTGAGAACATCCTCGGGTCGAACTTCTCCTTCGACGTCGAGATCGCCCGCGGCGGCGGTGCCTTCGTCTGCGGCGAGTCCACGGCGCTCATGACTTCCATCGAGGGAAAGGTCGGCGAGCCCCGTGCAAAAGACGTCCACACCGTGAAGGAAGGGCTCTGGAACAGGCCCACGGTGCTCAACAACGTGGAGACCTGGGCCAACGTGCCGTCCATCATGCTCAACGGGGCAAAGTGGTTTGCCTCCCGCGGCACCGAAAAGAGCAAGGGCACGAAGATTCTTGCACTCACGGGCCAGGTGAAGAACACGGGTTTGGTCGAGGTCGCGATGGGCACGACGCTGCGCACCATCGTGTTCGACATCGGCGGCGGGCCCAAGAATGGAAACAGCATCAAGGCTGTCCAGACGGGCGGCCCCTCGGGCGGGTGCCTGCCCGAGAGCATGTTCAACCTTCCCGTGGATTTCGATGCTCTCTGGGAAGCCGGATCGATGATGGGCTCGGGCGGCCTGGTCGTCATGGACGACAAGACGTGCATGGTCGACGTGGCGCGCTACTTCTTGAACTTCCTCCAGGACGAATCCTGCGGAAAATGCGTCCCGTGCCGCGTGGGCATCGACCGGATGCTCGAGATCGTCACGGACATCGCCGAGGGCCATGGCCGCCCCGAGCAACTCGATCTGCTTCAGGAACTGGCGGAGACGGTTGCGGAGTCTTCGCTGTGCGGGCTCGGGAAGTCGGCCCCGAACCCCGTGCTCTCGACGCTGAAGTACTTCATGGAGGAATATCGGGCGCATGTCCACGAGAAGCGCTGCCCTGCGGCTGTCTGCAAGGCCCTGGTCACGTACTCGATTGACGGGGAGAAATGCACGGGCTGCGGCGTCTGCCTGAAGGCCTGCCCGCACGACTCCATCACGGGAGAGAAGAAGAAGCCCCATGTCATCGATACCGGGCTGTGCCAGCGATGCGGCATATGCATCGGGGACTGTAAGTTTGACGCCATCACGGTTCGCTGAGAGGAGTGTGAACTATGTTGCAATACGTAAATGTGACGATTGACGGGGCCCCCGTGAGGGCGGAAAAAGGGACGAGCGTTCTCGACACGGCGATTCATGTCGGCGTCTGCATCCCCCACCTCTGCCACATTCCGGGCATCCACGACATGGGCGCCTGCCGCCTCTGCATCGTGGAGGAGGTCAAGAACGGCCGCTCCAAGGTCACGGCCTCCTGCACGCTTCTGGTCGAGGAAGGCATGGTGATCCGGAGCAATACGGATAAAATTCTGAAAATGCGCAAGAACATCGCCGAGCTTCTCGTGGCCTCGGCACCGAACTCCAAGGCCATCCAGGATGTCGCCGTCCGCTGCGGGGTGAAGGATGTACGCTACCCCTTCCGCAACGAAAACTGCGTGCTTTGCGGCCGCTGCGTGCGCATCTGCAAGGAACGGGCGAAGGCCAACGCACTGGGGTTCATCGGCCGCGGCAAGGACCGCCATGTCGACCACCCCCCGGGGAGGCTCATGGACTACTGCAAGAACTGCAACGGCTGCATCATGTTCTGCCCCATGTCGGTCACCCCCTGCGGCGGACTCATGAAGAAGGGCGAGGAGAGGCTCTGCGGCCAGTGCGACTCGCAGCTCAACGCCGACGCCCAGAAAATGCCAGGCGTCTGCGTGTGGTGCGAGCTGGGCAAGGGGTTTCAGTGCAGCCGCTACCTGGCGATCTAGCAGAGCGTTTCAAAACAAAAGTGGCAGGAAGGATAGAAGGGGGCATCGGGTGATGCCCCCTTTGTTATTCGCTTCGCTGAGACTGTGTCAGTCCCTATGCATTCCCACAGGGACTCCACGCGTCTCTTCAGCGCGCCGCTGTGGTGCTGTTTCAAATAGGCGGTCTCAAAGTTAGGGCTGATGTTGGCGGCGAGCTTCGGATCGCGGTTACTCGCCTGCGGCTGAAACGAACCTATCGCGCGCTTGTAGTCGCTGTATCCCTGGCAGAGAGCGAAAATGGGCGAGCCGCAGCCTGCGATGGCAAAGCAAAGGCAGGTTATCAGAAAAATGCCGTCTCGATTCGTCGTCCATGGATTCATTCGCGGGGTAGGCCGGTACCGATACGGGGGGACGGGCTGCGGTTCCTATAAGACCTGGCGAAAGAAAAACGGCGGGAATGTCAATGATTAAAAGGGAGATGTTTTCCGTGGTCAATCGTGGTAAAAAATTCGGCAGTGCGAACGAACGGGCGTGGAAGAGTTGCAGGCGGTTATGAAAGAGCAGACATGCACGAGGGGGAAAGATTCATGGTGAGGAGAATCACTCTGCTGTTGATGTCGTGGGCGTTCATTTTTCCGGGACTCAATCCATCCCTGGTTTGCGCGGCAAAAAGCGTCCCCGCAACGGTTATTTTCCAGCGGGTGGCTGAGCCGAAGGAGAATGCCTTCACGATGCTCGTGCCGAAGGGCTGGCTCGTGGAAGGGGGGATTTACCGGGTTGATCCCTCGCGGGCCGGCGGTCCCGCCAACTCCGTCGAGGCCAAGTGCGACATCGCCGTCAAGAGCGACCGCAGCGGCACCGTCATGCTCCGGCGCCTCCCCAAGATCAACTATGCCGACGGCCCCATCGTCCCCCCCACACACGGCCCGGGGGCGAACTACAACGGGATGACCGTCGTCCGCATGCCCAATGTCGAGGGCTTCCTCGGCTACACATTCAAACAGGTGCATCCCGGGGCAAAGGACGTGAAGATCGTCCGCAAGGAGCCGCTCCCGAAGCTGGCTGCGGCCGTGGCCCGTGCCGCGGCGCCCCTGAACTCGCAGCTCGCCCAGGCGGGCGTGAAGCCCATGACCTTTCACGCCGGGTTCATGGTCGTCGAGTACGCCGAAGGCGGGACACGTTACAAGGAGCTTCTCTACACGGTCCTCGTCGATGCGCGGGCATCCATGGCGGCCTGGTCCAACGATTTCACGACTCTCATGCGCGCCCCGGCGGGCGAGGCGGACAACTGGAAACCCATCCTCGACATCGTCTCCAACTCCGTGCAGTTCAACCCCCAGTGGGTGGCGGGCGAGATGAAGGGCCAGGGCCAGCGGGCCGATACAGCCAGGAGGGTCCTGGAGGACATGAACCGGATCGACCGGGAGATCGTGGCCCACCGCGACCGCACCCGCAAGGAGATCCAGACGGATCAGTACCTGACTCTTACCGGCAAGAACGATTACAAGAACCCCTATACGGGGAAGACGGAGCGCGACACGAGCGACTGGAAGATGCGCTGGGTCAACTCGAGCGGTGAGTACATCTACTCCAACGACACCCTGTACGATCCCACCCGCGACCCCGACGAGCGGCGCAAGGACTGGAAGCTCACAAAACCTCTTCGTTAACCGTATACCATAAGGAGAAAGGCACATGAAGCGCAGCGGATGTCGATTTGCGGCGATCCTGGCACTGTTTGCCCTGCTGGCCGTTCCCGCGGCAGTGGCCGCCGGGGAAGTTCTCTATCTCTACGGACCGGGCGGCCCGGCCCCGGCCATGAAGGAGGCCGCCGAGGTATTCGGCAAGGCCAATGGCATCCTCATTGAGGCCACGGCGGGACCTACAGGCCAGTGGCTCGCGAAGGCGAAAGCCGATGCCGACATGATCTACAGCGGCTCCGAGTACATGATGACGGATTTCATCGTTGCCATGGAGGGGCGCATCGATGTCGCGACGGTCACGCCGCTTTACCTCAGGCCCTCGGCGATCCTGGTGAGGCCCGGCAACCCGAAACGGATCCGGCACTTCACCGATCTTCTGAAGCCGGGCACAAAGGTGCTCGTCGTCCAGGGCGCGGGCCAGGCGGGACTCTGGGAGGACGTGGCAGGAAGGCAGGGCAGCATGGAAACGGTGCGTGCTTTCCGGAAGAACATCGTGGCCTATGCAGCCAACAGTGCCGAGGGGAAGAAGACCTGGGTCGAAAAGCCCGAGATCGACGCCTGGCTCATCTGGAACATCTGGCAGGTGGCCAACCCCACGATCGCCGATCTCGTCTCCATGGGGCCCGATTACGTGATCCACCGCGACTGCGGCATCGCCCTCACCGAGAAAGGGAAGAAGGGCCCATTGGCCCGCAAGTTCGTCGATTTCCTGCTGTCGAAGGAAGGCGAGCGGATTTTTGCGAAGTGGGGGTGGATGGTTCCTGGAGCGGGTGTGAGCGCGACGGTGCGGTAAAGACTACCTCAGATCGCTCTTCCGGTAAGATTTCCGGATGCGGGGGTGGGGTCCGGGGAGCTGGAAGATGCTGACGGTCAACTGCTCGGGATCGATCTCCAGGAGGGCGAAGGTCAAGGGGCAGCCCCGGCTCTCGTCGCTGCTCATGTGCCCGGGGTTGATGCAGACCGTGCCGTTGCGGCGGCGGATCTCAGTAATATGGGTGTGACCGAAGAGGAAGATGTCGGCCTTTCCGCTGCCGACGATGGTCTCGGGCTTGATGTCGTCGGCCAGGTCGTTGTAGTGGGACTCGGGGGTGTGCGTGAGAAAGATCCGCCAGCCGGCGATCTCGATGAATTTGCGATTGTTCACCTCGGGGTCGGGGTAGTAGGCGGTGTCCCACGTGCCCGGGACCCGTGTGAGGGGATAGCCGGCCTGCTCCAGGATGTCGGCGTCGTCGTAATAGTCGCCGAGGTGGATGATCCGGTCCACCTTGAAGCTCTTCAGATATCTCATGACGCCCCGGATCGCGTCGCGATCGTCATGGGTGTCGGAAATCACCATGATTTTATGCATGAAGCGAAGGCACTCTCTCCCCGAATACACAGGCTTCGCGTGAAGCGAAAAAGCCGGCGGGAGTATAGGGGAGGGGCGCAGGGGTGTCAAGAAAAAAGGGATGAAGGTCCAGGGGAGAAAGTTAGATGCCACGATCAGAAGTGGCGCAGAATTTGCTCGATGTAGTACATAAGAAGCCTGCCGGCGAGAGGCAGGTTTGCGTCCAACGTCTGAGATGAGAATTCGGGGGTACCTATGGATGCGGTGAAAGTGGTCGTCCGATATGCCGACGGGAAGGTGATCAAGGGGTACACCCAGGATTTCTTCCCGAACAAGGACCGGTTCCACATGCAGCCCCAGCAGAAATCCTCGGGCCAGGATACCCAGCAGGTACTGGTCAAAGACCTCAAGGCGATCTTCTTCGTCAAGGACTTTGGTGGCAACCCCGCCTATGATGAGCGCCGCCAGTTCGGCGACGGGGATAAGCCACAGGGCCGGAAGATGGAGATCCTCTTCAAGGACGGCGAGAAGCTCGTCGGTTCGACCCTTGGCTACGAGCCCAACCGCCCGGGCTTCTTCATTCATCCCGTCGATGACAAGAGCAACAACATCCGTGTCTTCGTCGTCCAGGCCGCCGTGGATAAGGTGCGCAATCTCTAGCAGGCCGCTTCGCCGAAGAGCAGAATCTAAAGGCGAATCAGCGCAGCCTGTCAATGAATTCTCCACAATCTATCGTTTTCCATTGGTTTTTCCCTGTCCCGCCATTCGCAGATGCGAAAACGTGCAAGGCTTCTTTGCAATGCCTGTCGATGGTGCGATGCAATCATAACTAAAGAAAATAAAATTCAAAATGGCATATAAGCACGGTTAATAATCAGCTAATTACTGACAATAACCTGTAATTTAATTGATATTGCATTGCACCATGAAGCGGGCTATCCTCCCTTTCAAAACACACCGGATTTTCTTCATCGGGCTTACCGGAGCACGTCCCCTGCGGAAGCGTAATCCCATCTGGAACTTTCCTTGCAGGGAAGCACGAGGGAGCTTCAAGAGAATGATCGAAGAAGATTCATGGAGGTAGCATGATGAGTAGAGGTAGCATGATGAGTACTGAAGTGTCATTGGAGCAAAACCCGTTTGAGTTGTTCACGAAATGGTCGGAAGGGAATCTGGAGCTGCTGAATCGGAGGCAGCAGATGCTCAAGGAGGCGAACGATTCCTTTCTCGGCGTAGTCAGGGAATCTTTCGAGATGAAGGTCCCTGAGGAGTCTCTGAAGAGACTCAGCGGAAACATGCTTGCGCTTTGCAAGCTGCCCGTGAATACGCTCGGGGACCATGCCGGATTGGATGCGTATTCCAGTGAAATCAAAAAGCTTGTCGCCGGGATGCCTGTAGCGATTTCAGGAAACGGGTTCTCGGAGGAGTTCAGGCAGTACGGGAAAACTTCCTGGGCAAACGGTTCCAAAGCGCATTCCGCCTGCATGAAATGGATGATGAGTCTTCTTCATGGGCAGAAGCTGACCTCGGACCGGAAGGAAGCCGAAGAGACGGTAAAAAACTGCCTGGAGGCGACCGAGTCGTTCCTCAAGGAGTCCGTCGCCTGCTGGATGGATCAGGTAGGTGCGGGCAGCGGTCTCGTGAAACATGGCCTTCTGAAGGAAGGGAGCCCCGCCCAGCCGGTTCAGTGAAGAAGCCCTGACAGGTACAAATCGGGTCATTCACCATCCCCTGCTCAGTCTCCCTCGGGGGTTGGTGGATGACCCTTTTTTACATCCTCTGCAGGGGCTGCAGATGGCTGCCCCGGTTTTTTATGAGCCGCTCAGCAATGCCGCCAACCGTCGACGACGAGCCGCTTGAACCCCATGAAGGTGCTCATCTGGACGACCAGGGGCACCCTGGGAAGAGAGTGCGGGACGAAGACGGTCACCCCGTCTATTTTTTCCTGAAGGTACTGGTCCGGGTTGTGAGGCTTGCCCATCCTGACGGAAGGCTCGGGCTGATAGGGGATGCAGCAATCCCCCACGACGATAAATTCCAGGAATAGGATCCCGCCCTTGTCAAGAGCATAAGCTCTGGCTTCGGGGCTCAAGGTCAGCATGCAGTTTTCTCCGCTTTGTTTTCCGATAACTTATTGGCCGCAGCCTCCAATGTCAATCCGAAAGCCCTTCGCCTGTTTCTACCACTTGTTCCAGTGGATCTGGGCCGGGTTGTACTTGTCTTTCGGCTTTTCCCTGCCGGCGGGAACACCCAGCGGAATCAGGTTCAGCGGCACGATGTGAGAAGGGATGCCCAGGATCTGCCGGACGGTCCGGATGCGACTCTCTTCGGGGTAGACGGCAGTCCAGACAGCGCCCAGTCCCATCGACTCTGCCGCAAGCAGAATATTTTCCGTTGCGGCGCTGCAGTCCATGATCCAGTAGTCCGAATCCATCCCGCCCCACTGCTTTCGCACATCACCCCCGACGATGATGGCAGCGGCGGCCTTGTCGGCCATCTTGGCGAAGGGCAGGTCGTCGGCGAGCTGTTTCAGGACGGCCCGGTCCGTCACGACGATGAACTCCCAGGGCCTCTTGTCCACTGCCGTAGGTGCCGCCATGCCGGCCCTGATGAGCACCTCGAGCTTTTCCTTCGGCACGGGCTCGCTCTTGAATGTGCGAACGCTCTTCCGCGAGAAGATCGTCTTGAGGGTGTCGTTCATGAGGGCCTCGTCGGCTGCCCATGCCGAACCGGCAAGGCAGGCAATGATTCCGCTGGCGAGCAGCCAGCCACTGATTCTCCGCATGCTGTTTCGTCCTCCTTCTTTTTCACCTGGCACCGTCCGGTCCGTTGCTTCTAACTATACAACAATTTCATGAACTGAAAAACAGCCAAATGAGTGAAACGGGCGGCACCCCGGCAGAGCGGGTACGGCCGTTTAAGCAGGCCTCAATTTCGCCACAAATCTGCCGATAGATAGAGAGGAAAGGGATCGCCTTGCCCGGATTCGATCATGGCAGGCAATAAAAATGATAAGTGCTTAAAACAATTCGATATTATAGTCCCTCTGCATCGGGGAACCCGTATCTCATCCTGTGGAGAGGCTGCAGAATGAAAAAGTGCGTCTGCTGCGCCGCTGCATTATTGATCATCCTGGCTTCACTTTCCGGTTGCGGATCCTCCGGTGATCAGTACCCGCCGTCCGTCCCCACGGGCGTTCAGGCCACCGGCGTATCGTCGGATAGTGTCCAACTCAATTGGACGGAGTCGCAGGATGATCTCCTGATGTTGGGCTACAGGGTCTACCGCGACGGATCCCGTGTGGGCAGCACCCCGTTGACGTCTTATACCGACACGGGCCTCACTCCGGGAACCTCCTATGGGTATCGGGTCTCCGCTTTCGACTGGATCGGGAATGAGTCTCCCAAGAGCACTACGCTGTTCGTCGCAACCGCGGATGGCTCGGCCCCCTCGGCCCCCGCGAACCTTCAGGGGACAGCCGTTTCCGCGTCCCGGATCGATCTGGCCTGGACGGCCTCCACCGACAACGTTGGGGTGACGGGCTACCGGATCTATCGAAACGCAGCGGTGATCGGGACCACCACGGGCACGAGCTTTTCCGACACGGGGCTTTCCGAGTACACCGCCTATACCTACCGGGTGGCGGCCTTCGATGCCGAGGGCAACGAATCCTCCCAGAGCTCGCCCCTCTCCGCCACCACGGTCGACGCAACACCCCCGTCGGTTCCCTCGAACCTCCAGGGGGCGGCGGCCTCCACGTCCCGGATCGATCTGACCTGGAGCGCCTCCACGGACAACGCCGGGGTGACAGGATACCGGGTCTACCGAAACGGGAGCCTTGTAGCGAGCCCGGCGGGTACGAGCTATTCCGACACGGGCCTTGCCGAGGCCACAAGCTACAGCTACACGGTGGCGGCCTGTGATGATGAAGGCAATACGTCGGCCCCGTGCGGTGCCGTTGCCGTGTACACGGCCGACGCCACGGCGCCCTCGGTTCCTTCGAACCTCCAGGGAGCGGCGGCCTCCAGCTCCCAGATCAATCTGACCTGGACGGCCTCTTCGGACAACCTGGGTGTCACGGGCTACCGGGTCTATCGTAACGGGAGCCTCGTGGCAAGCCCGACGGGGACGAGCTATTCCGACACGGGTCTCTCCGAGGCCACGAGCTACAGCTACCGGGTCCTGGCCTACGATGCGACGGGCAACGCATCCTCGCAATGCGGGGCCGTTGCGGTCTCCACGGCCGACGCCACGGCGCCCAGCATTCCCTCGAACCTCCAAGGGACGGCGGCCTCCGCCTCCCAGATCAACCTGACCTGGACGGCCTCAACGGACAACGTGGGGGTTACCGGATACAAGGTCTATCGGAACGGCAGCCAGATCGGGATGACGGCATCGACGAGCTTCTCCGACACGGGGCTTTCCGAGGCCACGAGCTACAGCTACCGGGTTGCGGCCTACGATGCCGGCAGCAACGAGTCTGCCCAGTGCGGAGCCGCGGCGGTTTCCACGGCCGATGCCACGGCGCCCTCCGTTCCCACGAACCTCCAGGGGACCGGGGCCTCGGCCTCGCAGGTCAACCTCACCTGGACGGCCTCGACGGATAACGTCGGGGTGACAGGCTACCGGGTCTACCGCAACGGCAGCCAGGTAGGGACCACGGCGTCGACGGGCTATTCCGACACGGGGCTTTCCGAGGCCACGAGTTACAGTTACCGCGTGGCGGCCTACGATGCGGCGGGCAATACGTCCTCGCAGTGCACGGCGGTGGCGGTCTCGACGCTGGATGCCACGGCGCCGTCGGTTCCCACGAACCTGCAGGCCACGGTGGTCTCCACGTCGCGGATCGATCTTACCTGGACGGCCTCGACGGACAACGTGGCGGTGACAGGCTACCGGGTCTACCGAGACGGCAGCCTCGTCGCATCGCCATCGGGGACGAGCTACTCCGATACGGGACTTTCGGCGGGCACCACCTATGCGTACCGGGTGGCGGCAGCCGACGCGGCCGGAAACGTATCGGCCCAGTGCACCGCCGTGAACGCCACCACGCAGTCGGGAACTTGGGGAGGCACGGCCCTCATCGGGACCGCGTCAAATGATCGCGGCCACGGGATCGCCGTCGATTCCAGCGGCAACATTTACGTAGCGGGTTACACTGCCGGGGCCCTGGACGGGGAGACCAACAGCGGCAGCGATGACATTTACCTGACCAAGTACAACTCGGCCGGAACGCGGCAATGGACTCGCCTGGCCGGCACCACGGGAAGCGACCAGTCCGGCTGGGGGGCCGTCGCCGTCGACGGCAGCGGCAACAGCTACGTCACGGGGTACACCTCGGGCAATCTCGACGGCGAGACGAATGCGGGGGGCTCGGACGCCGTGCTCATCAAGTACAACTCCGCCGGCACCAAGCAGTGGACCCGCCTGCTGGGGACGGCAGGCAGCGATTCCGCCTGGGCCGTCGCCGTCGATGGCAGCGGCAATATCTACATCTCCGGTTTCACGGACGGGAACCTGGGAGGTGAGACGAATTCCGGCGGCACCGATGCCTTCCTCGCCAAGTACAACTCGGCGGGCACCCTTCAATGGACGCGCCTGCTGGGGAACGCGACATTGACCTACTCCTATGCCGTCGCGGTGGCCGGCAGCGGCAACATCTATATCTCGGGCATGACCCGCGGAAGCCTGGACGGGGAGACGAACGCAGGCATCCAGGACATCTTCATCGCCAAGTACAACACCTCGGGAACCAGGCAATGGACGCGGATGCTGGGGTCCACGGTATTCGATTACTGTTATGGCGTTGCCGTCGACGGGACCGAGAACGTTTATGCGGCAGGCCAATCCTACGGCAATTTCGATGGAGTGACCAACACGGACGGCAGCGGTACGACGGAAGACGTCTTCCTGGTCAAGTTCAACTCCTCGGGCACGAAGCAATGGTCGGTCTTCCACGGCGGCACAGGCAGCGACGTCGCATCCGGTTTGGCCGTCGACACAAGCGGGAACATCTATATTACGGGCAATACAAATGCTGACCTGGACGGTCAGACGAACGCCGGCGGTCACGATCTCTTCGTGATGAAGTATGACTCATCGGGGACGAGGTCGTGGACACAAATGCTGGGGACTGCATCAGGCGAATATGGCCGCAGCATCGCCGTAGACACTGGCGGCAATGCCTACCTGACCGGACACACGGCAGGCAACCTGGACGGTGCGACCAATAGCGGGGGCAACGACGCCTACATCGTGAAGTACGACACAAGCGGCGCCCTGCAGTAGTGCTATCGATCGATAAATAAAAAGCGGGGCACCCTCAAGCGATGGGTGCCCCGCCCTTATTTCTGCAGTTGCTACGCTATCCGGGTTACACCGACTTCTCCATCAGCTTGACCTCGAACCGGTAGCCGGCCCCCTCGGCCGCCTTGCGCACGGCTCCCCGGAAGGCCCCGAAGTCGAACTTGTAGGAGTAGTCCTTTCCGAAGAGCTTCGACTGCTCCTCGATGGAGCCTGTGCGCTCCTTTCCGAAGGTGTTGTAGGTCTCCTTCTTGAAGCCGAAGCCCGTGCTCATCTCGCCGTCGCCCCCGCCGCTTGTGACGCCGAAACCCGATTCCTTGAGCATCTCGAAGAAGCGCACCTCCTTGGCCGGCTCGTCGACTTTGAAGCGGCAGATGTAGGTCAGCTTCTTCTTCGAGAGGAAGGCCTTTCGCTCGGCAATGATGGCCTCCATCCTGGCCGAGCCGTCCTTCTGCACTTCGAATTGCCCCGGTACGGTCTGCCCGATTTCCGTGATCGTCTGTCGCAGGTCCATGATTCCTCCTATTTCCGGCCGACAGTCAGGGAGATCGGCTCCGTCGTCTTCGTGCCCGCCTTGATCGACTGTTCGACCACTTTTCCCCAGTAAGCCTGTTTCGAAGTGGAGACGTACTTTGTCGGTTTGGTTTTCAGTCCTGTTTTGTTCAGCATGGTTACGGCCTCCTGCTCCGTCATGCCGACGACGTTCGGCACGACAACCGGCTGGACGAGGAAAATGGAGGCCGTCTTCACCTTGTCCGCCACCGTGTTTCCGGAGACGGCTTTGACAGCAACCGCGTAGGCTCCCGGCTTCTTGCCGGCTGTCTGCCAGGGGGCAACCCATGTCTTCGGTCCAATGCCCGACGCATCGCCTGTTGTCATTGAAGCCTTTATTTCTTCTTCCTGCCCTGTTGCCAGATGCTTTACGGTTATCCTGACACCCGTGAATCCGCTTGTCTTGACGGTCACAGAAAGGGTCTCTCCCGCCGTGAGGGACGTGCCGTCCTTCGGGGAGACGAGATCCAGGGACAAATTGTGCTGTCCTACGATTTGTCCGGTTGCGTAAGCGGTTGTCGAAATACCGCAGACTAGCAGCAGCAAGACAGCGAAATACATGACGAAATTGCCGATAAAGCGAGTGAATGCCATTTGCTCTGTCCTCCAAAAGGATTATTGCCTGCTGGTAATGCAAAAAACGCGTCACCTGCCGTGGAAATCGGCGTTGCGAGCTGAATGGATTTTCTTGGGGTGGGTCGTGAGGTCGAGGTATTTTCTTCGTGGCATGCTCCGGGAGGGGGCGTCGAAGCAGTCAGCTAGGCTTTGCCCTGCTGCAGCTCCGATATCCTTGCCCGCAGCTCCTCCGGGAAAACAACCCTGCTTCTGTCCCCGGCCTGCAGGGCCACGATCGTCGCCTCGCCGAGCGCAGCAACCTGGTTTGTGCCGGCGTTGACGATGATGTACTGCATGAGGATCTGCTCGTCGTTGATGTCCGCTACCCGCGCGCCGATGGAGATCCGGTCGGGGCAGGAGAGGGGCGCAATGTAGCGGCAGCTTGTCGATTTGACGACGAGCGTGATCCCCGTCCTCTCCTCGAATTCGTACTTGCCGATGCGCCTGTAATACTCGACCCGGGCATTCTCCATGTACCGGAAATAAATCACGTTGTTGACGTGGCCGTGGGCGTCCATGTCGCCCCAGGTGACGACCTGTTCGATGATCAGGGGATAATGTTCGACTCTGTATCGCATGGGGTCCGGCATGAGGAAAGGTCTCCGGGGCGGGTCCCGCCCGGTCCGATTAAGGACTATTTGAGCGGGGTTGTGCAAGTACTTTTTGTCGAGCCCGCTTGCTGCCATCAGACAATGTCCTATGGAAGAATCAGACTCCGTCTGATGGACCATTTTTGTAACTTCGTGTTAGGGGCACGGTAGAAGCGTTCCCGGTGGTATGCTGCCGGGACTCGACACGGATGGCCCTGCTGGACAACGGCGGGGCCAAGCCTTTTTGGGGGCCCTCGTCAACACACTTACCCGATTCCCGCTCGTTGCTTTCCTGTAAACGATCATTCCCCGATTCGTAATCGGCAAGGCTTCAAGGCGCGCGTCAGGCCATTCTCGGCAGGCAGGGCGACAGGGAGGATGCTGCCTGATGACACCCTTGACGTTTCCTGGTCGCGCAACCATCTTCACCGGCGCACAGTCTCGGCTCGATCGAAAAAAAACATTTGACAGAGAACCCATGATAGATTAAATATACCCCCAGGGGGTATTTATGGAAGACGAGAGAAGAAAGATCCTGGGACGCCTCCGGCGCATCGAGGGGCAGGTACGGGGGCTCCAGCGGATGATCGAGATGCAGGCGCCTTGCGTTGACGTCCTCACACAGGTCTCTGCCGTAACATCGGCGATGAAGAAGACGGGAAACGCCATTATCCGGGCAAACATGACCCGGTGCATGACAGAAGCGGACACGGGGAAGGGCAGGGAAGATTTCCAGGCGGCCCTGACAAGGTACATCGATCTGGCGTAGAGAAGGACAATGATGAAGAAATCGAATAGCAGTCCAGGGATGAGCCGCAGGTCCTTTCTGAAAACGTCGGCAGGTGTGTTCGCGGCGTCGGGCCTTGCATGGCCGGAAAAGGCGCGGGGCGGGGAAATCGGGCGGCTGGCCACGCTCATCGATCTCAGCCTCTGCGATGGCTGTACCGACCGGGAGGTGCCGGCCTGCATCTCCGCCTGCAAGACGATCAACAGGGACACGATCCCCTCCATTGCCGACCCCATCCCGGTTCCCTGGCCGAGGAAGATCGTAGAGGACTGGTCCGGGAAACGCGAGGTGTTTGACCGGCTCACCCCCTATAACTTCATCTTTGTGCACAAGGCCGAAGTCGAGCACGATGGTGATAAAAAGACCCTGTTTGTTCCGAGACGCTGCATGCACTGCGACAACCCGGCCTGCGCGACCATCTGCCCGTTCTCGGCGAATCACAAGCACGAAAACGGCGCCGTGGTCATCGACCAGGACCTCTGCTTCGGCGGAGCAAAGTGCAAGACGGTCTGTCCCTGGGAGATCCCGCAGCGCCAGTCCGGTGTCGGCGTCTACCTCCATGTCCTGCCCGATTACATGGGAAATGGCGTCATGTACAAGTGCGATCTCTGCAACGACCGCCTTCGCGAGGGAAAGAAGCCGGGCTGCATCGAAGCGTGCCCGCAGAAGGCGATGCTCATCGGGCCGCGCCGGGAGATCTTCGCCCAGGCGGAAGAGAGGGCCCGGCAGTTGAACGGCCACATCTACGGGAAGACCGAAAACGGGGGAACCTCGACGCTTTATGTCTCGCCGGTTCCCTTTGAACTCATCAGCAAGACGATAAAAAAGGGGCCGGGCAGGCCCGGCATGCAGCCCGGCATCGAAAGGCAAATGGCCGCAACCGACGCTATCGGGAAAGCCGTGCTGGCAGCCCCCGCCGTCGGGATCGTCGCCGGTGCAGCTGGTGCGCTCAAATGGCTGTCCAATCGCAAAGCAAGGCTGACGGAAGGCGAGAAGAAGGATGAATGATAAGATTCTCAGGGAAAAAGGGCGCGTCGTCCGCCACAGCATCGTCGAACTCGCCGAGCACTGGGCCATCGCCCTCTCGGGGCTCGCGCTCGTTCTCTCGGGGATGTTCGAGATGCCCATGGCCAACCGCTACTACATCTCGTCCGTGCCGGGCCTGGCCTGGTCGGCGGATTACATGGTTTCGCTGAAGGTTCATTACGCGGCATCGATCGTGTTTGTCTCCGCATCCCTGTTTCACGCCGTCTACCACGGCCTGCGGGGCGACCGGGGGATGATTCCCCGCAAAGGGGATCTCCGGACCTCCATCGAGGTCATGAAGAGCTTTTTCGGCACGGGCAAGGAGCCGCCCTTTCACAAGTACCTGCCGGAGCAGCGCCTGGCTTATGTCGGGATGGTCGTGATCATCGCCATGCTGATCCTGTCGGGGCTCGTGAAGACCTGGAAGAACATCTATGCCCCGGACATGTCCTACACAGTCGTTCTCTGGGCCACCTGGGTACACAACATCGGCTTCGTTCTTTTCTTTTTCGCCTTCCTTGCCCACATGGCGGCGATTGTCCTGAAGCCGAACCGGCCGATGCTGCGAGGGATTCTGACCGGTGCCGTCAGCCTCGATTACGCCGCGCACCGCCACCCGCTGTGGATTGAGGAAATCGAAGGCGCGGAAGCGAACCGGGAAAAGACTCCGGCTGAAGAGTCAGCAGGCCCGGATGACATTCCGAATCCGGCTGAAGCCGTCGCGGAAACGCATACAGATGAACTGCCAGCGGACAGGGAAACCGCAACGCCGGAGGCAGGTGCTTCTTCGGAACAGAAGGGTTGAGTCGAGCTCGGGTTTGTGGTGCAGAGGGTGTCTGCGACGCGCTGGTAAAAAAAGGGGTCAGGCCGTTAAAAGCGCCTGACCCCTTCTGTTTCTACTTACCGCAGGTCACGGATATCTCGATGAGCACGTCGCGCGGCAGGGCGGCGGCCTGCACGGTGACGCGGGCAGGCGGATCCTGCGGGAAGTACTTCACGTAGATCGCGTTGTACTTGCCGAAGTCCTTCAGGTCTTTCATGAACACCTCGGCCTTCAGGACATTCTTCATGCTGAACCCCGCCGCCTCGACGACGGCCTTGATGTTGTCCAGGACAAGCGTCGCCTGGACCTCGATGTCGCCCTTGGAGAGCTCGTTCGTCTTGGGATCGATGGGGATCATGCCCGACACGAAGAGCATGTCGCCGTACCGGATGGCCTGGGAATAGGGGCCGATGGCCTTCGGCGCCTTGTCCGTGGATACGACGATCCGCTCGGCGGCGTAACCGATCTGTCCCGCCAGCAGAAGAACCAGCGACAGCAAGAGAAACATTGAAAGCTTCTTTTTCATGTACCTTCCTCCTTCATAAACGTAGTTTTCTTGTTGTTTCCCGACCCGTCATGCCGATCAGGAGCGTTTGTGCTTGATGAACGTGCCGGTGCGGCACTTGTTGCCGTTGTCTTCCTGCGTCCGCTGTATCGTCATCCGATGCAGGCCTTGAGCACCCGGTACGTGTTGCCGCCCATGTAGGCCGCGATCTCTTCTCGTGAAAATCCGGTGTCCTGCATGGCCTTGACCAGTTGGGAAAGGTCGCGGATGTCCTGGTAGCCCTTGATGAACCGAGGAAGACCGCCCCCGCCGTCGGTGCCCAGCCCCACGTGCTCCATGCCGATGCGGTTTTTCATTTCGAGGATCTCCGCGGCCCAGTCCCGGAAGGTTTCACGCTTCGTTTTTCCCCGGCTCGTGGCCCAGGGCCAGGTGCAGACGACCCCCCCCGTCTTTGCCACCACTTCCATGTCCTTCCAGGTGCGGAAGCGCCCGCATTTTTTCGCATCGTCCAGTGAGCAGGGGTGGGTGTGAGAGTCCACCACCGGCTGCTGGGTGACCTCACCGATGTGCTTGAGGGTGAGCGAGTCGGCATGGGCCACGTCGACCACCATTCCCAGCCTCTGCATTCTCTCGATGACGCTGCGCCCCGCCGCGGTGAGGCCGTTGTTGCGCGGACCGGGGTTCTTTCCCGTCCAGTTTTTCATGCAGTCGCCCAGCTGGTTGTTGCTGTAGTGGATGAGCGTGATCATCCGCACGCCGTAATCGTAGAACTCGTTGACCCGGTCGGGATCGCCTGCGAGCGGGTCGCCTCCCTCGATGGCAAGAATGCATCCCGGAACGGTGCCTGGACCCGGGGAAACCGGGATGTCGGATGAGGTGCGCACGAGTCTGACCTTTCCCGACTGGACGATGTCATCCTTCCAGAAATCAAGCTGAAGCCTGGTCTGCAGGGATTCCGGGCCGGGCAGGCGGCCGTTCGACAGATAAACGCGGTCCCCCACGGCGGAGAAGACGCTTGCGGCCATACCCATTTCCATCATGGCCGCAAGGGTCGATGAATGATCGGGTTCATGTTTCGTGAGATGGAGCCTGTCCGGATGGGCATGGGCATCGATGATGCACAGCCCTTTGAGAAGATCCTTTCGGTTGTCCGTGCGGGGGATGTCGGCGAAAGCCAGGGCGTCTCCATATCCAAGCGCCAAGGTCGAGATGCCGAGTGTCTTCAGAAACTGGCGGCGGTTCAACGACTACCTCCTGAAAAATTGTGTCATTCCGGGCACGACCCGGAATCCATCTTCATCCGTGGATTCCTGCCCTTTCGACAGGCTCTGGGCCGTGAGTCGTTTTGACAAGCTCACGACCCTGAGCTGGCCGAAGGGCCGGCCGAACGGCTTGCGCAGGTATGACAGGGTTCGAAAGGGTTTCATTTTTCTTGCAGCGTCGAGAGCAGCACCTCGATTTCCCCGAGGATCCGGTCGCCATCGGCGGGTGAGGCCGCGGCAAACCAGGCCTTCTGCGGGTAGATCATCACGTTGGGCCCCTTTCCGCAGAGGCCCATGCAACCCCCGCTCGATACACGGACCCGACCTTTCCAGCCCCGCTTTTCGACTTGCTCTTTGAGGTAATCTTTCAATGCCGCGTTGCCTCCGCCGTCGGCGCAGGATTTGCGCTCGCCGTGGCGGTCGTTGGTGCAGACGAATATGTGGCAGGTGTATGGGCTGGTTTCTTTCTGCATGCCGTTATCCGCTCCTTTCTTACTTCCTGACCCATTCGATGTCAACTTGTATGCCGACCTCGTTGCCGACGACCAGGCCTCCCGTATCCAGCGCCTTGTTCCAGGTGATGCCGAAATCCCTTCGGTCGATCCTGGCGGTACCCGTGGCGCCCCGCCTGACGTTGCCCCAGGGGTCCTTGACCTCTGGCGTGGGGCCTTCCAGATCGACAGTGATCTCACGGGTGACGCCGTGCAGGGTGAGATCGCCCGTGATCCTGAGCTTTTCCGGTTCGGCCTTCACGATCTTTTTGGAGATGAAGGTGATGGTCGGGTACTTCGCAACGTCGAGAAAGTCGGCGTTGCGCAGGTGTTCGTCCCTCTTTTCATGTCCCGTGTCGACGGAGGCAGCATCGATGGCCACCTCAACTTTGAGCGTCGCAAGGTCCTCGCCCTCGACGGTGGCGATTCCCTTGAACTTGTTGAAGGTGCCCGTCACGTTGGAGACCGTCAGGTGGCGGACCTTGAACTGGATGCTCGAGTGATCGGCATCCAGTTGATAAGAGGCCGCCCCGGCGATCAGCGGCATGCCCATGGCCAGACAAAAAAGCAGAACCATGATAAAGCGCTTCATCGCGTTCTTCTCCTTTCCTTTCCCTGTCCTCATACCAGGTTCTTCAGGTTGACAATTCCTTCCTCAGCCGTTCGACAACCTCACCATACTCCTTTTGATCCTTCTCCTTGAGGTGCCGGATTCCTTCGAGGAAGCGCTCGACGTTTACTTTCGTTGGCGCGATATAGTCGTCTTTCACGGCGGCGATCTCTTTGGCCATTTCGAGGAAATCGAGAAGGGCTTTTTTCTGATCGGCCGACCATCCTGTTGTGGCCGAGTTGACAAGCAGGGCATCAAGGACCTCGATGACGCGGCCGAGCTGCTTGCCGTAGCCGGCGACATTCTCGGTGATCCGGCGCTCCATCTCGGGGTCGGAGGATTTTGTCAGGTTGATGTTGATGAACCCGACCTGGCTCATCAGGCGAAGCCACCATGTCCAGGGGTTGATCGCCTGAGTGACGTCACCTGAAAAGGGGAACTGAAACGGGCTGGCGGGAGTATTATTCGCCATGGTCGATCCCTCCTTTCTGCGAGGATATCGCGACTCCGGGTTGGTATGGGCAACGAAGCTTGCTGCAGGGATACCATGGAATCGGGTTGCCGGATGTCGCAGGAAACCTTTAAATTCATGATATCATTGTTTCTTCGGGAGGTGATAGGATTTTTTGCACGCGAAGCCCCATCAGACGATGTCTTATAGCCGAATCAGACTGTGTCTGATGGCATTTTGAGACGAATTCCTATATGGAGCGCAGTTGAGGATCTCAACCACACACTCACTCCAAGACATTCATCATGATTCAGTACAGCGGCAGTCCTCAACGTTTGATCCGTCATCAAGGCATGAAGCCTCTTTCATAACAGTTGGCATCTGGCAGATTTCCCGGAGGAAGGAAGCGTCAATGCTTCCGTTCCCACCGGGCTGCAGGGGAGCTGCATTCCAGGACATCCGATACCCGCGAGAGGAGGTGGAAGCCGCCGGATGGCAGTCATCGCAGGAGTCTGGACGCTCGTCCTGTATTATTTATAAGCAGGGAGGTAGGACAAGATGGCAGGTGAACTACGCCCTCGCTGGGGGCAACCCCTGACGGGCATCATCTCGAACGTGGTATTTTTTCTCATTGCAATGTTGACATGGTATATTTTCAGCGATCCGAGGGGACCGGTTGGATGGTTCCCTTACCCCTTTGTGATGTTCCTTGCAATTATGATTCTGGTGGGCCTGTGGCAGCACATGTTTCTCGGGGACTGGCCTTTCCAGAACATGAGTCAGCCCGCTCGCGGTATCACGGAAACCATCGTGAATGTGGTCCTGACCTGGTTTATCATCGATGTTGTTTTTTACCGGATCCTGGGGATCGGGTTCAATTTCCTGAGCTATTACGGTCTTGAAGCCGCAGGTTCCAAGGGTGCTCTGGCCCAGGCCGCCATTGTCGGTTTCGTTCTGATGGGGTTTTACCTCTATCCCGTTGTCACCATTTTTTTCGGGAAATGGCCCATCCGGCCGAGTAATCTCGAGCAGCCGGCCGCAGGGTTTGCCGAGATTGGCTGGGCGACCCTGTTTGAAATTTTCGGCTATGTCATCCTCATTGTCCCGTTTTTCGGTCTCGCCTTGAAGGGGGCGCCGGCTCTGAGCCTGCCCTGGTGGGGAGCCATCGGGGGGACGCCCCATGTTCACTGGGTCTTCGGCTGGTGGGAATGGGCGGTGATCACCCTGTTCATGTTCCCGAATGTCTGGCGCATGAAGCCATTTGGACTGATCAAACTTCCTCAGCCTGCCAAGGGTTTTGTTTACATGGGGCTGAGTTTTGTTTTTGCGTACTGTCTGGCACTGATCTGTATCAACATCGCCCCGTTGTGGCTTCCCCCGGACACCCTTCATCATCTGTTCGAGGAAAAAGGCGCAGGCGAGGTATCGAGGTTCCTTTGGTTGCACTCCGCCGAGATCGCGGGCATGACCCTGATTCCCTTCCTGGCCTGGCATCACTATTTCGATGACCGGTGCGGTGTGAAAGACGTGGACAGCTGGGCAGGGTTCTGGATCCGCACGTTCGGAGTCCTGTTCTTTGCCGCGATACTGTACTGGATTTACTACTATGGCAATTTCGGTCACTGGGGCCTCGGAAATCATCATATGACAGAGCTTTCCCACAGATTCCCCCATGGTGAATCCCTGGTCTGGAACTTCTGGTGGATCGTTCCTCTGCTCTGGAATGAATGGTTCTTCCACAAGTGGCCTTTCTACGTCCACGACAAGCACTGATGGGCAGGACCGGGACAGCCGTTTGCAGTACGGCTGTCCCGGACTCATTCCTGCTGCAGGGGAGCGCCTCCATTCTAGACCGCACCCCGGGTATCCCTCCGCAAGGCATCTTTCTTGCAGAATCAGGCAGACGGAATCAGAATCGCTGCATGCGGGATTGCCCCTGGGAGGTGCTCATGAAAAGGAAGCTGATCTTTCTCTCGGTTGTGATCTTGGCAGTTCTCGTTCTGCCGCCGGCCCCCGAAGATCTCTCGGCCGCGCAACCGCAGGACGTGATGACGGGCTACTGGGTGCTCACATTCGAGGACGGCCGGGTAGGGTGGGCCAACCTCGTGTCGGACGACTACGCCAGGACGAGCTTCTCGTCGAAGGGGAAAGTCGAGGTGCCGGGCTTCAAACAGGTGGACATCACCTCGGGCGTCATCCCGGAATTTTACAAGGTCGGGCAGGTGATCCTGTACAACGCCCAGGCAACGCAGAAACCATTCCACTTCGTGCGCTTCGTCATCGAGGGCAACCAGTTCATGACGGGGTACGTGGCGACATTCGATAACAAACAATACAAATTCAAGGCCCACCGCCGCTAGGAAATCGCGGCCCCGGCACGGAAAAAGAAAATCCCCGCATGAGTGCGGGGATTTTCTGCTTCATGGCCGATTGGTTATCACGATTCCTTCTATTCCCGTGTCATTCTCGCGCAGGCCGTTCGGAAAGCTCACGTCCCTGAGCCTGTCGAAAGGGCGGGAATCCTTCCGTCGTTCAGCGTCCTGCAGGTTTTGACGTGTAGCTCCTGCCCGTGGCCGTTCCCTGGAAGATGGCAAAGGGCCGGCTTGCCTTGCCCACGTAGAGCCAGGTGTTGTTGACGTACTTCCAGACGTTGACCTGGATCTCGTAGCTGCCCGGCGTCCGCGCGGCGATCGTCTGAAGGCGGGTCTGGCTGTTGAAGGTCCTCGGCCCTCCGGGGCCCGTGGCGCCCCAGCGGTAGAAGTACTGCTCCCTGGGGGACTCCGGCGCGAGCCTCACCTCGAAGGAGGCATTCACCGGGCTGTCCTGCACGGTCACCCGGTCAGGCCCGACAATGGAGACCTGTACGGGCGCAGCCGCCTGCCCGTAGATCACGTGGCTGGCCTCGGCAACCTGGCTCCACTTGTTACCGGCCGATTTCCAGGCCGCGGCTCGCAGTGTGTTGTTTCCCTCGCGGGGAAGACGGAAACGCTGGGTGTCGTCGTTGCCGGCCAGGGTCTGCCCGTTGAGGCTCCAACTGTATCGGTGCTTCACGCCCGCCTTGGGGGAGGACAGGAAGGCCTTCGCGGTCACCTCGTCGCCGACCTTGGCCGAGGCGGGGCCCCGGATCTCAAGGGGCGCTTTCACGTAGATGGTGGCCGTGTCCTCGCGCTCCATGTCCAGCGTTGCCTTTACGGTCAGGTAATACGAGCCCTCCTTATCGGAGCGGAACTGCCTTCCCTTGGGCCAGCGGACCGTGGCCTGCGTGGAGATATCCTCGGTTGTTCCGTCGGACCAGACCACGTAGGCCTGGAACTCCTTGAGCTCGCCCGGGGCGAGCGTGATATCCCGCGGGTAGATGCCGAAGGCGTTCATTACTTTACCGGGTTTCGTCGGAGTGACGACCGCAGGCGCCGCGGGGGGCTTGCCTGTGGCTGCGACCTTGCAGTTACGGATCTTTCCCGGGATGTCGCTGTCGGTGGCATAGTGGAGGATGAGCGTCGACGCATAGGCCTGGGCGGTGAGATCGTCCTCGGCCTTCTGGCCGTTGCACAGGGGGACGTTCTTCACGTCCTCGATCCATTTTTCGAGCAGGGGCTGGCCATTCTCGAGCTTCGTAACGTACTCGTCGAGATCTCTCTTGCTACCCTCTTCATCGCAGGGGCCCCAGGAATACGGCCTCTGCGCGTTGACATCGGTCTTGAAGGCCTTGACTCGGGGGTCCGCGGAAAGCCCGGCTTTCGCGGCGATGCCGTCGATCGTGGCAAAAGCTTCGTTGACGGAGTTATCGTAATCAGACCTCTTTTCCCTAACCTTGTTGTAGGCCGGGGTGAAGGAGCCGTCCCGGTGGGCCTTCAGGTCCGACGTGAGCTTTCGTAATTTCTGCGGGAATTCGGAGAGGGGGACGGGGGTGTCCTTGTCGGCCTTGTCGAAGCGGCTATGGAGTGCGTCGGCCTTGCCGATGATGCCCTTGAGCCGGTTGTTGGTCCCCTCGGCCTTTCCCGCGTTGAGATGGACTTCCCAGGCCAAGGGTCGGATCTGATCCCAGAGGGCCTCGAGCTGCTTGATGTCGGCGCTCGTCTGGCAGACGATGGCATTGGCGGCGTCGAGCCTGGCTTTCAGCAGGAACTCCTTTTGGCCGGCCGTGCTGACGAGGATTGTGATCTGCTCCCTCAGGGACGGGACCCAAAGGCACTCCTGGGACGCCGTTTTCACCATCTGGTGGAATTGGGTCAGTCCTTGGGAAAGGACCATGACGGAATCGAAGTACTCCTTGCCTCGATCGGATTCTTTTTTCATGGCGCTGCAGGCTTCGATGAGGGCCTGGCGCTTCGCGGCGAGCTTCGCCCTGAGATCGGCGATTGTCTCGCCGATCACGTCGAGCTTGTCAAGGTCCACGGTCCAGTAAATGGGCTTCGGCGCGGGCGTGAGCGCCGTTCCCGGGACGATGGCCGTCGCAACGGTGTAGTCGGAATGGACGACCTTGACGGTGAGATTCTTTCCCGTATCACGACCGGGGTCCAGCGTGAACTCCGCGTTGCCTTCCGATGTCGTCGGCTTCGTCTCTGTTTCGCCCGATGACTTCGTGAGGGTCACGGCGGCCTCTTCGAGCTTCAGCCTGCTTTCGTCGAACTGGTCCCGGTCGCGTCTGTCCCGCACCCGGATGACGAGCTTGAGGGCCACAGGGCCCGCCGTGGGGTCGTAAGCTTCCGTCTTTCCAGCGTCGCAATTCCCTGCGGGCGCCGAGTAGTTGTCCCTGGGCTTGAGCCGGCACGTGATGAACTGCTGCTTGGCATCGTCGTCGTAGCGCTTGATGGTGATCGGCGTGGTGAGAGACTCGTGGAAGCCCTGGCTCAGTTCGAGCAATTGGGTTCCCTTTTCGCCCGGGTCGGTCACTTGGAGCGTGATCTTCCCGTCGGGCCCGGTGTTACCCGCCTCGAACCCGATCCGGACGCGCGCCTCGTTGATAGGCCTGTTGTCATCGGATCGCAGCACCGTGACGTGGACGAGCTGCCCCTGGATGATTCGCTTAAGGTTGAACTCGATTTTTTGATTCGTCGGATCCCCGTTTTTCAGCGTCAGGCTCGCCGTCCCGGGTTCGTAGCCTTTCACGCTGACGCTGACCTGGAACGTCTCCTGCTTCCTCAGTTTGTGATCCACCTTCACGGTGGCGTAATAGTATCCGGGCCGGGACCACTGCTCCACGGCCGAGGTCTTCCAGTCGGGCGTTTTGAAGATGATCGTTGCACCTTTGAGTCGCTCCGTCGATCCGGTTTCCGTCACGGAGATGTCCACGTAGTACTCGGTGGAGGCATCCGCGTTTGCCCACGCACTCAGTATCAGAAGAATGATCAAAACGAGCCTGGCTACCATGGTCCCCCCTCCAAAAAAATCCCCGCTCTCGATTCGAGACACGGGGGTCTATTTTTACTCCAAGCTACCCTCCCTCAGCCGGAAGTACGTCACACATTATGTGCATGCCTTTTAAGGCATCTGCAGATAAAGTTGACTTTCTTTAACCGAAGTGATCGCCGATGTCAACGGGAGAGCGCCCCGCCTTCCATCTTGACGCGCAGTCATGCGCCCGATATATTCAACCCCCGAAAGGGCGGTGTGTCACCCGAAAATATTGCGGAGGAGGGTACCCATGCGTCTGTTCCTGTTCGTTATAGCGGCCATCCTGGTTTTTTCCACCCCGGCATTTTCCGCCGACAAGTACCACGTCTACAAGCTTCAGAACGGGGAGTGCGAGATCGACACGCGGGATCACAAGAAGATGAAGGATCAGCGCGGCACCGACGAGTGCCTGGGTCACTATGACTACCGCATGGATGCCCAGAAGAAGCGCTCCGAGGCCGTCAAGAGCGGCACCTGCAAGTGCCCAGCGGGCCAGAACTGCTGAGCCCGGCTCAACTCTTCACTCTCGAATCGGGGGCTTTGTCAGCAACCGGCTTGAGGCTGAGGATCCGGTCGACGTTGAAGACCCGCTTCTCCCGACGCATCAGGCACAGGGCCTCCAGTCCCAGAAAGGGCCGCCCGGCGTATTCCATCTCGCCCAGGCGAAGGGGCCTCACGGTTCTGCGGCTCTTGACGTCTGAGCCTTTCAGGTAGACCATCTCCAGGGAGTCTTTCCTCCCGATGGCCGCCTCGAGGATCCGGAGCTTTTCCTCGCGGGAAAAGGCCTTCGAGGCCTGGTCGTACTGGCTTCGGGTCAGGTAACGGACCACCGCCCAGTCCAGCAGGATATGCTGTCTGCGCAGGGCCTTGCGCAGCACGATGCCTTCGAGGCTCGTGCACCGGGAGAGGGCCACGTAGAGCTGGCCGGGGGCGAAGGTCCCCCTGCCCACATCCAGGATCACCCGCTCGAAGGTCTTGCCCTGGCTCTTGTGGATCGTCAAGGCGAAGGCAAGCCTCAGGGGGAACTGGGTGAACATGCCCACCGCCTCCGAGTCCAGGCGCCCGTCCTTCAGGAAGAACCGGAAGATCTCCCAGGTGTTGGCCCCGACCTCCACCAGCCGCCCGTCGTTCAGGCGGACGCGGACCAGGGGGCCGCCCTCCGGGTCTTTCCCGAACCCGGTGATCCTGCCGATGGTCCCGTTCACCCAGCGGCCGCCGGGGTCGTTGTTCAGCATCATGACCTGGGCGCCTCTCTTGAGCTTCAGCTCCACGGCCGTCGGGAGATACTGCCTGCCGAAATCGCCCTCCAGAATTCCCGTCGAGGTCCATGTCCTGCCCTTGAGCTTCTTGAGCTGCTCCTCGTTGTAGCCATCGGCCAGGTCGTTGGTGCTGGTGAGGTGGATGTAGTACTCGTCGGCAGGGGGCTCGAAATCCGGATTGAGGCGTGAGTTGAGAAGCTCCAGGTCCTCCTCGGTGACCGTGCGGTTGCGGATGGCGTTGAGCAGGTCGATGAAGCGGCCGTCCTGCTGGCGGTAGATCTTCTCCAGTTCGACAAATTCCATCTCCAGGCCCTGGAAGGCCAGGGCGCTGAAGAACTAGGGGTTCGGGTAGAGGGTCTTGAAGAGCATCTT
>CAZUBX010000035.1:0-31260 GCA_964619035.1 uncultured Syntrophaceae bacterium | reverse complement strand
CGACAGGTAGTCGTCCACGCCGTAGGCAAGCCCCTTGACCCGGTACTCGGGCTCGCTCTTTGCCGAGAGGATCAGGATGGGAAGCCTCTCGTCCTCGAGACGGATGTTGCGTAGAATCGACAGGCCGTCGATCCCGGGCAGCATGATGTCCAGGACGATCAGGTCCGGCCTCCACTCCTTCCACTCCCTCAAGCCCGAGGGGCCGTCGAGGGCGATCATTGCGTCATGGCCCTTGAGGGAGAGATTGAGCCTCAGGCCTTCCGCGATGTGCGTATCATCCTCGATGATAAGAATCCGTTTGCGATTCGTGTCCGTCATGCATGACCCCTTTGCCCGCCTGTGCCCTCAGCGGGCTTATCCCCCTGACTCCGCATTGGCAGGGTCAGGGTGAACACGGTCCCTTTCCCCCTGCCCCCGCTTTCGGCGGCCACCTTTCCCCGGTGGAGTTTCGCGATCTGCTGGGCCATGTACAGGCCCAGGCCGCTTCCCTTCGCCGTCATGTCGTCCGTCGAGCCGACCTGGTAGAACTTCTTGAAGATCTGCCGGATCTCCGATCGGTCAATGCCGATTCCATTGTCTTCGAACCGGATCTGCAGCTCCTTCCCCCGGGCAGCGAAGCGGATGTCCACGGAGGGGGCACCTGATTTATTGTACTTCACGGCATTGGTCAGGATGTTCATCAGAAACATGTCGAGAAGCGAGGGGATGACGGAGCCCCGGAGCGGCTTTCCGGCCGGGTTGTGAATCCGGATTTCCGCATTGCGGAAGAGATCCGCATTGGCGCGGCAGAACTGCCGAACGGCGCTCACCAGGTCCGTCTCGACGAATTCCTTGAGGTAACTCCCGCTCTCGATCCTGGCAAGCTCCAGGATGCGGTTGATGTTGTCCAGGAGCCGGTCCACGTCCTGGATCATGAAACCGACATACTTGAGCCGATCCTCCCGGGGCAGTTCGTGCTTCGCGAAGGTCTCCAGGTAGAGCTTGAGGGATGTCACGGGCGTCTTGAGCTCATGGGTGAAGCTGTTGATGAAGTTTCTCTGCATCCGGTAGAGCCGCCAGGTCTTCTGGTTGTAGATGAAGATGAGGAAGACCCCGGCCAGGATGATCGCCACCAGGATGGAGAGCACCAGGATGACGACCCAGGTCTGGACCTCTAGAAACTGGGAGGGGTCGAGATTGTACTTCTCGATGACCGCCTTCAGCCCCGCGCTGACCTCGATGTACCAGTAGATGTAGAGGGCCAGCGAGGCCGCCAGGGCGACGATGGAAAAGACGAAGATGAAAACGGGATGATAAAACCACTTGAAACGGTTCACGGATGCTCTCCATGCAGGGCTTGCACATGCCCCTGGCACGATAAGTATAATGGGGCCCGCCCCGTGTCAATGCGCAAATATTTCCCCGGCGAATCCGGCTTTGTAAAACTATTGTAAAAGGCCATTGAGCGCTTTCCTTCCCGGGCGCAGGGGTTCATGATGGCCGGAAATCAGAACCCGGGAAGGAGCCTCATGCCGAACTCACAGACCCCTCATCCCCTGGGCCGCCGGGCGCGGATCCTGCTCACCAGCGTCTTCGGGCCCTATGCGCAGGATGACGAATACGGAAGCCGCAGGATCAACCCCATGGAGCTCTACCAGAACCAGGTGACGCGCATCCAGGGAGGGTTCTCCCTGCGGATGTTTCACCCCTCCTTTGCGCTGCGGATGCTGCAGGCCAATATCGACGCACCCTGCACCGTCCTTGATTATCCCCGCCTCGACGACTTCATCCGGGAAATACGGGAGAACGACTACGACATCGTGGGGATCAGCTCCATCGTTCCGAACACGGGCAAGGTGAAAAAGATGTGCGAGCTGATCCGCGAGCACAGGCCCGGCGCAACCATCGTCGTCGGCGGGCACATCGCGAGCCGCGAGGATCTCGACGGGATCATCGATGCCGATCACATCGTGAAGGGCGATGGGATCTCGTGGTTCCGGAGGTTCATCGGAGAAAACGAGAAGGCGCCCGTGCGGCACCCCATGGTCT
This sequence comes from uncultured Syntrophaceae bacterium, assembly GCA_964619035.1. Taxonomy (GTDB): domain Bacteria; phylum Desulfobacterota; class Syntrophia; order Syntrophales; family UBA2192; genus UBA2192. The sequence continues at coordinate 29,232 of CAZUBX010000035.1, read as the reverse complement.
ACTCCGGTTTCGGCGCCCGGCTCCTCGGCATCGACCTGCCGCAAAAGCCGGCGCGCACGGCGGCCATCCTGATCCCCTCCGTGGGCTGCCCCGTGGGCTGTAACTTCTGCTCCACGTCGGCCCTTTTCGGCGGCAAGGGAAAGTTCATCAACTTCTACGAGACGGGCGACGAGCTTTACTCCGTCATGAGCCAGATCGAGGAGAAACTCGCCGTGCGGTCCTTCTTCGTTCTCGATGAGAATTTCCTTCTCCACCGCAAGCGCACGCTGCGCCTCCTGGATCTGATGGAGAAAAACGGGAAGAGCTGGGCGCTGAATGTCTTCAGCTCCGCCCGGGTTTTGCAGTCCTACTCGATCGAGCAACTCATAGGGCTGGGGATCATCTGGGTCTGGATGGGCCTCGAGGGCGAGAGCAGCGCATACAAAAAGCTCGAGGACGTGGACACGAGAAAGCTCGTCAGAACCCTGCAGGAAAACGGGATCCGCGTCCTGGGCTCGTCCATCATCGGGCTGGAAAACCACACGCCCCGGAACATGGACGGCATCATCGACTACGCCGTGAGCCACGACACCGATTTTCACCAGTTCATGCTCTACACCCCGAACCCGGGCACGCCGCTCCATGAGCGGCACCGCCAGGACGGGACGCTCCTTCCCGAATCGGAGTTTCCCGCCGCCGATGCCCACGGCCAGTACCGCTTCAACTACCGCCACCCCCACATCAAGGGCGGCCGCGAAGAGGAATTTCTCATCGGCGCCTTCCGCCGGGATTTCGAGGTCAACGGCCCCAGCCTCTTCCGTCTCATCCGGACCATGCTGAAGGGCTGGCAGGCACACGGGAACCACCCCGATGCACGCATCCGGGAACGCGTCGCCTGGGACGCGGCGCCCCTTCGCTCGACCTACGCCGGGGCCGTGTGGGCCATGAGGAAATGGTACAAGGGAAATGAGCGGCTGTGCGGGAAAATGGACGATCTTATGCAGGATTTTTACAGGACCTTTGGCTGGAAGACGAGGATACTGGCGCCCCTTTTCGGCCGCTACGCCCTGGCGAAGCTCCAGGGGGAGGAAAAGAGGCTGAAAGAGGGCTGGAGCTATGAGCCGCGCACGCTGCGCGAAAAGAATGCCGCCGCCCTTGCCCTGGAAAACAAGGCTCCCGGACCTTTCAGAATCGCTATTCCGGAGCTGCCCCTTTCGACCCCAAGCCCGGCATCGATACGTGGGTTGTCTACGTGGGCTTAATTTCTATAAGGTGACGGAAATGAAAAAACCGAAGCTGATCCTGATCCATCCTGCGCCCGACAAGGATCGTCTCATCTCCAGGCGGCGGACGAAGTCCTCCGTTGCCCAGTTGAACCTCCCCATCCTTGCCGCTCATGCCGACGATCGTTTCAACGTGCGCATCCTCGACGAGAACGTGGAGGAAATCGACTTCAATAGCGTCGAAGCGGACCTCGTCGGGATCTCCCTCATGACGAGCACAGCGCTTCGCGGTTACGACATCGCCGATGCCTTCCGCCGCCGCGGCATCACGGTCGTCCTGGGGGGCATGCATGTCTTTTTCATGCAGGACGAGGCGTTGGCTCACGCCGATTCCATCGTGATCGGTGAAGGGGAGTTCGCCTGGAACGACCTGCTCGATGACTTCCTTGCCGGCCGGCTGAAAAAAAGCTACCGCGCATCAAAGCTGCACGATCTTAAAGGCCTTCCCCGGCCCCGTCTTGACCTGCTGAAGCCCGGCGCCTATTCCTTCGCGAACGTCGTCGAGACCTCCAGGGGATGCCCCAACAAGTGTAACTACTGTGCCGTTACGGAGTTCTGGGGAACAAAATTCCGGTTCCGCCCCATCGAAGAGGTGATCGACGAGATCAAGGCCCTGCCGCCAGGGAATCTTCTTTTCATCGACGACAACCTGTTCGGTCACTCGGAACGAGCCAAGGAGTTCTTCCGGGCCCTGATCCCTCTGAGGCGCCGCTGGGTGGGACAGGGCGACCTGCGGCTTGCGCGGGATCCGGAGCTTCTGGAGCTCGCCGCGCGGAGCGGATGCAAGTGGCTTTTCATGGGCTTCGAGACGACGAGCGTGGAAAATCTGAAATCCCTGGGGAAGGCGAAGCTCAACCGGGCGCCGGAATATGAGCAATCCATTTCCACCATCCACAACGCGGGGATCAAGATCCTGGGTTCCTTCATGTTCGGGCTCGACAACGACGGCCCGGACGTCTTTGCCAGGACGCTGGAATTCTGTATCGGGAACCACCTGGAGTGCGCAAACTTTTATATCCTGACACCGCTGCCCGGGACAAAACTCTTCGACGACATGAAGGCGCAGGACCGTATCGAACACTACAACTGGTCGCGCTACGACGCCAATCACGTGGTCATCAGGCCGGCCCATATGTCCGAAAAAGAACTTACGGAAGGTTACATCCGGACCTATCGCGCCTTCTATTCCATGCGCTCCATCGCGAAACGGGCCCTCGGGACAAAACGCGACAAACTTCACACGGTAGCCATGAACATTGGAAGAAGGATGAACGCCCGTTACTTTGAAGAAGGCTGCCGCTTATAACGGGGGCACAACCAGCGTGAAATAGAAAGCCGGCTTCATCATGTCACGACACGTTCTGTTTGGGGCCATTAGTGAGATTCTACTCCGTCCTGTCTGAAGTTCTGTTTTCCTTCAACCGGAAAACCAACGGGGGTTACCGGTCCCGGACGGGGCCCGTGACCCCTTTTTTGTGGCGTTGCTCAACTCCGGCTTGACAGTACACGCGTAAAATGAAACAACGCAGGGCTCAAAGGAGATGAACACAACCATGGGCCTGCTCAATCTTCTGCTCAGCGATCCGTTGACATTTGTCCTTGTTTCCGTGCCGCTTCTGTATTCCATCATCATCCACGAGCTGGCCCACGGCTGGGTGGCCTGGCGGATGGGTGACGACACGGCCAGATTGCAGGGCAGGCTCAGCCTCAATCCGCTCAAGCATCTCGACCCCATTGGCACGCTCATGCTTTTCCTTGTCGGGTTCGGCTGGGCAAAGCCTGTGCCGGTGAATTTCGATAACCTGCGCGACCTTCGCAAGGGGCTGATCTTCGTTTCGTCGGCAGGGATTGTCGCGAACATGCTTCTGGCCTTCACGGCCTTTCTTCTGAATCATCTCCTGTCGCCCTCCCCTTCGGGGATCCTTGCCACGGTCCTCTATTACACGGCGCAGATCAACATCATGCTGGCGGCATTCAATCTCATCCCGATCCCGCCCCTGGACGGCTCGAAAATTTTCTTGGGATTCGCATCCGCAAAGTTTCAGTATTTACTCCTTCGCCTCGAACCGTATGGATTTTTCATCATCATCGGCCTGCTGTATCTCGGGGCCCTGGACCCCCTGATCGCATTTTTCCGCTGGTGCATCCTGGCGCTGATCCGCTTCCTGCTTCCCTGAGCGCCCTGCCCCGCAAAATGGCATTCGCTTTTTTCCATTGATCTTGGCTGCTTTTTCCATGACAATCAGTCTGTACGCTCGGCCCTGAAGCAATACGTCTTTGAGCGTGAAGGAGATAGGGTCATGGCAAGAATCAAGAGAGAAAGAAAATGGATGGCTGCAGTTACCCTCGCTGTTGCTCTCACTGCTGTTATACTCACGGGATGCGTTGCCACCGTGGGCAACCACATGAGCTGGCAGCCGGTCGACATGGCCCGTGCACTGTCAAGCGATGCCGGGAGCCAGAAATGGAACACCTATCGCTTCCTGACGGAAGGCCCTTTCGCAGAGCAGCGAATCGCCTATGTTCTGTTCAGCGATGATGTCACCATGGACATGTGGCATACCCCTTTTGTCAATCTGGGCAAAATGACCCTGCGGGAGGTCCTGGAAAATCATGACGCAACCCTGCGGGAGCGCATGTGGGTAGGAACGGCGCTTGCTTTTAGAGAATTTCAACGGGGCGGCAAAGTGATCGCCTACACGGCAAATGAATTCCAGATGGAGGTCGACCTCTGGGAGATGGCCGCTGCGGGCCCGAAGCTCAATATCCGAATGATCTACATCGACCGCCGCTCGTTCAGCGGCAGTGGCGGAGTGTTAGACCCGGGCTCGCGTTGAGGCAGGACCGGCAGCCCGGATCGCAGGCATCAGAACAGGTTGATTGACTGACCCCATAGCGTGCTACGGGGTATCAAAAAGAATGTCATGCCCGTGAAGCTTGTCCTCGCGAAGGCGGGGAACGGGCATCCATCATGGATTCCCTCTTTCGAGGGAATGACAAATGAAAATTCCTGGCATCAAGGTGCCAGGAATTCAGAAACTCAGGGAAGGGATTTCCCCTGTTATTATGCGCGCTACCCCGCAGCAGGCTGCAGGTCGCGTGCAAACGTTTTCGAAGTAAGCTTGGGGAAATTCACCCGGAATGATTGAAAAAGGCAGGACCTTGAGAGGCCCTGCCTTTTCTGTTTGTGTCGTGTGTGAAAAGCCCTTACTTCTTAAATCTCCTCAAACCTGCGAGCCCCAAAAGGCCGAAGCCGAAAAGCAGCATGGTGGCAGGTTCGGGGACAGCGGCATTCGTGCCCTCCGTGTAGTCGTAGGTGACAGTCATGTATGACGCGTACCCTTCAAAGTTGAAATACACGTCTGTCATAGAAGGGTCTGACGAAGATGCCGAACCGGCCAGTGTCAAGAGAATCTGGAAGGGATTGGGTCCCGCAAGGAACCGGCCGAAATTCGACGTTATGGTCGTGTCAGCAACTACGCTATTCGATGCAGAAAAAAGGTATACCGCACCAAAAAAAGATTCAGGGTCGCCCACGATGGGTTCTGAACCCGCAACACTAGCCACGGTATTACCCATTTCCGCCACAGCGAGCGTATTCGAGAGACTGTAGATCAAGTCCGCTGACGTGCCATAATACCAGGCCTGCGGAGATCCGCTGACACCCACTTCCACATACATGTTCACGCTGTTCAGCGTCCCCAAAGTGGTGTCGAAGGGCGTGATGTCGATACCGACAGTCACTGGCGCGGACGCTAAGTTGCCGCTGACCTGTTGGGTTGAATAGTAGTCGGTGTATTCCAAGGCCCCGGCCGGGGCGGCGAGGGCGAGAATCATCATTGCCGTCGCGAGCATGACTAGTTTTCGTTTCATTCAATTCTCCTTTTTTCCTTATTCTCTCTCTTATTTTTCAGCCAATAATCCCTTGGTGTCGGGACTGACTTTTGCAGGTTCCGGGCCGTTTTTCCATGCCATTGAAATGACTGGATATTCTTAATTATGATGATATTGAATTCAGTCAAAATCGTCGGGTTACTTTACAAAAACATATTCCTCACAGTGGAATAATCGGCTCAAGACACCACAGCCACGATGCTTTTACCTTTTTTTGGATTTGTAACGAAACCCGACACCAGATCATTCAAGACGATCCAATCCGGTCATAATCTGTACTGACACCGCAAAATATTCGTTTCATTTTCGTGCCTCCCACATCCGGCGGTTTCCTTCATGGAAAATCATTTTTACCCCCCGATATCATCGTGTATTCCTGTCACTCCGCCGCATAACATCGCCCGAGCCCGACGGATGCCAATCACAGCTCCACTGCCGCACGAACTGCCTGAAAGGGCTTTACAAAAAATGGAAAAACTAATAACCTCCTCCCCCGTGACCGTTACAATTTGGTAACTATTATTATGAATAAAATGGAAAAGCGGACATGCATTTCTGTCACTCCCGCGAATGCGGGAGTCCAGTCCTGATTTTCCTGGATACCCGTTGTCACGGGTATGACCATTTTCTTTCGATGTTGACTATAGCCAGGGGGAAACGATGACGGGAAAGGTGGGATTCGACAACGAAAAGTACATCGAGGAGCAGTCGGCGGAGATCCTGGAGCGGGTCGGGAAGTCCAACAACCGCCTCTACCTCGAGTTCGGCGGCAAGCTCCTCTTCGACTACCACGCGGCCCGCGTACTGCCCGGCTACGACCCCAACGTCAAGCTCCGGCTCCTTCAGCACCTCAAGGACAAGGTGGATCTGCTGCTCTGCATCTTCGCGGGCGACATCGAGCGAAAGAAGATCCGCGCCGATTTCGGCATTACCTATGACGCCGATGCGTTAAAGCTTATCGATGATTTGCGGAACCGGGGCATCAGCGTCCTCGGTGTCGTGATCACGCGATTTGAGAACCAGCCCGCGGCGAAGCAGTTCAAGAACAAGCTCGAGCGGCGCGGCATCCGGGTCTTCACGCACCGCTACACAAAAGGCTACCCCACCGACGTGGACCTCATCGTGAGCGACGAGGGCTACGGCGCCAACGACTACATCGAGTCGAAAAAGCCTCTCGTCGTCGTGACAGGCCCCGGGCCCGGGAGCGGCAAGCTCGCCACGTGCCTCTTACAGCTCTACCACGACTACCGGCGCGGCATCCACGCGGGCTACGCCAAGTTCGAGACCTTCCCGATCTGGAACATCCCGCTTAAGCACCCGGTGAACGTGGCCTACGAGGCGGCCACGGCCGACATCCGGGACTTCAACATTATCGACCCATTTCATCTGGAAGCCTACGGCAAAACGGCGGTCAACTACAACCGCGACGTGGATGCCTTCCCTCTGGTCCGGCGCATCATGGAGCGGATCACGGGGGGCGAGTCCTTCTACAAGTCACCCACCGACATGGGCGTGAACCGCGCGGGCTTTGCCATCGTCGACGACGAAGTGACCCGGGAGGCCGCCAAACAGGAACTCATCCGTCGTTATTTCCGGTACCGCTGCGAGTATGTTATGGGGTTTGCCGACCGCGAGACAGTCCAGCGGGTCGAGCTTTTGCTGAAAGACTTTCACCTCGTTCCCGAGTACCGCAAGGTCGTCGAACCGGCCCGCCAGGCGGCCCACGAGGCGCAGGCCCTGGACAAGGGCGACGAGGGCATCTTCTGCGGGGCGGCGATCGAGTTGAAGGACGGCACCATCGTCACGGGGAACAACTCGCCGCTGATGCACGCGGCTTCGAGCGTCGTGATCCACGCCATCAAGCACCTGTCCGGAATCCCGGGCATGATCAAGCTGCTGCCCGAGTACATCACCGAATCCGTGAAAAACCTCAAAACGGGCATTCTCAACGAGAAGAGCGTGAGCCTCGATCTCGAGGAGACCCTCATTGCGCTCGCCATCAGCTCGACGACCAACCCGGCGGCCCAGCTGGCCCTGGAGAAGCTCAAGGAGCTGAAGAGCTGCGAGGTGCACATGACCCACATCCCCACGCCGGGCGATGAGGCGGGCCTGCGGCGCCTCGGCGTGAACCTGACGAGCGACCCGAATTTCTCCTCGAAGGACCTCTTCATCGCTTGAAAAGCATGGGAAAAAGGCCGCCCCATCCTGACCCTTGACATTTCGGCCAAACGTGCAATCCTAGGCAGGCCTTTGTGGGCAGATCGAGCGGGAAAATCCCCCTTTCATCCCCCTTTGTGAAAGGGGGAAACAATAAGAGAGTCCCCCCTTTCGTAAAGGGGGGCAGGGGGGGATTTAGACGAAATCGACAAGTTTGAAGGAGATTCCCATGACCAAGCAGCTGGACCCGGAACTGTTCGAAGACGTAAAAGAGATGATGATCTATGAGGTCGTTCTTTCGGAGGCCCTGGTGAACCTGTTGCACAAAAAAGGCCTCATCAAGAAGGCGGAGATCCTGGAAGAAATCAAAAAGATCAAAGCCAAAACCATCGACAAGAAAAAATAGCGGACGGCTCAGTCCCCTGTATCGATTCATGCCGAAAAAGAAACGAATCATCGCCGGGGTGATGGCACTGCTGGGATGGATGGCCCTGGCTTCGTGCCAGCCCGGGCAGTTGATCATCCCCCCCGACTCCCTGGATCTCACCGTCAAGGCCGCCCCCGGCGCATCCGGCGGATCGCGGGATATGGCCGAGGAGTTCCTGAAGTACGCCCCCTTCCCCGCTTCAAGCAAAACCCTGATGCACGAGGGCCTGTGCTACGCCGAGCCGTATTATCAGGATCGGGGGCTCGACCCCGCCGGAAACGACACGGACCGTTACAACGGCGTCGACACGGCAACGCTCTTCTTCAGCGCAACCCACGGCACGCCGGAGACCTGGCTGGCCATGCCCAACGGCCGGGACCCGGGAAAGTGCCCCCAGAGCGCCTCGGAGACGCATGTCGTGGAACCGGGAAGAATGCGGCTCGGCAACGGCCAGGACACCGGCGACCCGGGCATCAGCAACGGCCTGCGCTACTTCTGGCAGTGCGCCTCGAACGTCTTCGCCCACGGACCGCGGCAATGCCCGGGGGGCGCTCCGGATTTCGGCTGTCCCGAGAGCTCCGACGGCACGCAGGACACGGTGCTTTCGAGGAATGTCTACGAGCGCTGGGGCGGCATGCTCGCACCGGGGCTCCGGATGGCCTGCGGCTTCTCGACAGCCGCCTTCTGCCACCCCGACGATGCCCGCAGGGTCTGGGAGCTCTACGACCGGTCATCGAACGGCTTTGCAGCGGCGGACGCCTTCATCGAAGGGTTTCGCCAGGAGCGTGAGGGCACCCTTCCCCTCTGCATCACCCTGGGAAGTGCCAGCGTCGAGCGGACACCCCTTTTCGACGAGAGGCTTTTCACGTCACCCAATCCTTCCGGCACGTCTCACTACCACGCGCAGTACCCCGTCCCCTTCAGCTCCGCTGAGCGACCCGGCAGATCTGCCGAGACAGGCTCCCCTCTCTGGGCGCCCATCTACGGGCTGAAACCCATGGCGCTTCCGGCAACGTTCAAGAAACTTGCTTTCGAACGGCAGGACGGCATGCTCGTCTCCTCAGACCTGGAAAATGTCTCAGGCCTCGCCGTGCGGGTCCGCCCTGCCAGCGGGGCGCTGTACCTGAACGGGAAGATGAATTTCGATCCGGACGATCCGGCACTGAAAGAGGGTCAGTACCTGGATCGCGCCGCCCGGTTCCTGCAGGAATGGGGACTGGCCGAGGCCGCCGCGAAGCCCGAGGGAGTCCGCATGATGCTCGAAACGGTGCCGGTGAACAACAGGACGTTCGAATTGATCCGGCGCCAGAAGAGCGTTTTCATCACCTTCCGACGCCAGGTTGAACTGGACGGGAAATCCATTCCCGTGCTCGGCGACGGCGGAGTGATCCGGCTCCAGATGAACAACGACGGATCGATCGCCCGGGCAGCCAAGATCTGGCGGGAGATCACGGGGGTCCGCAAAATAGCCCGCATCAAGCCCTACGAGACCACCTACGGGGAAGCCCTGCAGCAGATTGCGAACCCTGCCTCTTACAGGCTCGATGGATGGACCTGGGGGTACAAGGAAATTGAAGGCTCCGCGGAGCAGGCCGATCTGAGGATCGTGCACATCTTCACCTTCATCCCGAAGGGACAGGACACCGCTCTCCAGGTTGCTCCCGTAAAGGTCGAGATCGCCGCCCAGATGGACATGGCGGAGGCGACGATCGACAAGTAGAAAAATGGAAGGGGAGCATTCACCCTCACCTCAATCCTCTCCCCTCAAGGGAGAGGAAGATCGAGGAAACTGGTTTTCAATAGGTGAAGGCATTGGCGCCCGATACCCTGACCAACATGGAGAAAACCGCAGAGCGGCTCGTTGCGGCGCTGGAGAGCTTTGAGTCGGCCCAGCGGGCCTACTTCCCCGGCATCGTGCCGCAGCTGCGCGGGCAGTTCGCCCCGCTCATGGAGCCCCTGGCGAAAGCCCGGAAGGATCTCGAGACCGAACCGGCCCCCCCTGACGCGGAGCCGGCCCGCAAGGCACTCCTCGAGGCCTCGGCCCTGTGCCTCGATGCCCTGTCGATGGCAACGGAGGCTGACGGGCTCGAGCCGTCGCTGATGAACTTCCGGAAGGCCGGCCGGAGGATCAACCGCGCGCAGGAATTTCTCTTTCCGCTCTGCCCGGTCAGCCCTGCCGTCAATCGCTACTTCCTGGAGCCGCAGGCCCGCAGACGCGCTCACGAATTTCTCCCCAGCCCCGGTCCCGCAGCGGGGCTTTTTCATGGCGGCCTCGACGAAGACCCTTACGCGCGGGGCAGTGTTTCGTTCTTCATCCCCGGCATGCACAGCCCATCTGCGCCGCTGCCTCTCGTCGTTGCGCTGCACGGCGGCTTCGGCCACGGCAGGGATTTCATCTGGACGTGGCTCCGGGAGGCGCGAAGCCGGCGCTTCGTTCTTGCATGCCCTACCTCCCTCAACATCACCTGGTCCATCACGGGACCCGATGCCGATGCGCAGCTGCTTCACAAAGTCCTTGCCTATGCGGATCAACGATGGAACATCGACCGCAGCCGCATCCTGCTCACGGGGCTCTCCGACGGGGCGACTTACGCCCTCAAGCGCTCCCTCGACGAGGAGACGCCTTTCACGCACTTTGCCATCTTCTCGGGCCTCCTGGCGCCCTTTGACATGATACACGCGAAAGGAAGACGGATTTTCTGGGTGCATGGGGCGAAGGACTGGATGTTCCCGGTCTGGCGGGCGAAGATGGGCGAAAAGGAGCTTGTCGCCGCGGGGGCGGAGGTGACACTCGAGATCGTCCCCGACCTCTATCACGCCTACCCGCGGGAGAAAAACGACCGGGTTCTCAACTGGTTCGACCCTTCCCTGTCATTTCAGCCCTGATCGCCGTGCCGAACGATTCAGGAATGGCTTCTTCATCCTTCAGCGCCCCGTCGCCTCGATGACGGCAATGCCGCGCTGATCAGGCCGCGGAGGCGGAGGCCCGAAGCAGTGCAAGGGGATCTCCGGCCTGGAACAATCCCGCCAATCCCCCTGGAGATAGCCTCGCAGGCGGTACGTCCCCTTGCCGAATTTCCCTTCGAACCGGGCGATGAGCGACTCCGGCGCAACGGGACCGGTGAGAATGAAATCCGGACGCGCCCGTTCGACAAAGAGATAGTCGGGAAGTGTCTCGCGCAGGCCCGGCTGCAGGGTTTTTCTCTCCGTGAGCTGCCAGCAGTAGCGCTGCCCCGGCACATAGAACATCGGCCCGTAGGTCATGTAGTCGGGAAAGATCAGCACCCTGCTTCCCCCGGGAAGTGAGGCGACGGCCTCCACGAGAGCCTCTGTCCCCGTCTTGTAATCCTGTGCCCCCTCCGCGATATAGCTCAGGAGCGTGCTTCGCAGCGGAATCTGCGGGACCGCGACCCACGACAGCGTCAGCGCGTTGGTCATCACGACCAGGATCGCCGCCAGGCAGGCCAGGGGGCGCGAGAGTTCCCAGAGGATCACGAGGCATACGGCTGTCAAAGCGGCTCCGGTGAGGATGAGCGGCGCGATGTAGCGCATGTCCGCATTCGCCGCGCCGCTGACGGGCTGGGGGGAAAAGAGGGCCGTGACCAGGATCGCCGCGATCATGGCCAGAAACACAGCCCATCCCTGACGGGCAAACCGGCGGAGGCGCCCGAAACGCTGTCCGGCAAAGGGCACCATGAGCACCACCATCAGAAGCACGGGTAAGAACTCAAAGGTACCGAGGCCGACCATGTGCTGGGCAAAGAGCGCGGAGATGCGGTCGAGGCCCGTGATAAAGCTCGCCGGTGCGAACTGCGCTGCCGTCGGGCCCTTTGCAAAATAGATATGGATGCCGCAGATCAGCGACACGGCCAGGACAACACCGAGGAAAACCCCCTTCTGCCGGGTGCGGTAACGGCCGTCGAGAAAGAAAACGGGGAGCATGGCCAGGGCCGAGACGGCGTTGAGGTAGCTGGCATACCAGAGACCGGCCGTGGAGAGCGCGCCGGCCGCCAGGACCGCGTACCGGGAGCGCCTTGTCGATCCCGTCCAGGACCAGGCCGCCAGCAGGCAAAGCGTGAATAGCATCGCCGGCGCAAAATAGCGGCACTGGCGGATGAAAAGGAGAAAGGCCGGTGTCGTGGCCGCGATCAGGGCTGGCAGCCAGACCGGCACCCGCCCGTCGAAGTGTCGCCGGGTCCAGAGCATCAACGCCGGCAGGGCGAGAATCCCCAGGATCAAAAAGAGGATGCGTCCCCCGAAGGTCGTCTCCCCGAAGAGATAAAACCCCGCCGCGGCGATGTAGTACTGAAGAGGCGGCGCGTAGGGGTTTTGCAGGCTCTCGTCGAGCTGCGCCCCCAGGCGGTAGCCGATGAGGTTGACGCCGTCCCAGGCGGTCAGCTCTCCCGTGGCCAGAAGATTGCGGGCAAAAAGGGCCGTGCTGGCCTCGTCGTCCCAGAAGGCGTGGTTCGTGAAACCCCAGGCCCCGAGAAACACGGCGCACAAAAGCGCTGCCGTGCAGAGAATCGCGTCCCGTTTCGACAAGCCGAATGCATCCAGCCGGCTCGCCGTGCGATGCTCTCCCGGTTTTTTCGTTGGGTCCATGGACGTCACGGCTCGTTCTCCCAATCCTCTCTGAAAGAGGAAGTGCTTGTGTGTCTAAGTGTCTGAGTGCCTGAGTGAATCAGAAATCTCTTCCATCCCTCCACCCTACACCCTATACCCTATACCCTGGTCCCTGTCCCCTAGTCCTGCCCCGGGACGACATTCTCCTTGCGGTTCTCGCGCAGCCGCATGATCGACAGGAGCGCCAGGGCCGCCACGATGAGGGCGATCCCCCAGCCTTCCCAGAAGGCGATCTGCTCGCCCAGCTGCAGCCGCGATCCCGTCATGCCGATGACGGGCACGGCCAGTGTCCCCAGGCCGGCCACCCCGGCAGGAAGACGGTCTATCACATAGGTCCACAGCAGAAAGGCCACCCCGCAGACGAGGATGGAGTTATAGACGATCGACCCGATGAAGTAGGGAGACCATTCGATGGGCTGCGAAGGCACGAGAAAGGCCACCGGAATGAGCGGCAGGGCCCCGAAGATGAGCTGCCACGTCGTGAGCCGGATGAGGTCGAGCTTCCGGCCCCGGCCCAGGAGCTTGACAATGACGGCCCCCGTTGCCCAGCACACGCCGGACATCACGGCGAGCATCTTGCTCTGTGCCGTGCCCCCGAGAGCCCAGGGCTCGAGGATGAAGACGAGGCCGCAGAAGGCCATGATGATGGGCACCCACAGGGCGCCCCGCACCTTATCGTCCAGGACCAGCCAAGCCAGCAGCAGGATCCAGAAGGGCATCGTGTAAACGAGGACCGACGTCTTCCCGGCCCCGCCCGTCTCCAGGGCCCAGACGATGAGACCCGTGCCGAGGGACGTCTGGACGACCCCGAGGATGGCCGTCCATGCGGGATAGGGCGGCCGCAGGGGCTCCCTCTTCCAGGCCATGAAGGCAAAGAGAAAGACGCTGCCGAGCACCATGCGCAGGGCATTGAAGTCGAAGGGCCCCGCGTATTTCAGGCTCTCCTTCATGACGACCCAGTTGTAGCCCCAGATCATGGAAATGCAGACGAGGGCCAGGAAAGGACCGGCGGCGGAATTCCCCTTGATCGGCATCATTCCGTTTGCGACCTCATTCCTCGCCCTTCTTTAACTTGAGCAGCGCCAAAAGAGACTCCTTGATGTCGCGGGCCAGTCCTGTGAGCCCCGAGAAGGCTCCTCCCACCTTGCCCTTCGAGGCGTCCCACAGGGCCCTCGAGATACGCGCCGTGCCGCTCTTGACGATGGACCCCAGGAGTTTCGCCGCCTCGGCCGTGGCCGCGCGGCGCAACGTACGGCGGTCGGCGATCACGAGGCTGCCGCACCAGCGCCTCGCGATGATCCCCACGCGAAGCGTGAGAAAGGCGTTGGCGGCGCCCGTGAGGATCGAGTTGACGACGATGGAGGCGGCGGCCTGAACGCCGGGAACGGAGAGGCTCACGGCGCCGAGAGCCGAAGAGAGGATGGGCTCGATCTGCTCGCTGATCTCCGCCTCATCGAGCTCGCCCGCCACGAAGGCCGAGGCGGCCACGTTGGCGTAGAGGTTGACCAGGTCCCGGAGCGCCGGCCGCTGGGAATAGACACCGGCAATACGCCACACCATGCGGAAATGAGCCGTCAGGACGAAGATCGTGTCGAGCCTACCGCTCTGGGAAATGGCCGTGCTGACAAAGACGGCCGCTGCGCTGTCGCGGATGATGACGTCGCACTCGCGGCCGAGATCCTCCAGGGCCCGCTCGATCCCGGCGCGGCCGGAGAGATCGTAGCCCTTGAGACGGGGGTTTGCGGCCAGGCGCGTCCGCAGGGCTTCGAGGTGCCTGGAGAACTCCGGCTCCATCTCGCTGTCGGGCGGCGCGAGCGGCTTCTGGAGCCGCAGGAAAAAAACAACAGAGGCCATGACGAGGGCAGCGTAGAGTCCGAGCAGAAACCACAGGACGGCCGTGCCGAAAGCCAGGCTCACCCTGTCGGCAAGCCCCACCACCTGCGCCGTCTGGTTGACGACGAAAAGAACGAAGAAGAAAAGGATGACGGCGCTCACCACAAGCGCCACGTTTTTGATCGTCCTGGTCATCTCACTCACTCCGAACCCGCTACGCTAACCTTATCGGCACGGGCCTCTCATGTCAAGGCTTCTGCCTGATGCAGCGGCATCTTGAAGCCGACAGCCTACAGTCGAAGGAAAAGGCATATAGGGCGATTCTGTTGGCTGTTGGTTTCTCCCTCCGCCCTCGTCCCTGCCCCCTAGTCCCTTGTCCCTTCTTACTCATATCCCAGATCGGCGAGCTCCTGCTCCGTCATCCCCAGGAAGTGGGCCACCTCGTGCACCACGGTGATCTCGATCTCCTCATCGAGCTCCTCCAGGGTCTCGCACATCTCCTCCAGGGGCTCCTGGAAGATCTGGATCGTGTCGGGGTACTGCAGGGTGTCGAAGTGGGAGCGCTCCATCAGTGAGGCACCCGTGTAGACGCCCAGGAGCGGCTCATCGGGAGGCAGCCCCATTTCCTCGAGAAGCTCCGGGGCGGGCCACTTCTGAACGGAGATGACCATGTTGTCGAGGTGCTTCCGGATCTGCGGCGGGATGCGCCGAATCGCCCGCTGGACGGCCCGGTCGAAGTCCCTGGCGCTGAGCTTCAGCATGGCCCTACCCCTCCCTGCCCCCGTTCATCTCCGCAAGGAAGGCCTCCAGCGTCATGACCTGCAGAAGAGGCTGGAGAGGGTTCTTTCGGTAGATCGCGAGGCAGCTTTCGTGCATCTCGCGGCTGAAGCTCGCGCAGCAGTCCTCGAGGATGACCACGCGGAAATCGTTCGAGAGGGCGTCGAAGGCCGACGACAGGACGCACCAATGGGTGGCAATGCCGCAGAGCACGACCGTGTCGGCCCCGTAGAGCCGAAGCGTCTGATCGATGTCCGTCTTGTAAAAGGCGCTGAAGCGCCGTTTGGGCGAATAAATATCCGTCTCGGCCTGCGTGAGCAGGTCCGTCACCTCGGCGCCCTTCGTCCCCCGGATGGAGTGATTCTTCATCTT
The DNA here is from genome assembly GCA_964619035.1 of uncultured Syntrophaceae bacterium. Classification (GTDB taxonomy): domain Bacteria; phylum Desulfobacterota; class Syntrophia; order Syntrophales; family UBA2192; genus UBA2192. The sequence continues at coordinate 13,887 of CAZUBX010000035.1, read as the reverse complement.
GCCCTGGAAGATGAAATCCCCGGGCAGGAAGCTGTCCATGGAGAAGATCACCGGGATGGAGCGCCCCCGGGCAAAGTCCGTCAGGCGGTTGATGGCGGGCACGATTTCGCGGCCCAGCTCCTTGATGGGCATGGGATGGGCCCCTTCCAACGTATCCTTGAGCATGTCGACGATCACAACGGCTGGTTTCATGAGGCACCTCGTTACGGAAATGCAGGCCCCTGTCGACAAACCAAAAAGGCTCGGAGAAGGGCCGGGACGTAATTTAGCAGAGGCGCCCTTCTTTTTCACGGTAAATCTCTGCCATTCAGTTGGCGCTTGCGATTAAACCTCTGTGGGCTTTCTTCCGATAAGAGATCTATGTAAGGGAGGTTTTTCATCATCATGCGCGAAGCGATGACAGAAGCCGAAATCCACCGCCTCGGTGTCCAGATCATTCGTGATGAGCTGGAACGGGAGGGGTGGTCCATTCTGGATATCAACGTCAATCTCAAGATCAACCCCCAGATCATCGCGAGAAAGAACGGCACCCTCGGCCATGTCCTGATTCGAACGGCCTGCCACCCGAAGAAAGGCCGCATCGAGGACGATTACATCATCGCGCGCTGCCTGGAGCATGCCTCGCAGCTCAGTGCGGTCTGCTTCTTTGCCGGTGTGCGCGTGAGCCACGCCGAGGCTTCCATTCGCGGAGAAGAGCAGTACATGGGCACCCCGATCCGGGGCGAAGGAATTCTCGTGGCCTATTCGGGACTGGAGGAGTTGAGGCCGGACGGGGTCATGACCGGCCGGGGGATTTGAGCAGAGTGGCCGGTACAACGCACAACGGATCGATGTACTGCCTTTTTTCCTAACTTCTGAACTTCATAACTTCCGATCTTCGATCTTTAACGGGGCCGGGACCTGAAACCACCACGCACCTCCGCTTGTTCTCAAGCAGGACCCGGCCCCCTATTTTTTCTTCGATCGATTTTTCCTCGTCATGCCACGCTCAGGATGCCGGCATAGAGGATGTCGCCGGTCTTTTTCGAGATGCAGATGAGCATCGTGCCGCCCTCGACGACCAGGAAAGGGTCCAGGCCGCACTCCACGATCCAGCAGTCCTTCAGCACGCCTTCCAGTTTGCTGTCCGAGGCAAAGAAGGGCGCGAGGTCCTCATGGACCCGGTCGCTTATGCCGCTCACCCCGAAGGCGCCGCCCTTGTCCGCAAGATAGGCCTGGGCGATCTGCAGGGCATCCTGCATCGTGATCGCGGGTTCCTTCTTGCGGGGTTTCGACCCCGCCTTTTTCGCCGCAGGCTTTGTGCCTGTCTTGCCTTTTGTCGCTGCCATACCCAATCACCACCTGACCATGCCGTGCGGATAAGCCGATGCCCCTGCGAGCGAAGCGCGGCACTCCCACGACGAGATCTCCACGGGATTCGCCCTTCTTAGAAACAGCACTAATTCACAAAGGGGAAAATCCCCCTCTATCCCCCTTTACGATAGGGGGAAGTCCTGCTCCCTCCTTTGACCGGGGGCGCAGCCCGCCAGGGTGCGCAACCATGTCCGATTCTTTCCTCACCGGGAAGCCCCGCGGGCTTCCAAAAGGAGGGTTGGGGAGGATTTTAAGAGGCTGTTTCTTCCATCCATAACCCAGAACGAAGTCGGGGTCCGGGGCTCGCAATGACAACCGGTCCTTACTTGTGCAGGATCCTGTAGTCCACCACGGAGACGCCCTTTTCGTAGACCAGCACCGGGTTGAGATCGATCTGGTCGAACCCGGGATAGTCCTCGACGAGTTTCGAGAGCTTCTGCATCACGTCGATGAGGGCCTTGATGTCCTTCGGGGCCTTTCCGCGGGTGCCTGCCAGGAGCGGGTAGCCCTTGATTCCCCGTATCATCCTCTCGAACTCGCCGGGCCCTGCCGGAAGCAGGCAGAACTGCACGTCCTTGTAGATCTCCGTGAAGATCCCGCCGAGACCGAACATCATCGAAGGCCCGTACTGCTCATCGCGGATCACACCGAGGATGACCTCGAGGCCGCCGGGCTTTGCCATGGGCGAGAGCGTAACCCCGTCGATCCGGGCGCCCGGGGCCTTTTTCCTGACCGCAGCCATCATCGCCTCCCAGGCCTTCCGGACCCCGGAGGGATTGATGTCGAGCGCCACGCCCCCCACGTCCGTCTTGTGGGAGATGTCGGGCGATGAGACCTTGAGGGCCACGGGCCGGGTGAACCGTTTGGCGAGCTTTACGGCCTCGGCTGCGTTTTTTGCGGGGGCCGACGTCACGGCCGGGATCCGGTACGATCGCAGCACGCGCACCGCCGCGGGCGCGGGCATGAGCCTGAGCCTCGGCCCTTCATCGTGCGCTTCGTCCTTTTTGTGGGTTTCGACCTTTGCGGGCTTTACGTCGTCGTAGGCGAAGAACTGGCCCAGGGCCCTCACGCCCCGCTCGGGCGTGGGGTAGACGGGGATGCCCTTCTCGTGCATCTTGAGGGCCTCCTCGCGCTCCACGTCGGCGCCGCCGCAGTAGACGACGAGCTCGCCCTGCCCCGTCACGATGTCCGATGCGCCGTGGACGGGGTCGCCGAAGATGACGACGCTCGTGTCGTAGTCGGATTTCGCCTCGGCGATCGTCTTCGAATAGAGGCTGGGGTCCGTGATGGCATCGCCCGTGAGGTCGATGGGGTTCGTAAGGCCGCAGTGCGAGGGCAGAAACGCCCGGAGACGGGCCTTGAGCTCCTCCGTCGGGAAGGGGACCTCGAGACCGTACTTCTCGGCCTCGTCGATGCCGAGGATCGCGGCACCGCCCGAGCTCGAGATCATGAGCAGGCGCCTGCCTTTTGGCTTGTCCATGTAGGCGAGGCCCTTGGCGAAGTCGTAGAGCTCCTCCAGGTTGTCGGCCCGGCAGACGTTGTATTTCCGAAAAATGGCCTGGTAGATCTCGTCGCTTCCGGCAAGGGATTTCGTGTGGCTCTCGGCCGCCACCCTGCCCCTTGCCGTCCTGCCGGCTTTGAGGATCACGACGGGCTTGGTCGCCTGCGCGAGCGCCTCGAGGAAGGCGGCGGGGCGTTTCACGCCCTCGATGTAGCAGGCGATCACCTTCGTGTTGGGGTCGTCGTTGAAGTAGTTGATGCAGTCCGACTCGTCCACGTCGGCCCGGTTGCCGAGGCTCACGAAGCCGCTGAAGCCAAGATGCTCGACACTGGACCAGTCGATGAGGGCCGCTCCCACGGTGCCGCTCTGGGAGACGAATGCAATCCGGCCTCTCGTCGTGATGAGCGGCCAGGACGCGCAGAGGCTGCTGTAGGGGATGTTCACCCCCTGGCAGTTGGGCCCGATGAGCCGGACATTGAACTCCCTGCCAACCCGGGCCAGCTGCGCCTGGAGCTTCTCGCCGTCCTCACCCGCCTCGGCAAAGCCCCCCGTAATGATGACGGCGGACTTGACGCCGGCCTTCCCGCACTCCTCGATGGCCCCCTTGACCATCCGGGCGGGGATGACGACGACAGCCATGTCCGCAGGCGTCGGGGTGGCCCCGATTGCCGGGTAGGCCTTGAGCCCCAGGATTTCGTCGGCCTTGGGGTTGACGGGATAGATGGGCCCCGCAAAGCCGGCGTGGATCAGGTTGTAGAGGATGTCGTAGCTCAGTTTTCCCGGTGTGCTCGAGGCGCCGATGAGGGCCACGCTTGCCGGCTTGAAGATGGCGTCCAGCTGACGGATCGAATCCATAGGTCCTCCTTTTTCGTGCGTTGCGGTGAAAAGAAAACGGCGGGTCCCCCTGACAGAACGGGTGAATCCTACCACAGTGCCCGTGCATTTTCTACGGGGAAGTGGCTCCTGAAAAATACGAATTTCGGCGTATCCAGTTTTCCCCCGGACAGCCGATTAGTACTTCAACGCCTTCCGCTTCATCTGCTGCTGACCCTACAGGTATGTAATGTGCGCATCCCGGTTTCCGGGGCGGTGCTTGTCTCGCATCCAGACGTCCAACCTGTTATCAAAGCTATTTGGGGGGTAAACGGTGTCATGAAAGACGGTATATTCGGAAAAAGACTTTTGGCAGGACTTGCCATCCTGCTTGCGGTTGCCTTTGCGGGCTCAACGGCATTTGCCCATGAGATCGACGATATCCGGGCAGCGATCCATGAACGGGGGGCTCACTGGGTAGCCGGGGATACATCCATATCCAGGCTCCCGCACCATGAGAGGCAGCTCCGCCTCGGCCATGTCAAGCACCGGCTGACCGGAGATGAGACGCTTCTGACGGCATCCGGGTCCAGCGGGTCAGGCGGCGCAGCTGCGGCCTACACGAGCTTTGACTGGACCTACCCTACAAACTACGTCACACCGGTCCGTAACCAGGGCAATTGCGGAAGCTGCTGGGCCTTCGCCACAACGGCGGCCCTCGAGTCCTACACCCTCATCAAAAACTCCCTGCCGGGCCAGGAATTGAACCTTGCAGAGCAGGTCATGGTCTCCTGCGGCGGCGCCGGCAGTTGCGGCGGCGGCTACATCGGCACGGCGGCGAATTACATCAAGAACACGGGCCTGCCGCTGGAGACGTGCTACCCCTATTCGGCGACGAACGGCACCTGCTCGGCGGCCTGTTACAACTGGCAGGCAAACAGTTATAAAATCACCGGATGGGGCTACGTGGCAACAACGGCACCGACGGTGGATGCCATCAAGAATGCGCTGGTGACCTACGGCCCGCTGGTCACGACGATGGACGTCTACGCGGACTTCTTCAGCTATCACAGCGGCATCTACAAGTACGTTTCCGGCACCTACCAGGGCGGGCACGCCATCCTGATCGTGGGCTACGACGACACGACCCAGTGCTTCAAGGTGAAAAACAGCTGGGGCACCAGCTGGGGCGAAGCGGGATACTTCCGGATCGCCTACTCGGAGGTGACGAGTGTCGTGGGTTTCGGCGAGTACACCATCGCTTACTATCAGCCCACACCGCCCGCGCCGCCTCCCACACCGCCGCCTGCCCCTCCGCCGGCACCGACGTGCAGCTATTCGATCTCTCCTGCGTCGAGCGCGCCGACGTGGACGGGCGGAACGGGCAGCATCAGCGTGACGGCCGGTTCCACCTGTGCCTGGACGGCCAAGAGCAACGCGAGCTGGGTGACGATTGCCTCCGGGAAATCGGGCACGGGCAATGGAACGGTCAAGTACAACGTCTCGAAGAACTTGAGTTACAACAGCCGCAGCACCACGATCACCGTCGCCGGCAAGACCTTCCAGATCACCCAGAAGGGTTTGCTGGGCAAATAATCTTGAATGAATGAGTCGTGCGGCGCCTTTCGCGGGCGCTGCATCCATCAATCCGGGCAGGACCACGCAGGTCCTGCCCTTTTTCTTTTTTCTTGTCAAAGAGGGCGGTCCTGACTATATACGGTCTGTGTTACGTCTTCTATGCTGAACCGGTGAAACAATAAGGAGGGAGGACTGAACGATGAGGCATCGCACGGCGGGGAAAATTGCGGACAACCTGTGGTACCTGGGTCGCGAGGAGGCGGGGGTGTACATCCTCGAAGGCAAGGAAGGCTCGATCATGATCAACGGGGGGCTTGCGCACATCCTCCCCGACGTCCTCAAGCAGATGAAAGAATTCGGGCTCGACCCCGCAAATCTCAAAAAGATCCTCATCCTCCACTCTCACTTTGACCATATCGGTGTGATCCCCTACTTCGTAAGAAACTGGCCGGCCATCGAGGTCTACGGTTCGGAGGAGACCTGGCGGATCCTCAAAATGCAGAAGGCCATCGACATCGCCAACCAGTTCAGCAAAATCGTGGCGGACAAGATGGGCCTCGGGGCAGCCCTTGCGGGTTTCGACTATGCCTGGCGCGATGACATCTCCGGCAAAACCGTTGGCGAAGGCAGCCGGATCGACCTCGGCGGGACGGTTCTGGATATCCTGTATACGCCCGGCCACACGCACTGCTCCATCACGGCCTATGAGCCGCGCCTCAAGGCCCTCTTTGCCTCCGACGGGGGCGGCATCCCCTACCGGGAGATGTCCTTTGCCTCGGCGAACACCAACTTCACCCAGTACCTGGAAAGCCTCGAGAAAATGAAACCGCTCACCGTCGAAACCCTCTGCGCCGATCACTACGGCTACGTCACAGGCGAGGATGCGCGGGGCTTCATTGACCTGACGATACGGGAAGGAAGAAAGCTGAGGGCGCAGATGGAGGGAATTCTCCGGGAGAAAGGAAACGTCGATGAGGCCGCAAAAGCCATGACGGTCTATTTCTACCGGGAATGCCCGGATTACTTCATCGCGGCGGACATCCTCGAGGGCGTCTTCAGGCAGATGATGAAGTTCCTCGAGAAGAACCTGCAGTCCTGACCCGCCGCGAAAGTGGTCATGCATGAGGGGCTGCCTCCCGGGCAGCCCCTTTTTTTGCCTGATTATCAGGATGACCTTGAAAAGCGGCGCTTCGGCTGGCATACTCCGCGGTGCGATATCCATGTCAGGAGGGGGGTCATGTTCCGGTATCTTCTGTTTGCGGGTTCTCTGCTGGTCTGTCTGTGCGGAATTCCGGGGCACCCTGCCCCGGCTGCAGCGACCGTCAGCCTTGATAACTGCGCGAAAATAGACGACGATGCCGCGCGGCTGCGGTGTTATGACGAGGCAGCGGGCCGCAAGCCGAAAGAGGCGCCGGCCCGCGTCACGCCCGCGGAGCCCGCCCCGGAAAAACCCGCGGTGTACTCGTATCTTTCCTGGAAGTGGCAGCTGGACGAGCAAACCAGAAAAGACCGCTATCCCATCAGCACATACAGGCAAAACTACATTCTCCCCTTCACGTACAATTTCACGCAGAACAAGCAGCTCTACAATGCAATCGACCCGACATGGGACGTCCAGGACGCCGAGGCGAAATTCCAGATCAGCTTCAAAGTCAAACTCTGGGAAAGCATCTTCGGAACGGACACGGATCTCTGGTTCGGCTACACGCAGCTCTCCTTATGGCAGGTCTACAACTCGGACTTTTCCTCGCCCTTCCGCGAGACCAACTACGAGCCGGAGATCCTTCTGAACTTCCGCACCGATACCGACGTTTTCGGTCTCATGAGAAACCGGTTCATCCAGATCGGCCTCAATCACCAGTCCAACGGCCGCGGGGAGCCCCTCTCCCGGAGCTGGAACCGGATTGTGGCGAACTTCGGCTTCGAGCGGGGTGATTTCGACATGGTCCTCAAGGCCTGGACCCGCATCCCCGAAAGCGAAGAAAATGACGACAACCCGGATATCACGTCCTACCTGGGGTACGGGGAAATCTGGCTGGGTTATCTCTGGAAAGATTTTCACATCGCCGCCATGTTCCGGAACAACCTGCGCTTCGACGAGAACCGCAGCGCCCTGCAGCTCGAACTGAGCTTTCCCCTGGTTGAACGGATCAACGGTTACGTGCAGTACTTCACGGGGTACGGCGAGAGCCTCATCGACTACAATCACTACTCGAACCGCATCGGCGCAGGCTTCATGATAAGAGACTGGTAGGAAAAAGGCATGACGGAAAAGATTTTCAACCCCCGGGTCCTCATTGCCTTCGCTGGTCTTACCTGCATCGCCGGCCTCCTGTTTCTGTGCAACCCGCAAGCGCATGCCGCAGGCGTTGCGGACTTCGAGGCCCTCGAAAAGGAAATCGTGAAGGAGGTCAACATGGCGAGGACAAACCCGGGCGCCTATGCCTCCTGGCTGCGGGGCCAGCGGCAATACTACCGGGGGACACAGCTGAGACGGCCCGGAGAGGTGCCCATCCGGACCCAGGAAGGGATTGCAGCCGTGGACGAGGCGATCCGTTTTCTGGAGAAGCAGAAGCCCGTGGGGTCCCTCGCTCTGTCCCGGGGCCTGTCGCTAGCCGCCCGGGACCTCGTGGCGGCCCAGGGAGCATCGGGAGGGTTTGGCCACAAGGGCCCCGACGGGAGCACGCCCTCCGACCGGATCGGGCGTCATGGCAATTGGGAATCCGTGATCGGCGAGAACATTGCCTATGGACAGCGTACGGCCCGCGACGTGGTGGCAGCCTTCATTGTCGACGACGACGTGCCCGGCCGCGGGCACCGGACAAACCTCTTCAACACCGCATTTCATGTGATGGGCGTCGACTGCGGCCCCCACTCCACCTACGGCACCACCTGCGCCATCACCTTCGCGGGAGGCTTCCGGGAAAAGTAATGCAGCAACGAAAGAAGAGAAACAAAACATCCCCCCTTTCGTAAAGGGGGGTATGGGGGGATTTAAAAAAGGGGCCACGGCAACCGTGACCCCTTTTGTCTATTCTTGCAAAGAATGCCGCGCTATTTCTTCCTTCTCACCGCACCGATCCCCAGCAGGCCAAGGCCGAGGAGGAGCAGGGATATGGGTTCGGGGACAGCAACCGAGTTCAGGGTAACACATGCCTCAACAGCTCTTTCTTGACCAATTTCAGTAAATGAAATGTCGCTCAAGTCAACAGTAAACGATCCACCCGCAAAGCTCACGAGTACCGGGGCAAAGCTAATCGACAAATCAACCTGCTCCGTTTGCCACCACCACGAAGCGTCATTTACATCGCCAGTAATTGCGATGGCATTACCGGGGAATCCTTCAAGACCTACGCCCGGGGGAAGAATGAAATTAAGCCATGCCTTGATTCCCAGATTATCAGTTTCACCAGAACTGATGTCGGATTCGTTTAAGGTGATCCAGCCGAAAGTAAAAGAATAACTTGCCCCTATACTATTCAAGCTGAAACTCACAGAAGGCAGATTATTATTAACATTAAATCCGGCATCCAATTGGCCGCTTGAGGTACCCCAACCACTGCCCAACTGGAAATAATTTCCTGCAGGACTGCTGCTGGTTCCGTATTCGGGATTATTGTTAGCGCCGATATCAAAATTAACGGCATAGGCATTCCCCACCATAAGCAATGCCATCATACAAGCAATTACGACTGACTTTTTCATCCTTCCTCCTTTTCCCCTCCGGGGAATGACAATGCCCCCTGTTTTTGGCCAATCTCGTTTGCACTTTAATATAGCAAGAGAGAGACCAGTCGATTGAGGAGTAAATCAGGACACTGATATCCATATGATATGATTAAACTTATGACGAAATTTTCCGCCACGGCCCAATTCTGCGACGCAACCACCGAAACTAAAAATTGTAAAGCTTGTTTACAACTGCAGGGGGAAAGATGGGAGCATTAAAGCAGGTTTAATCTTTAAATCAAACTGTTGTACAGAAATGGTTGCATTGTAAAAAAATTCGACAGATCAAACACTTCGCTGAAACCAATGCAACCAATTAACTGCTTGTCGCTTGATACGACAAATGTCTGATGCAAAAAATATTTTAGATTTTTTTCAGCCCTGCTTTCTCTCGCGGTAGTAACGGAGAGGCAGGACAAGGGCGAAGAAGGGCAGCAGGTACATGGCCGCCGTCATGGTTTCCCGGGGCCCGAAGAACTGGGCCGAGAAAACGATCATGAGAACGTTATTCATGTGCGCGAGCATGACGGCACCCGCCAGTCGGTCCTCCACGGGGCTTCTCCGGAAGAAAAGAATGCCCGCCACGGCATAGATCGCCGCAAGGACGATACCCACGAGGCATGCCTCCGCGATCAGGGCGGGGTCGCTGTAGAAGATCTCGGCGTACTTCGAGAAGACGCCGAGATTGATGAGGGCGAACATGATAAGATTTACCGGATAGGAGCGACGATTCGCTGCCTCGAGCAGCGCCGGCGCAGACCGCCTCAGGACCTGCACGGCTGCGATGGGAACGAAGATGGCCAGGGCCAGCACCCGGAGCATGTCCCAGAAAGACAGATCCACGCCCGTCGAAAGGACGATCTCAACGACGGCCGGAAGACTGAAGGGCACCAGGATCGAGGTAATGACCGTCACGACGAGGACCCGGGCGCTGTTGCCGCCCACGAGGTTCGACATGAAGGGTGCCACGACCCCCGTGGACACCGCGGTCAGCAGGAGCGCCGCAACGGCATATTCGGGCATGACATAAAGGAACACCCCGTAGAGGATCACGGGCAGGATAACCATTTTCAGCGCGACGAGGGAAAGGATCGACAGGCTTGCCTGGCGCAGGGCCTCCCAGACCGCCTCGAGCCGGATGGAGAGAAAACTCATGAAAAAAAGGATCATGAGGCAGTAGAGCGGATAGGGTTGCAGGAAGGCGAAAACCTGCGGGCAGCAGATGCCCGCCGCCATCGACGAGAAAACGACGGCAAGCAGGATGATATCCCTCGGGCGGAACGGAAGCTCCATGTCGGGGTGTTTACTCCCTGCCCGGCGGGCGGCGGCGGACGATCTGGTTGCCGATGACCGTAAAGACCGTCTCGCCCTTCTGGTTGTAGGTGGAATAGCGGAGCCGCACGATGCCCCGGTCGCCGGCCTTCGAGGGCCTGAGCTCCAGAACCTCGCCTGCGGCGCGCAGCGTGTCGCCGGGCCGGACGGGCTTGAGCCATTTCAGCTCGTCGAACCCCGGGGAGCCCAGGCTGTTTTCGGCGTTGAGCGCCCCCGTCATGAGGAAAAGGCGAAAGGTGAGCGCGATGGTGTGGATGCCGCTTGCGATGAGGCCGCCGTAAGGGGTCGCCTTCGCCGCCTCGGCATCGACGTGGAAGACCTGCGGATCGAAGTGCATGGCGAAGTCGATGATTTGACCTTCCGTCACCGTCATCCCCGACGACTCGAAGCGGTCACCGACCTTGAAATCGTCGAAATAAAGCGTGTTCATTCTCAAGTCTCCAACGTTGTCTTCCCCTATTGAAAAGCCGGGCATTCCCGGCTTTCTTCGTATATACCATCTCACCCTGCATCAAATCCACGCTTTCTTCACATAAAAAAATCCCCCTGCATCCCCCGAGGCAGCTTCGCTGCAGGAATTGGTTGACTGGGAAGAGCAGACAGTCTGCCCGAGCGCTGCCCTTTCTCCCTTATCAACCAGTCAACGAATCACCAGTTACTGCTGCGTAGCAGCTCATTGGGGGACAGAGGAGGATTTACAACTCAAACGAAGATTGCCACGCCTCGCGACCCTTCGGCACGCTCAGGACGGGTGCTCGGCTCGCAATGACTTATTTCTTCCTCTTCACTCAGACACTTAGACACCCAGGCACTCAGACACTACTTTTCCGTCCCTACACCCTTGTCCCTGGTCCCTTCTTAGAAAAGGTATTCGGTAGAAATTCGTATCCCATACTGATTGGTCCGGCTCGAGGGCTCACGGACGACAAAGCCCGTGTAGGTCCCATTCGTGTAATAGAGCCGCTCCCAGGGGCTCTCGCCGATCTCGCTGTACTCGTACCAGGGCGTCACCGTGAAGGCCCAGTTCACCCGGGGCCGCCAGCTCACGGGCAATTCCACGAGATAGCCAGGCCGGTTCCCCAGGTGCACCGTGGTGTTGGCGAGAATGTCATTTTTGGAGGAAATGGTCATGCGGCCGTCGAACATGAAGTTCACCGACGCGTTCAACCCGACAGACCACTGGGGGTTCACGGGATAGAGCGTCTTGACTCCCAGGGGCAGATACCACCAGCTGTAGGTTTCGTTGTAGCCGATATCCCGCTTCCAGTAACGGTAGCCCAATCCCGCATAGGGTGTGATGAAAAAAGGGAGGTTCCCCCTGTAGGTGTACCCCGCGTTCACCTCGAGGCGCGCAAAATCGTTGCGGGTGGTATCCTTCAGCGGCACGCCGCCCATCGTGGAGCCGTCGTAATCCGTGTCGTCATCGGCCACCGACGCTTCGCCGAAGGCCCGGAAATAGAACCGGTCGTCGGCCACGTAGCTGTAACCCAGTCGCACCTGTGGGGCCCAGCCCGTTTCCGTGCTCTTGAGCGGGGGGGTGAGATCTTCCTTGTAGTCGTAATAACCATAGGAAAGGGCAATCTCGAACCGGTGCGGTTGGGCGTATGAGATCCCTTTTGACTTGAGGTAATCCTCCGCCTCCGGTACACCGAGCCGTCCCGCCTTCTTGAGATCCTCGATCGCCTCGTTGTTCTTTCCGAGCTTGAGGTAGACAAGACCCCGGTTGTTGTAGGCCTGTCCGTTGAGATCGTCGAGTTCGAGGGCCTTGTTGAAATCGGAGAGAGCCTCCTGTGTCCTGCCGAGCCTGTTGTAAACGAGACCCCGGTTGTTCCACGCATCGGGGTCCTTCGGGTTGAGCTCAATGGTTTTGTTGAAATCCGCCAGGGCTTCATCGAGCCGGTTGAGCCGCAGATTTGCCGCACCCCGGTTGAAATATGCTTCGGCCACCCGGGGATTCTTCGCCAGGATCAAACCGCATGCAGCAATCACATCCTCCGCTCTCGCAGATCCCGAGGAAAAACAGGTTTTGTATGCAGCTGCATCGGGCGTCGATGCATCCGACTGAGCAAGTGCAGTTGTCGGCATAACGAACAGGACAAACAGACAGGCAAGCAGGATCCGTTTCAGCTTCATCGTCTTCTCCCCCTCGAGATCGCATCAAGCGGCATGGTTCGAGCGAACGCGGATGTGAATTGCAAAGTTCATACCCCCGTGACCTCGTGCAGCCTGCAGCGTGCAGGGGAAGAGAATCAAGAATGGGTGGTTTGCAACCGATAGTAATAGCATGAAGGGAATTCCGCGGCTTCTTTTGCCCATCGTGATGCTTTTGCTTCTTGCGGCTGCACCGGTTCACGGGTGGTCCGGGCGCGTCTCCGGAGTTGCCGACGGAGACACGATCTCCGTTCTTCATGAAGGCAGGGCCGTCAAGATCCGTCTCTATGGCATCGACTGTCCCGAAAAGCACCAGGCCTTCGGACAGAAAGCGAAAACGTTTACCTCGCAGCTCGCTTTCGGCAAGGTGGTCGAGGTCGATCCCGTGACCCGCGACCGATATGGCCGCACCGTCGCCTGGGTGCACGTCGGAGGCCGCTGCCTCAACGAGGAAATCCTCCGGGCCGGCTACGCCTGGCACTTCAAGCGATACTCCCGCGACAGGCACCTGGCCGAACTCGAGTTGCAGGCCCGTGCCGCCCGGGCCGGCCTCTGGGGGGATCCGGCACCGGTTGCGCCCTGGGAGTTTCGAAAGGCCCGCAGCGGCAAACGGCCCAACCTGCAGACAGCCTCCGCATCGCGCTGACGGGTAGCGATGATGTCGGTTGTGAATTGACAAGACCCCGCAGACCCCTCTATACTTTCCTCAAAACAAAAGAGAAAGGAACGGTCATGCAGACCATGAAGACGGTATCGGCTGTTGTTGCTCTCCTTGTCCTGCTGGTCTCACTCGGCCTGTCCGGCTGCGCGAATCAAACGAAAAGCGAGACAGGGGCTCTCCTGACCCAGGATTACCGGAAGATGGACAACGACGAGCTCACGCTCTACTACTACCGCCTCACCGAAGAGATCGATCGCACCGAGCGCTCCGGCTCCGGCTCGGCAATCAGCATCGGCATCGGCGGAGGCAGCTGGGGGTGGGGAGGCAGCGGTGTCGGCGCGGGAGTTTCCACGACAACCCCCGTGGGAGGTGGAGGCGGCACGGATGATTTACGCAGCCGCCGCGCCGAGGTCCGGGCGGAGATGCAGAAGCGGGGGATGAAAGCGCCCTGAAGGCAGTGACCAGTGGCTAGTGACCAGTGAAAAAATCCCCCTTTCCTCCCCCTTTGAAAAAGGGGGAAAGAGGGGGATTTTCTTGCCTTGTGCTCTGAGCGTCTTTCTCTCGATCCTCGTTCCTCGCCCCTGCGGCCGGGGCCGCAGGCACCCTTCTTGCACAATTTCTTTAAAAAAACCGGTCATTGCGCAAGGGCGTGGGCGATAATGCAATCCTGAGAGATTGCCTCGCCATGCCCGCAATGACGATCCCAGTGCCCATTCCGACCACGCCGAAAACAAAAAAGATAGCAAAATCAAAGCCTCCCGGTGCAAAA
>CAZUBX010000034.1:0-31291 GCA_964619035.1 uncultured Syntrophaceae bacterium | reverse complement strand
TTGCCTACGGCGTGGACGACTACCTGTCGAAGCCCTTCAACCTCGACGAGTTCCTGCTGCGGGTCGAGCGGCTCCTGACGCGGGCCGCTTGGAGCGGGGAGGGTGATCCTTCCCGGGGGAGTATTTCCACGGTGGGGCCGGTGTACACCTTCGGCGGCAACGTGATCGATTTCGAGAGATTCACGGCCCGATGCCGGATGGGCGAGGTCAGTCTGACGGAGCAGGAAATCAGGCTCCTGAAGCTCTTCATCATCAACTGCGGCAAGCTGCTGTCGCGCAAGGAGCTCCTGGAGATCGGGTGGGGATACACGGGGGACACGCCGTCACGCACCGTGGACAATTTCATCGTGCGTTTCCGCAAATACTTCGAGGACGACCCCCACCAGCCGAAATTCTTCCGGAGCGTGCGCTCCGTGGGGTACGTCTTCGATCACGAAGATTGAACGGCCGTCAAACAAAAAAGGCCGGTTCCCGTGGAACCGGCCTTCGTTTTTTTCCTGGTGGGTCAGGGCGAAATCACTTCGCTATGCTATGGGCGAGCCCATTGCTATTCCTTGGCGTCAGGGCGAATCACGAGTTTGTCCATTCCGTGCTCGGCGAATTCCGCCTCGTAAGGATCGGCAAACTCATGAAATTTACGAAAACGCTCATCGCGGGACATCTTCCGGATTTCGCTATCCCCCAGAGCCCTGAAAAAGTCTCGTTCCGCCAATCGGTCGATCAACTCGACCCAGAAGGTTTCATCCACGAACTCGTCGAGATGTTTCATCGTTTTCTCTTCGAATTCCCTGTCGTGGTAGTACTTGCCGTGCTTATCGTCAAACTCGACATTCTTGAGGTCGAAGAATTTCCCCTGGGAGAGGACATACTGCTCCAGCCTTTCGAACTCGTCGTCGGGCTCTTCCGTTTTATGTGAGTTGACAACCCAACTGGCAAGAAAGAGGGCCTTCACGAGCGTCTTGTACTGGCTCTTGCTGAACTCGAGCTTCATGTCTTGCTCCTGTATATGTCCTTTCGGTGTCCCACGGTCAGTACCATCAATCGCTCGTCCTTGCGATCGAGGGTGTAAATGATCCGGTAATCTCCGCACCGGTAGCGGTGCATGCCCCTGAAGATACCTTTTAACGGTTTCCCCAAGGCAAGGGGATTCTTCGACAGGTGCTCATCGACCTTCTCCACGATTTCCCGGGCCCTCGACTTGTCGAGCCCCTTGAGATCCTCCAGGGCATCTTCGTGCCAGGTCACCTTATAGCTCAAGGAGCTTCTTTACCTCCTTGCTCGTGTAATACCGGGCATTTTTCTCGGAGATCCTATCCAGGGCCAGGTAGGCTTCCTCATATTCGTCGAGGTATTTTTCCAGCATGTCCTTGATGTAGAAGCTCTTGGGCCTTTTCGTCTTTTCCGCGAGATCATCGAGGCGCCTCTCGATCTCGTCCGAAATTCTGACATTCAGTGTCTTCGCCATTCCAAATCCCTCGTTTTTCATTGTTTCCATTTTGTAATACATGTAATACATGCAATGTATGTATGTCAAGTGTTATATGTCATGGTAAATTTGTTCGGCAGGGAGTCCCCGACCCGGTTGCATGGATACCTATACTCCAGGCGAATAAAAAAAGGCCGGCTCCCATGGAACCGGTCTTCGTTTATTCCTGGTGGGTCAGGGCGGAGTTGAACCGCCGACACTCTAATTTTCAGTCGATAATCTAAAAATGGAAATTCCTCATCATTATTAGGCGCTTATATATAATGCATTTGTAAAGGCAAATTAGGTTTTGTTGGTTTTCGTTGGGTGATTTTCGGTTCTGACGGTTACGGTTTAGCTGCAGCAGTTCTCCACGTGCCACATTCTCTCTACCCGCACATTCCTCGGGCGAACTCATCAAGAAAATATCATCAATAAATATTAAAGCATTTTAATAACTTACCGATATAAAGATAAGGAAGACTGAGCCAGAGGGAAGTTTAAAAAAATGAAAAAAATATATGTGTTACTGGCGATAGTGCTTCTCATGGTTGTTGCGGGCTGTGGGGATGGCAGCACAACGTCTCAATCAATTGGCAATGATAGCATGACTGCCATCATCAGCACTTCAGGTGGAAGCATAACGACACCTAGCGGCGATACCACATTAAATATCCCGGCAGGAGCCCTTGGCAGCGAAACAACCATCTCCATAGGTCTCTGCAGCAGAGAAACGCCGCCCGGCAATCTTGTAGGCGTTTATGAGTTTTCCCCTGACGGCCAAACATTCAACTTTCCCGTAACGATCAGCATAAAATATGATCCGGATTCAATCCCGGAGAGTATGGATCCGTCGGATTTGCGTTTAGCCTATCTGTCCGGCAATGGAACCTGGGAAATCATGCCCGGCTCGACCGTCGATACGATAAACCATATCATCAGTGGACAAACGAACCATTTTTCGACGTACTCAATGGTTTCTGAACATAAACTGGCATTTGGAACAGAAATAGTAGGATTTAATTCCGTCAATATATTTTCCAACGGCTCTGAAAGCTATCTTTCTCATGAGAACAATTCTTACAACAGCTACACCACCGGGATGAAATGGCGGTCTGAAGAATATGTGAACAGATTTTACTGGCAGGTCTATGGCAAACAAATTCGAATTGAAGGACGTAATGCAAAGGACTACTATAATCACGCAACCGAACGGGGCTTGGTCGCTTACGCAAACGATGGCTCGGAATCACCGCAGGAAGGTGACATTATTGTTTCTGAATATGGGGAATACGGTCATGTAGCTATCGTGAAGGAAGTCTATGCAAGTAAAATTTATGTCACTCAGCAGAATTGGTGTAATAATGAACATGATAGAACTTACCATCTTCTGAGAAGTGGAAACCACGTCGATCCTTTCGGGGGTAAGAAAAGTCAATATACAGTCAAGGGATGGTTACGATCCGGTACAGCACCGACTTACAGCATTTCCGGCAGGGTAAGCGGAGCTGTTCTGTCGGGAGTAACCATCACATCGAGTGCTGCCGGTTCACCATCGACAACAACAGATGCCGGCGGCAATTACAGCTTCACCAACGTCGCTAACGGCAGCTATACCCTGACACCCTTCCTGGCAGGTTACACATTTTCACCCGCCAGCACTGTCGTAACCGTCAGCGGTGCAAATAAAACCGACATCGACTTTACAGCGACAGCCAATATTGCACCGACTTACAGCATCGCCGGTACGGTAAGCGGAGCTGTCCTGTCGGGTGTCACCATCACATTGAGCGGTGATGCTTCAGCATCGACAATCACAGATGCCAGCGGAAATTACAGCTTCAGTAACGTCGCCAACGGCAGTTATACTGTTACGCCCTCAGTTGCAGGTTATACGTTCAGTCCGGCCAGCATCAGCCTGACCGTTAATAATGCCAATGTCACCGGCCAGAATTTTACTGCGACAGCGACAGTAGAAACATGGGGGCAGAAGGCCGATGTCGGGGGGATGGCGCGAACTGGCGTCGTCGGCTTCTCCATCGGGAGCAAGGGCTACATCGGGACGGGAATCCTGGAGCTGGGATACGGATATACAAAAGAGTTTTGGGAGTACGATCCTGCCGCCAATACCTGGACGCAGAAGGCCGATTTCGGGGGGACCGCGCGACATCGCGCCGTCGGCTTCTCCATCGGGAGCAAGGGCTACATCGGGACGGGAATGGATGCTTTCTCCCCATATTATAAAAAGGACTTCTGGGAGTATGATCCTGCCACCAATGCCTGGGCACAGAAGGCAGATTTCGGGGGTACCGCGCGAACTGACGCCGTCGGCTTCTCCATCGGGGCCAGGGGCTACATCGGGACGGGATACAATCTCGATACTAACTACAAAGACTTCTGGGAGTACGATCCTGCCACCAATGCCTGGACGCAGAAGCAGGATTTCGGGGGGACCGAGCGATATGGCGCCGTCGGTTTCTCGATCGGGACCAAGGGCTACATCGGGACGGGATTAATAGTTGGTTCAGTTAAAAAAGACTTCTGGGAGTATGATCCTGCCACCAATATCTGGACGCAGAAGGCCGATTTCGGAGGAGCAGGGCGAAAATGGGCTGTCGGCTTCACCATCGGGAGCAAGGGCTACATCGGCACGGGTAATCCTGGTTGGTTTGGACTGGCATATATCAAAGACTTCTGGGTATATGACCCCGCCTCCAATAGTTGGACCCAGAAGGCCGATTTCGGGGACGTAGCTCGATTTAAAGCCGTCGGCTTCTCCATCGGGACCAGGGGCTACGTCGGGACGGGTGACTATGTCCCCACGAATAGCTATAAAAAAGACTTCTGGGAGTACCAACCCTAGTCTTGAAGAGTGACTTCAACGCCAGTGGCAAGACAGCTCTCATTTGGCAGAACCACGACGTGCCATCTCTAATGCCGGCTGACAGATGGGCTCAATGTCACCAGCTTGCGCTATTTCCATAAAAGCCATTGTTCCATCTGTGTGGCAGGGTATTCATATTTGCAAACATTTCGGGACCGAATGTGTTGAATTATGAAAAATAGTAAAAGGACGACCACTGTATTTCTGACAGTCCTGTTTATCTTTACCCTTTTCCCCGGATCATCAATCTCCGCAAATGGAAACGCAGGTACAGAAGAAATAAAACAACAAAAGAGCCCCTATGCCAACGCAGAGATAACCATCAAGATCATACCCTCGACCCATAAAACGTTCGGATATGACATTCTATTAGATGGCAAGCCGTTGGTGCATCAGCCCAATATCCCGGCATTGCCGGGTCATGAAGGTTTTTCCACCAAGGAAAAAGCTCAGACTGTTGCTGAATTTGTGGTGGAGAAGATCAGAAAAAACGAGATGCCCCCTACGGTGACCATAGAGGACTTGAACAAAATGGGTGTGTTGAAATGAAATCAAATTACAGAAAATGGCAATGAGCACCATTGAACAGTCGTAGGTGTAACAAATCAAGTGCACTGCGTTGTTGTGCAAGGGATAAGGCTTAAAACGTGCGGTAGCTAAGGCAACCGGTCACAATTTGGTCAAAATACAGAAAAGGGGTTAACCGCATTCGGCTAACCCCTTTTGTTTTCCTGGTGGGTCAGGGCGGAGTTGAACCGCCGACACTCGAATTTTCAGTCCGATGCTCTACCAGCTGAGCTACCGACCCACATCGGCTTTGAAGAATGCCTTAAGTAAATAAATTGCCCTGATTTGTCAAGGCATTTTTTGGCGGGATCTCGACATCGACGACCTGGTAGAGGTCAATCACGACGGTGCCGGCGATCTTGTCGTGCCAGCCCTGTTTGCGCCGGTCCGCGCCCGCCCACAGGAAGCCCATGCACATGGGCACAAAGGAGACGATGTACCCCACCCAGCGCAGGAAGGCCGTCCCGAAGGTGAGGGCCTCTCCCGTGTCCTGGACGACGCGCAGGCCCATCAGTCGCTTGCCCGGCGTCTGGCCCGTCGTGCCGTGGAAGTACGTGAAATAGGCCATGTCCAGGAAGATGGTGATGGCCTGGTAGATCACCATGACTTGCATGCCGAGGGCAAAGAAGTTCTCGGGCTCCTCGGCCAGGTCGGAGGGCGATATCCCGAGACCGAAGGCAACCGAGCCCAGAATGAACATCACAAGCCCGATCATGGCCAGGATGATCTTGTCGGTTGAGAAGGCGCTTAAGCGCCGCCAGAACCCGCCGTAGTGACTATCCATCTTGAATGTTCCTTTTGAGGGTGCCGATCAGGCCGCATTCATACTGTAAAATAGCCAGAATGGCAAGGGCTGCCGTTTCAACCCGCAGGACGAGCCGGCCGAGGCTTGCCGTGATAAAGCCGGCCTGCCGGGCCGTTTGCGCCTCCTCGCCGGAAAGTCCGCCCTCGGGACCCACGACGAGGAAGAATTCCTTTGCCGACCGGGCCTCGTCACTCTTCAAGACCTCACGGATGGAGCGCTCTGTTTCGGCTTCCCAGAACAGGATCTTCACGGCTCCGGGACCCGCAGCGCCGAGTGCCTCTTCGAAAGAGAGGGTTTCGGCGATCTCGGGGACATCTGCCCGCCCGCACTGCTCGGCTGCCTCGGCGGCGATCCTGCGCCAGCGCTCGAGCCTTCTGGCGGCTCTCTCCTCCGTTCGCCTCGGGATGGTCCTGGTGGAGCGGAAGGGGATCACGCGGGCCACGCCCAGCTCCGTGGCCTTCTGGACGATGAACTCCATCTTGTCGCCCTTCGGGAGGGCCTGGGCCAGCGTGATGCGCACGGGGATCTCGATAGGAATGTGCTGCCTGGCGACGATCCGGACGGCGCCGCCGCGGCCCTCGAGACGCTCGATCACGCCCCGGTACTCCCAGCCCGTCCCGTCGAAGAACAGGACTTCGTCGCCGGGCCACAGCCTCAGGACATTCCGCAGGTAGCGGACCGTGTCATCGGTCAGCTCGATGGCGCTGTTTTCCTCGGGGATGGGGGGACAATAGATCCGGGGGATCATCCCTCAAGCCTTTGCCGGCTTCTTGTAGACGTAGCAGACCCACTCCTTGTCGACGATGACCTTGTGGCTGATCAGGTCATCGCGGGTGAAGGCCTTTTCCACGTCCTGCCGGTTCTTCTCGAAGATGCCGGAGATGACGAGGTAGCCGCCCTTCTCCATCATCTTGACGAGGTGCGACTTGATCTTGATGAGCGTCTCCGCCGTAAGGTTGGCCACGATCAGCTCGAAGGTCCCCTTGATTTTGGCGACGTCGCTGTTGACGATGACGACGCGGTCGCCCACGTGGTTGACGGCCACGTTCTTGTGTGCGATCTCCACGGCCTGGTCGTCGATGTCGACGCACATGACGCTCGCAGCGCCGAGCTTGGCCGCCGAGATGCCCAGGATCCCCGTTCCCGTCCCCACGTCCAGGACGCGCCACTTCTGGAAGGTCCGGTCCTTGAGGAGGATCTCCTCCATGGCCTCGAGGCACATGCTTGTCGAGGGGTGCTGCCCCGTGCCGAAGGCCATGCCGGGGTCGATTTCGATGACCGTCTCGCGCCCGGTGGCGGAATAGCGCTCCCAGGAGGGCTTCACGATGATGTTCTTGGTGATCCGCAGGGGCTTGAAGAAGCGTTTCCAGACCTCGCCCCACTGCGGGTCGATGATGACCTCGGTCGCGAAGGTCGGCTTTTTCAGGTTGGGAAAGAGTTCGGCCAGGTTGTTGATGTAAGACTGCAGATCAGAGAGGTGTTTCTCGTCTTCGGTTCCGGACGGGAAGTAGGCGTTCAGGACCCGCTCATCCTGCGGCTCCGGCTCCGGTACGTCGGAGACCCCCGTTTGCAGAAACTCCTCGAAGACCCCCTGTGCCCCCATCTCCGTGAGATAGTTGGAGAGGGCCTCGGCCAGCTCGGGCTGCGTGTGGAGCTTGAAGTGGACCCATTTTGCTTTTTCCGTCGAGGGTTTGTTCATGCTGCCGGGCATGATGTCTCCTTCCGGTGCTTTCCTGCGGGAATCGGGTAACGGAAAATATATAGCCTTTTTTCCGAGAGATTTCAAGTAACTTGAATTTTAAAACCCATCGTGATAGCCTCATCAGCCTATCACATCTTCCGGGAAAGCAGCGGATTTCATGAGATATTACCCGATCGGTCTCGACATCTCCGGCAGGCGCTGCGTCGTTATCGGCGGCGGCGAGGTCGGGGAAAGAAAGGCGCAGAGGCTTCTCGAGTGCGGGGCCCGCGTGAGCGTCGTGGGGAGGGAGCTGACGCCGGCCCTTGCGGGGCTTGCGCAGGAGGGCCGGATCGACCACATCCCGGGCGATTATGACAAGGGGCTTCTCGAAGGCGCTTTCCTCGTCATCGGGGCGACGGACGACCGCGACGTCAACGAGAGGATCTTCCGCGATGCCCGCAAAAGGGGGGTGCTTGCCAACATCGTTGATGACCCGGAGCGCTGCGACTTCATCCTCCCGGCCCTGTGCCGGCAGGGCGAGCTGGTCATCACCGTCGCCACGGGCGGTAAAAGCCCGGCCCTGGCAAAGAAGCTGCGGCAGGAGCTCGAGGAACGCTACGGGCCCGAGTACGAGACGCTGTTGAAGATCATGGGCGAGTTGCGCGGGAAGATCATCGACCGGGGGGAAGGCTCCGACGAGAACCGGAAGCTCTTCGAGACCCTCGTGGATTCCGACATCCTGGAGCAGATCCGCAAAGGGAAGTGGAAGAAGGTCGAGAAGATCGTGAAGGACATGACGGGCGTCGCAATCGACCTTCGGTCGATTGAGGTTTCGGGCTTCGGGCTGCAGGCTTCAGGCAAGAAAGGAAATAACGCCGGCCGGAAGCGGCAAGCCGTGAAAAGAAGGGACCAGGGACGAGGGGGTAGGGACAAGTGATGGACACATTGTTCTTCAAGGCGGCGCTGGTGGCTTACCTGGCGGCGACCGTGGGTTACCTCGTGTCGCTCGTGGTCAAGCGCGTCGTCCTTGCAAAGGCCGCCACGTGGATCCTCGGCCTTGCCGTGGCGCTCCACACGGTCCATTTCCTCTTTGTCTTCAACGAAAGAGGTGTCAACGTCGCCGTGAACCTCTTCGAGGCCATGTCCTTCTTTGCCTGGATCGTCGCGGGTGCCTATCTCGCCTTCCAGATCCGGACCAAGACGAGGGTCCTGGGGGCCATCGTGGCGCCCTTTGCCGTGCTCCTCATGATGCTCGCCTCGCTGAGCCTCGAGGGGACCCTGGCCATCCCCGATGCTCTGCAGGGCAGGCTCGTGCCCATCCATGTGACGCTCTCCATCATCGGTGAGGGGCTTTTCGCGCTCGCCTCGCTCGCCGGCATCATGTACTGCATCCAGGACCGCCAGATCCGGCAGCGTCGGATGGGGGCCCTGGCCCGATACCTCCCGTCGCTGGGGGATCTGGACAACATCAATCATGTGGGCCTGCTGTGGGGGTTCCCGATCCTCACCCTGGGGCTCATTGTCGGATCGCTCTGGGCCAGGACGGCCTGGGACGGGAGCCACTGGGCGACGGACCCGAAGACGATCTGGTCCTTTGCCACCTGGTGTTTCTACGCGTTTGTGCTGCATCAGCGGCTCGCCATCGGCTGGAAAGGGAAGAAGATCGCCGTGCTGTCCATCGTCGCACTGATGGTGCTGATTTCAGCGTTTATTGGGGTGAGTTTCGTGAGCTCGGTACATAAGTTTACCTAGAAAGGAACCTTTCCTCAGTCTTCCTCTCCCACCGGGAAGGAAAACAGAGGAGATGAATTTTCTTTATGAACGTCATCCTTGTTGGCATGAACCATAAAACGGCGCCACTGGAGATCCGGGAGAGGCTCTCCTTTGCCTGCGGAGACGGGGTGCGCCCCCTCGAGGAGATTTTGAGTGCGCCGCACGTCAAGGAAGCCCTCTATCTGTCGACGTGCAACCGGGTGGAGGTCTTGGCCCGTGCAGAGGACATGGAGCAGGCCATCGCCCGGGTGAAGGCCTTCATCCTGCGCCACGGTAACCTCGGTGCCGCCGAGTTGGAGAAGTGCCTTTACGTTTATTGCGGCAGCGACGCCGTGCGCCACCTCTTCCGGGTGACTTCGAGCCTCGATTCCATGGTCATGGGCGAGCCCCAGATCCTCGGGCAGATGAAGGAGGCCTACCGCGACTGCGTGGAGCAGAAGGCCTCGGGAATTTTCCTCAACAAGCTTCTCCACCGCGCCTTCCGCGCGGCCAAGCGGGTGCGCACCGAGACGGCCATCGCCAACAACGCCGTGTCGGTGAGCTTTGCCGCCGTGGAGATGGCCAAGAAGGTCCTGGGGAACCTCGACGGCAGAACCGTCCTTCTGGTGGGTGCAGGCGAGATGTCGGAGCTCGCCGCCCGGCACCTGATGGCAAACGGTGCGGGGAGGATCATCGTGGCAAACCGAACCTACGCACGGGCCGTGCAGGTTGCCGAGGAGTTCCAGGGAATCCCCGTGGGCCTCGATCTCCTGGAGGAGAAACTCCAAGAGGCCGACATCGTCATCAGCTCCACGGGTGCGGCGGGCTACATGATCACGCCGGCCATGATCCAGGCGGCGCTCAGGCGGCGGAAGAACCGACTGCTCTTCCTCATCGACATCGCCGTGCCGCGCGACGTGGACCCCGCCGTGGGCCGGATCGACAACGTCTACCTCTTCAACATCGACGATCTCCAGGGGGTGGTCGACGCGAACCTGCGCAACCGTCTCCGGGAGGCTGAGAAGGCCGAGGGCATCATTGGTGAGGAGGTCCTGAAATTCGCCGAGTGGTACAACACCCTCGAGGTGGTCCCCACCATTGTCTCGCTCCGGGAAAAGGTGGAGTCCATCATGAGGTCCGAAATGGAGAAGTCGGGCTCGTGGCTGAAGAGCCTGGGCGAGGAGGACCGGAAGAACATCGAGATCCTCACGACACAGATCATCAACAAGATCCTCCATGACCCCGTCACGGGTCTCAAGGAGGAGAGCCAGTCGAACGGGGCCATGCCCTACGTGGCGGCGATCCGGAAACTATTCCGGCTCGGCCCGGAGGAGCAGTGACGGAGAAGGTAAGAAGGTGAGAGGGTAAGAGGGTGAGAAGTTTGGATGTGTTGATTGACAAGCGCATATTTGCTGCCTCTCCAACCTTCTCAACCTCTTACCCTCTTACCCTCTGAGTTCAAGCAGGCTCGAGTCGGCGCATCCATGATCGGCGTTGATGAATGCTCAAGTAAAGGAGAAGGGCCATCGGCAGGGTACTGAAAGTCGGGACGCGGGGAAGCCAGCTGGCGCTCAAGCAGACGGGGATCGTCATGGAGGAGCTGCGAAAGCGCCACAGCGGTCTCACCCTGGATGTCCACATCATCAAGACGACGGGCGACAGGATGCAGGACGTCTCTCTTGCCCAGATCGGCGGCAAGGGCGCCTTCGTGAAGGAACTCGAGGAGGCGCTCCTGGAGCGACGCATCGACCTGGCCATCCACAGCATGAAGGACGTGCCGGCCCTGCTCCCGGAGGGCCTCGTGATCGCCGCCCTGCTCGAGCGCGAAGACCCGCGGGATGTCCTCATCTCGAAGGGCAACTTCAAGCTCGAGCGGATTCCCCCGAGAGCCCGGATCGGCACGGGGTCACTGCGGCGGGGCTCGCAGCTGAAAAACATTTACATGGACGTGGAGATCGTTCCCATCCGGGGAAACCTGGACACGCGGATCAAAAAGATCGAGCGGGAGAACCTCGACGGGATCATCGTGGCGGCGGCGGGCCTCAAGCGAATGGGCTGGCAAGACCGCGTCTCCCAGTACATCCCCGCGGAGATCATGACGCCGGCCGTCGGGCAGGGGGCCCTGGGGGTCGAGGTGCGTAGCGACGATGACGTAAAGGAGATCGTCTCGGTTCTCAACCACGAGACGACCTTCATCGAGGTGAGCGCCGAGCGGGCCTTTCTGGCCGTATTCGGTGCCGGCTGCCAGGTTCCCGTGGCGGCCTACGCAAAAATCGAGACAGACTCGATCATTGTGACGGGCCTCGTGGCAAGTCTCGACGGCCGCAGGCTCATCAAGGATCACGTCAGGGGGCCCGTTGCCGAGGCCGAGAAGATGGGCCGCATCCTGGGCGAGCGGATCCTGGCCGCCGGCGGCAGGCAGATTATCGACGAGGTTTACAGGCGGCTCTCATAAGGGCTTCGGGCTTCAGGCATCGGGATTCGGGATCAGAATAAATCTTTTTCCATCAGGCCGGAAGCCGGAATCCTGAATCCGGAAGCCCGAGAAGGATAAACACGAAAGCTACTATTTACACATAGAGGTTTCGATTGAGTAAAAAAGGTAAAGTTTTCATCGTAGGCGCAGGCCCCGGGGACCCGGGGCTCATCACGTTGCGCGGAATCCAGTGCCTGGAGCAGGCCGATGTCGTCGTCTACGACTACCTGGCCAACGAGGAATTCCTCGGCCGGGTCGGCAAGGACGCCCGCCTGATCTACGTGGGCAAGAAGGGCGGCGACCACACGCTCCCCCAGGGTGAGATCAACCAGGTCCTTGTCGATGAGGCCCTCAAGGGCCATACGATAGCCCGCCTCAAGGGGGGCGACCCCTTCATCTTCGGTCGCGGGGGCGAGGAGGCCGAAGCCCTCCGGGAGGCCGGGATTTCTTTCGAGGTGATCCCGGGGGTCACCTCGGCCATCGCGGTGCCGGCCTTCGCGGGAATCCCGCTGACGCATCGGGGCTACACGTCGACAGTGGCCTTCGTCACGGGCCACGAAGATCCCACGAAGGGAAAAAGCGACATCGACTGGGCGAAGCTCTCGGGGATCGGCACGCTCGTCTTTCTCATGGGGGTAAAGAACCTCGCCAACATTGCCCGGAATCTCATCGAGGGGGGGAAAAGCCCGGAAACCCCTGCAGCGCTAATCCGCTGGGGGACGACCCCTGAGCAGGAGACGCTCACGGGCACCCTGGCCGACATCGCGGCGAAAGCGAAAAAACAGGGCTTCTCGCCGCCCTCCATCCTCGTCGTCGGGGAGGTCGTGTCGCTGCGGCCGAAGCTCGGCTGGTTCGAGACGAAGCCCCTCTTCGGAAAAGGCGTTGTGATCACGAGGCCCGAGCAGCAGGCCGGTGAGTTTGCGAAGCTGCTCTCCGCCGAGGGCGCCCGGGTGATCCTCTTTCCCACGATCCGGATTGTGCCGCCCGCAAGCTGGGAGCTTCTGGACAGGGCCCTGGACAAGCTGGAATCCTTTCACTGGATCATCTTCACGAGCGCAAATGGCGTGAAGCATTTCTTCCGGCGACTTCGCGAGAAGGGAAGGGATATCCGCGATCTCAAGGGGATCCGGATTTGCACCATCGGCCCTGCCACGGCGGCGGCCGTTGAGGCCATGGGGATCCGGGTGGACATCGTCCCCGCCGAGTACATCTCGGAGGGCGTCGTCCGGGCCTTTCAGGGCGTTGACCTCGAGGGCAAACGCGTCCTGCTTCCCCGTGCCGAGGAGGCAAGGGATGTCATCCCCGAGGGGCTTGCAACGCTGGGCGCCTCCGTCGACGTGGTCACCGTGTACCGGACGGTGCGCTCGGAGAGCAAAAAAGCATCCCTGCAGGCCCTGCTCGATAAAGGGAAGGTCGACGTCATCGCCTTTACAAGCCCCTCGACGGTGATTAACTTTAAGGAAATCATGGGGGCTGCGGCGCTGCCCGAAAATATCCGCATTGCCTGCATCGGCCCGGTCACCGCCGCCGCGGCCAAAAAATACGGCTTTAGCGTTGACATCTTCCAGGAGGACTTCACGATCCCCGGCATGGTGAAGGCGCTCGTAGAATACTTTTCAGGAAATAAACCGCAGAAAGAATAACGTCCAATGATCGGAATCTCGAAGCTATACTGCGGGGCCGTGGAGGCTGCCGACGTTTTGCGCTACGGGCGCCACTCGTCGAAGCTTCCCTCGCACCTGCTGCAGTTTTCAAAGGACAAACGGCCCGTCGTGGTCTGGAACGTCACGCGCCGCTGTAACCTCAAGTGCATCCACTGCTATTCCAGTTCGCAAAACGTCCTTTATAGCGATGAGCTCACGACGCAGGAAGGCAAACGGCTCATCGACGACCTCGTCGCTTTCGGCTCGCCCGTTCTCCTGCTTTCGGGCGGCGAGCCCCTCATGCGGCAGGACCTGCCGGAACTGGCGAAGTATGCCGTCGACAGGGGGCTTCGCGTTGTCATTTCCACGAACGGGACCCTCATCACGAAAAAGCTTGCAAAGGTCTTCAGCGACATCGGCCTTTCCTACATCGGGGTGAGCCTCGACGGACTGAGGGAGGTTCACGATCGCTTCCGCGGCGTGAAGGGGGCTTTCGATAAAACGCTCCGCGGCATCCGCAACGCCCGCGACGCCGGCATCAAGGTGGGTATCCGCTTCACCGTGAGCCGCAAGAACTGGCGCGAGATTCCCGGTATCTTCGACTTCATCGAGAAGGAAAATATCCCCCGGGTGTGCTTCTACCACCTGGTCTACTCGGGCCGGGGTTCGGCCCTCATCGAGGAGGATCTCACCCACGAGGAGACGAGGCAGCTTGTCGATCTCATCATGGACCGCACGAAGGATCTCTTCGATCGCGGAATCGAAAAAGAAGTCCTCACCGTGGACAACCACGCCGACGGGCCCTACGTATACCTTCGGCTTCTGCGGGAAGACCCCAAACGGGCCGCGGAGGTTCTGGAGCTGCTCCAGATGAACGAGGGGAACAGTTCGGGACACGGAATCGGATGCGTGAGCTGGGACGGCGCGGTTCATGCCGACCAGTTCTGGAGGATCCACACTTTCGGTAACGTGAAGGATCGCCCGTTCGGCGAGATCTGGCTCGATACGAGCAACGAACTCCTCGCAAACATGAAGGACAAAAAACCGCACGTGAAGGGGCGCTGCGCCACGTGCCGCTGGCTAGAGGTCTGCGGAGGAAATTTCCGGGCCCGCGCCGAGGCCGTCACGGGCGATGTCTGGGCCGCCGACCCGGCGTGCTATTTGACGGAGGAAGAAATTAAAAAAGTGTCTGAGTGAGAAGAAGTGTCTTAGTGTTTGAGTGAAGAAATAAAATAACAGTGTCATTGCGAGCCGAGCCTCTAGCAAACCCCTTCCATAATCTCCCTCTCCCTTGAGGGGAGAGGGTTGGGGTGAGGGTGGATGTGCCGAGGCGTGGCGATCGACGTTTGAGACGGAATAGACTGAATAGACCAAATAGACCAGATAGACCAATTCGGAGGGGCGACCATGTTTTTTCCGGCATACAGACCCAGGCGTTTGAGAAAAAATGAAAATCTGCGAAGGCTCATCCGGGAGACGAAGCTTTCTGTCGACGATCTTGTCCATCCCCTCTTTGTCGTTCCGGGCAAGGGAGTGAAGAAGCCGATTCATTCCATGCCCGGCAATTTCCAGATGTCCGTCGATTACCTGCTCAAGGAAGTGAAGCAGTCGAAAGACCTGGGCATCCCGGCTGTCCTGCTCTTCGGAATTCCCGACGAGAAGGATGAGCATGCCTCGGGGGCTTTCAAGCGTGACGGGATCATCCAGCGGGCCACAAAGGAGATCAAGGACAAGGTTCCCGACATCCTCGTGATTACGGATCTGTGCTTCTGCGAGTACACGAGCCACGGCCACTGCGGATGCTTGAAGAACGGGGAAGTGGACAACGATGCCACCCTGGAGATGATGGCGGAGACAGCCGTCTCGCAGGCCAAGGCCGGCGCCGACATCGTCGCACCCTCGGCCATGATGGACGGCCAGATCGAAGCCATTCGCGACGGCCTCGATGAGGCGGGCCTCGAGAATACCCCGATCATGGCCTACTCGGCCAAGTACGCCTCCTGTTTTTACGGGCCCTTCCGCGAGGCCGCCGAGAGCGCCCCGCAGTCAGGGGACCGCAAAGGGTACCAGATGGATCCGGCCAACAGCGACGAGGCCATGCGCGAAATCGGTCTCGACATCGAGGAAGGGGCCGACATCATCATGATCAAACCGGCGCTTCCCTATTTGGACATCATCCGCCGTGCCCGGGAGGAATTCGATCACCCCATCGCGGCCTACAACGTGAGCGGCGAGTTTGCCATGATCAAGGCGGCGGCCCAGATGGGCTGGCTCGACGGCGAGCGGGCCATGCTGGAGTCGCTCACGGGCATCAAGCGGGCCGGTGCCGACATCATCCTCACCTACTTTGCGCCGGAAGTGGCGAGGCTGCTGCAGAAGTAAACAAGGTAACAGGTAACAGGTAACAGGTAACAGAACCACCCTATTGCAGCTCTTTTCCTGTCACCTGACACCTGGTACCTGATACCTTCGTGCAGGAATAATCGGATGGCTTTAGATCACCACGAACGAAAAACGCAGCACGGCGGGAGTGACCGAATGGTGCTGCCCGGCACGCTGCGCATGGTGGCCTGGGAGGTGACGCGAAGCTGCAACCTCGCCTGCGTCCACTGCCGGGCCTCCTCAGCCTGCGGCCCCTACGAGGGGGAGCTGGACACGGGGCGCTGCCTGCGGCTTCTGGACGAGATTGCCGCCTTCAGCCAGCCCGTCATCATCCTCACGGGGGGCGAGCCGCTGTTGCGCCCGGACATCTTCGAGATTGCCGCCTACGGCGACGCGAAGGGCCTGCGGATGGTCATGGCCACCAACGGGACGCTTGTCGACGACAAGACGGCGATCAAAATCCGTGAGGCCGGAATCCGGCGTGTGAGCATCAGCCTCGACGGCATTGACACCGCGCGGCATGACGCGTTTCGGCAGGTTCCCGGCGCCTTCGAGGGGGCTCTCTCCGGCATTGAGGCCCTGAAGCGCGCGGGGGTCGAGTTCCAGGTGAACACGACGATCACGCGGATGAACCTCGACCAGATCGAGGGGCTCCTCGCGCTGGCGCAGAATCTCGGCGCGGCGGCGCACCACATCTTTCTCCTGGTTCCGACGGGCCGCGGCAAGGAGATGGCCCACCAGGCCATATCGCCCAATGATTACGAAAAGACCCTGGACTGGTTCTACGAGACGGGCCTTGCCTGCCCCATGCAGCTCAAGGCCACCTGTGCGCCGCACTTCTACCGGATCTATCACCAGCGCAAGAAGGAAAGGGCGCAGAAGGCCCTTCCCGAAAACCCCCTTCACGCCATGACCCGGGGTTGCCTGGGAGGAAGTTCCTTCGTCTTCATCTCCCACCGCGGGCAGGCCCAGCCCTGCGGGTATCTCGAACTCGATTGCGGGCAGCTCAAGGAGAAGCCCTTCGAGGAGATCTGGAAACACTCGGCCATCTTCCGGGACCTGAGGGATCTGAAGAAATACGGCGGCAAGTGCGGCCGCTGCGAGTTCATCACCGTCTGCGGCGGCTGCCGGGCCCGGGCCTACGAAAAGACGGGAGACTATCTGGCCGAAGAGCCGTTGTGTATATATCAGCCAAGGAAAGGCGAAGGGCAAAAGGCTTAGGGCTTATGGTCAAGAGGGGCAAGGAGTTCGCCGTCTTTTGTTTGCAGCCTTAAGCCATTCGCCATAAGCCATACGCCATTTTTATGGACGCAGTCGATAAAAAAATATTGAACATTCTCCAGACCCGATTTCCCATCGTGCCGGAGCCCTTCGATGCTATCGGTGCGGAACTGGGGATTTCCGGCGACGAGGTTCTCGATCGGGTGCAGCGCCTCAAGGAGGTCGGGATCATCCGACGGATCGGCGCGGTCTTCGACGGACGGGCGCTCGGTTACACGAGCACGCTGTGCGCCGCCCGGGTGCCCGGGGAGCAGCTCCGCTCTTTCGTGGAGGCCGTGAACCGCTACCCCGGTGTGACCCACAATTACCGAAGGAGCCACGAGTACAACGTCTGGTTTACCTTTATCGCCCCGGACCAGGCCGCGCTCGAGAAGGCTCTCGCCGAGATCCGGCAGACGACGGGAATCACCGACATCCTCAACATGCCGGCGGTGAGGACCTACAAGATCAACGCCACCTTCGAACTGTAAAAAACAGTGACCGGTGACCAGTGGCCAGTGACCGGTGAGAGAGCCGCTAGCCTTTTTCCTTTAACCTTTAACCTGTCACCTGCGCTTCTCATATCGCACTGACGGGAAGGAATCTCTGATGTCCGAAATGAAGAAGCCGACCCTTTATCTCATCGACGGCAGCAACTACGTATACAGGGCCTTTTTTGCCATCCAGGGGCTCACCAACTCGCGGGGGGTTCCGACAAACGCCGTCTTCGGCTTCAACAACATGCTCGCCAAGCTCCTTCGCGACCGCAAGCCCGAGCACATCGCCGTCGTCTTCGACGCCAAGGGTCCCACGTTTCGCAACGAGGCCTTCGAAGACTACAAGGCCCACCGCAAGCCGATGCCCGATGAGCTGAAGCCCCAGTTCGGCATGATCAAGGACCTGGTCCGGGCCTACCGCATCCCCGTTCTCGAGATCGGGGGCATCGAGGCCGACGACGTGATCGGGACCCTGGCCCGCAGATTCGAGGGCGAAGGCGTGAACGTCGTCATCGTCTCCGGCGACAAGGATCTCATGCAGCTCGTCTCGGACGGTGTCGTCATGATCGACACGATGAAGGACAAGACCTACGATGCCGCCGGCGTCGAGGAGCGCTTCGGCGTAGGCCCCGACCGGGTGGCCGATCTGCTCGGCCTCATGGGTGACACGTCGGACAACATCCCCGGGGTGCCCGGAGTGGGCCCCAAGACGGCACTGCAGCTGATCAAAGAGTACGGGTCCGTCGAAGGGGTGCTCCAGAACGTCGGGAAGATCCGAAACGAACGAATCCGGAAAGCCGTCGCCGAGCATGCCGACCAGGCCCGCCTCTCCCGCGAGCTTGCCGTCGTGAAGACCGACGCCGACGTCGAGCTTGCCCTGGAGAGTGCCCGCTACGAGGGCCCTGATCGCGAGGCCCTGAAGGCCATCTTCAAGGAGATGGAGTTCTCGTCGCTCATCCAGGACCTGGAGGTCCGCGACCGGGCCACAGGCGGTCGAAACGAGCTCGTCACAACCGCAGAGGCCCTGCATGGCCTGATCCGGCGCATCGAGAAGGCGGGCGAGTGCGCCCTGCACCTGGAGCTCACCTCGGAGCTTCCCATGTACGCCGAGCTTGCGGGGATGGCCCTGTCACTGGAGCCCGGCGAAGCCTTTTACATTCCCCTCAAAACCGGGAAAGGCCCGGAAGGCGGGGCCCCCTGGCGCGATCACGCCCTCAAGGAGCTTTCCCCGGTTCTCTCGAGCGAGAAGATCCTCAAACACGGCCACGACCTGAAGAGCACTCTCATCGTGCTTGCCCGGCTGGGGATCCGCCTTCGGGGGACGGGCTGCGACACCATGGTGGGCTCCTACCTTCTCAACCCCTCGAAGAAGAGCCACGACATTACCGAGGCGGCCCGGGAATTCCTGGATCGCGAGCTGATCCCTGCCAAAGAGATCCTGGGCAGCGGCGCAAAAGCCCTGTCGCCTGCCGACGTGGATCCCGAGCGCCTGAAAGAATACGCGGGCCAGCGTGCCGAGGCGTCCCTCAGGCTCTGTCCCATCCTCACGGAAAAGATCCGGGAGATGAGTCTGAAAGATCTCTACGAACAGGTGGAGATGCCGCTCGTGGAGGTGCTGGCCGCCATGGAGCAGAAGGGCGTCCTCATCGATCTCAAGCTCCTCAAGGAGATGTCGGGACAATTCGATCATCTCCTTGCCCAGTCGGAGGAGCGGATCTACGGACTTGCGGGCGAGCGCTTCAACATCAATTCGCCCAAGCAGCTCCAGGTGATCCTGTTCGACAAGCTCAAGCTCGCCAAGGGACGCAAGACGAAGGATGGATATTCCACCGACGTGGAGGTCCTCATGGCGCTTGCCCAGACGCACGAACTTCCCGCGGAGATCCTGGCCTACCGGAGCATCTCGAAGCTCAAATCCACCTACGTCGATGCCCTGCCTGCCATGGTGCACCCGCAGACGGAGCGCATCCACACCTCCTACAACCAGACCGTGACGGCAACGGGGAGGCTCTCGAGCAGCAACCCCAACCTCCAGAACATCCCCATCCGCACGCCCGAGGGCAGGCGCATCCGCCAGGCCTTCATCGCGCCGAAGGGGTATGTGCTGGTCTCGGCCGATTACTCCCAGATCGAGTTGCGCGTGCTCGCCCACCTCTCGGGCGACGAAGCGCTGATCGAGGTCTTCGAGGCGGGCGAGGACATCCACACCCGCACCGCCTCGGCCCTCTTCGGCGTCTTTCCCGAGATGGTCAGCCCCGAGTTGCGCAGGCGGGCCAAGGTCATCAACTTCGGCGTCATCTACGGGATGAGCCCCTTCGGGCTCTCGAAGGAACTGGGGATCGGCCAGGCCGAGGCGAGGGAATACATCGACAACTACTTCGACAGCTTCAAGGGCGTCCGGAGATTCCTGGACGAGATTCTCGAGAACGCCCGCAGGGACAAATACGTCTGCACGCTGCTGAGCCGCCGGCGCTACATCCCCGAGATCGCCAGCTCCAATGCGGCCATCCGCCAATTCGCCGAACGCACCGCCATCAACGCGCCCATCCAGGGCACGGCGGCCGATCTCATCAAGATCGCCATGATCAATCTGCACAACCTCCTGGAGAAGCGCCACTTGCGTGCTCGCATGATCATGCAGGTCCACGACGAGCTCGTCTTCGAGGCTCCCGAGGCCGAAAAGGACGACCTCATGGCCCTCGTGAAGCGCGAGATGGAAGGGGTCGTGAAGCTGAGAGTGCCGCTCAAAGTCGAGATTGCAGCAGGGAACAATTGGGACGAGGCGCATTAGGAAGCTGGTGACCGGGGGCGCATCCCGTGCGATCCAGAGAAGGTGAGAAGGTAAGAGGGTAAGAAAGTAAGAAAGTTGGATACGCTGACGACCAAATTCCTGCTCTCCGCCTCTCCAACCTTCACACCTTCTTAACTTCTTACCCTCCGTCTTTGTGGGCGTCTTGCATCCGGGCATTGATGTTGATTGAACGTTTAAGGGCTGGGAATGGGCTTCTTCCTCCATGATTGACTGATTTCGAGAACAATGCGAAAGTCAATGGGTATACCCTCATCCAGTACAAGGTGTTGACCGGGAAAGAGAACTTCCTTATATTTCCAGGTCGGGGAGGAGATTATAAGGTAATTTCCCACGGGGTGAAAATTCTCTCTTTTGCGGCAGGATATCTTTTTCAACGGCAACCCATCATAGAGGGTCTGATGAGAGTCTTACTGGTCGAAGATGATGTGAAGATCGCCTCTTTCATCCTTAAGGGGTTGAAATCGGCAGGG
Source organism: uncultured Syntrophaceae bacterium (assembly GCA_964619035.1). Classification (GTDB taxonomy): domain Bacteria; phylum Desulfobacterota; class Syntrophia; order Syntrophales; family UBA2192; genus UBA2192. The sequence goes on along the minus strand of CAZUBX010000034.1, from coordinate 10,597 downwards.
TATGCCGTGGATCATGCCCCGGACGGTGAGGAAGGGCTAAGCCTCGCCCTGACGGAACCTTACGATGCGGCCGTCATCGATCTCATGCTGCCCCGGAGGAACGGCTTGGCGTTGATCAAAGAGATGCGCGCCAAAAAGGTCAATACCCCCGTCTTGATCCTGAGCGCGAAGGGTTCGGTGGACGACCGGGTAAAGGGACTGGAGACCGGGGGAGACGATTATCTTACGAAACCGTTTGCCTTTTCGGAACTTCTGGCCCGTGTGCAGGCCCTGATACGCAGGGCGGGCGGTATTTCCGATCCGATCCGATTGAGTGTCGCGGATCTGTCCGTCAATCTCCTCACCCGGGAAGTCACGCGAGGAGAGAAACGCATCGACCTGCAACCCCGGGAGTATTCGCTCCTTGAATACCTGATGCGCAATGCCGGAAGAATCGTTTCCAAGACGATGATCATGGAACACGTGTGGGACTATCATTTCGATCCTCAGACCAATGTGGTAGAGGCCAGAATCAGTAGATTGCGGGACAAGATCGACAGAGATGCTGCTCAAAAACTGATCCATACCGTTCGGGGAGCGGGATATGTCCTTAAAGAAACCCGGTCGCTTCCGGAATAGCCTCACCTTCCGCCTGACCCTCTGGTACGCCGGCATCTTTACGGCCTCTTCCTTCATTGCCTTTTTCCTGTTTTACACGCTGATCACCTCCATCATCCAGGAAAAAACGGATCAGGATCTGTTGAATCAGGCTGGGCAGTTTTCGGCTGTTTTGAGAGAACGCGGGATCGGGGCGGTCGAAAACTTCGCCATCTTTGAAGCCCAGGCGGCCGGGGAGCAAAAGGTCTTTTTGCGCCTTCTCTACCCGACCGGTCAGGCCTTCTCCTCGTCCAACATGGCCTACTGGGAGGATATCGCCATCCGCAAAGAGGCGATCGGGCAACTGCTTGGCGGCGCCGGACGGGTGTTCGAAACGGTCATTCTGACGACCCGCAGGGACCAGGTACGCATCCTCTACGCCATGATCGGTCCCGGCGTCATCCTTCAGGTTGGCCAGTCCATGGAAAACTACACGAGAATCATGGATGCCTTCCGGGGCGTTTTTTTCGTCACGATGGCCCTGCTCATCGGCTTGGCGACGGGGATCGGCTGGTTCATGGCCCGCCGTTCGGTTTCGGGCGTCGAAGCGATCACCAAAACCGCGCAGGGGATCTCCGGGGGCACCCTCGAAAAGAGGGTCCCCGTGAAGGACCGCGGCGACGAGATCGATCAACTGGCGATGACGTTCAATCAGATGCTGGACCGCATCCAGTCGCTGGTCTCAGAGATCCGGCAGATGGGAGACAACATCGCCCATGACCTGAAGAGCCCGCTCACCCGGATCCGGGGCACGGCAGAGATCGCGCTGACCACGGGTAAATCACTGACCGAATATGAATCCATGGCGTCAAGTGCCATCGAAGAGTGCGATCGTCTCCTGGAGATCATCAACACCATGCTCATGATCTCGAAGACGGAGGCGGGCGTGGAGAAACCCACCCGCGAAAAAATCGATCTGGCGGACCTTGTCCGGGAAGCCTGCGAACTTTTCGGGACGACGGCCGAAGACAGGGGACTGACCCTGTCCTGCCAGGTTCCGGAGAGATGCGTCATCGCAGGAGACGTCCGGATGATTCAGCGCTTGCTCTCGAATCTCCTGGACAATGCGATCAAGTACACCTCCGCGGGAGGCAGGGTGGATGTCTCGCTTTCGCAAACCGAAGGACAGGGTACAACCCTTACGGTCAAAGATACGGGTGTCGGTATTGACGCCGCAGAGCTGCCCCACATTTTCGAGCGTTTCTACCGGGGCGACCGGAGCCGCTCCGAGTCCGGGACCGGCTTGGGGCTCAGCCTGGCCCGGGCTATTGCCCGTGCTCACGGGGGGGATATTACGGTCAAGAGCAGCCTCCACGAAGGGAGCGCCTTTGCAGCAACCTTCCCGCCTTCGGAAAAAGATGTGTCCGCGTAAAAAAACCTTCCATTGAAGCTCCCCGCCACAGGGCGGGGCTTCCCGGTAAGGATGGTTCGTCGTTCGTGGTTCGACAGGCTCACCATGACCGCTCACGATGACTGCTCACCATGACGAATCAAGTTACTTACACGAACTTGCCTGTCCTGAGTCGATTCGACAAGCTCACGACCCTGAGTCAGCCGAAGGGCTTGTCGAAGGACGCACCCCCGGTCACCCGGATCGAGCACGCCCCAAGACGCTTTACCCCTACCTAACCAAATGGTCATCTTCCGATCATCCTCCCGTTAAGTACGATCCCTATAATGAATTGCAAACAGGGGCTATCATCTGCCCGAGATCGCAACAAGGAGAATCCGTTATGATACAGAGAAGAAATAGCAAGATCGTACTGATCGCCCTGCTTTTCGCAGGCGTGGTCGCCGGCCTCGGTTACGGGATGACTGCGACCCCGAAAACCGGAGCAGTGCCGGCTGCTGCAACGGCGGAGGTTTCCGCCGGATCGCCCATGGTTCCGGGTAATTTCAGCGAACTGGCCGAAGCGGTGCGGAACGGCGTGGTCAACATTCAGGTCATGAAAAAGGCAAAGCACGCCCGATTTGAAAAATTCGGGGGGAACCCCTTCGGGGACTTCTTCGGACCTTTCGAGGGCAATCAGCCCAACAGGAAACAGCAAGGCGTGGGCTCCGGGTTCATCATGAGCAAGGAAGGATATATCCTGACCAATAACCATGTGGTCGAGGGCGCAGACCAGATCAAGGTCAAGCTGGCTGGCGGAAAAGAGTTCGAAGGCAAGGTCGTAGGCCGGGACCCCAAGACCGACCTTGCCCTCGTCAAAATTGAGGGTAATGCGGATCTTCAAGCCCTCAAACTTGGAAACTCGGATGATTTGAAGGTGGGCAACTGGGTGGTGGCGGTCGGCAGCCCCTTCGGGCTGGAACAGACGGTGACTGCCGGAATCGTCAGTGCCAAGGGAAGGGTGATCGGTTCCGGTCCCTACGACAATTTTATCCAGACCGATGCTTCCATCAACCCCGGCAACAGCGGCGGCCCCCTCATCAACCTGCAAGGGGAAGTTGTGGGCATCAATACGGCCATCATCGCGTCCGGCCAGGGGATCGGGTTTGCGATCCCGATCAATATGGCCAAGGAGGTTGCACCCCAGCTTCAGAAGCGGGGACACGTCACCCGGGGATTGCTTGGCGTCGCTATCCAGGATGTGACCCCGGAATTGGCCAAGTCGCTCGGTCTCAAGGAAAACAAAGGCGCCCTCGTCTCTCAGGTGGTTCCGGGCGGACCGGCCGACAAGGCAGGGATCGAACAAGGGGATGTCATCGTGAGCTTCGACGGCCGGATGGTCGATGATTCGAAGGATCTTCCCCGGATCGTCGCCTCGACAACCGTGGGAAAAACCGTCACGGTGAAACTGCTCCGGGACGGGAAAGAGGTCGAGGGCCAGGCGAAGGTCGGCGAAATGGAGGAAGAGAATACAACCGAAACGGAGCAAAGCCCCATCCACCCCTCCCTGGGGGTTACGGTGCAGAATTTGACGCCGCAGATTGCACGGGAGCTCGGCCTGAAGAAAAGCGCCGGCGTGGTCGTGACCGGGGTTGAGCCCGGCAGCCCGGCGGCGGAAGCCTCGATTCAGACCGGCGACGTCATTCAAGCGGTCAACCGGAAACCGGTCAAGAATGTGGATGATTTCGTGAAGATTGTCGAGAAAGCCAAGGGGAGCGGGAATCTCCTGCTCCTTGTCCAGAGGGGTCAGAACACGCTGTTTGCGGCGGTAACGCCCAGGTAAGACAACCGCTTTAGCGTCGGGTTGACGGGAAGGCCTCCCGTCGACCCGATGCTTTTCTTCCGAGATAAGCTATTCCTGTAATAGAGGAAATAAATGACATCGGGAGCACATCAAGAAGTTGTCTGAATCCACTCAGGCGTATTCACCTTATCCAGAAGAAATACTTCAATATGATTTTCTTTTGCCCACTCGGCTTCCTGCACGAAAGCTTAGCCCGTGTAAAATGAAGGTTCCGAACAGCAATCGCCACTCCATAAAAATCAGGAAGCCATCGCGATGCAGGTGAAAGCGGTGAGCAGATGTTATCTCTAATCCGCTTAGCGAATGATGTTTCTCCACCCCTCTGTGTCAAAACCGGGGGGACCGGGCACCGGGATGAAAAAAGAGGATCGGGCATATCCCGATCCTCTTTCGTTTCTGGCCTTGCTTATCGAGGTTGCCGGGCGGGACGCCCGGCCTACATCTCCTGAATCCTGGCCCCTTGCCCCTAGTCCCTATGCTGTTTTTGTGCGGAGCACGCCAGGGCGGGCAAGGCAACCGTTTCCGATTTGCGGAAGGTGCCGATAAAGGCGTTGACGACCTGCGGGTCGAACTGGCCGCCTCCGTTTCTGTGCAGCTCCGTTATCGCCTCGTCATGACTCATGCTCATCCGGTAGGGCCGGTTTGTTGTCATGGCGTCGTAGGCATCGGCCACGGCGATCAGACGCGACAGCAGCGGGATCGCCTCGCCGGCCAGCCCGTCGGGGTAGCCGGAGCCGTCCCAGTTCTCGTGGTGGTGGCGGATGATCTTGCGCTCTTTTTCGAAAAGCGCGATCGGGGTGAGGATGTCATCGCCGATCGTGCTGTGGTTCTTGATGATGCCGTATTCCTCTCCTGTGAGCTCGTCGGGCTTGAGGAGGATGTGATCCGGGATCGCGATCTTGCCGATATCGTGGAGCATCGCGGCGATCTTGAGGCACTCGATGTCATCGGGGGAGCATTGCATGATCTCGGCGGTCCGCACCACGAACTGCATGACGCTTTGGGAGTGGCGTTCCGTGTACTGGTCCCGGGCCTGAATGGAGGTCACGAGCGCCCGGAAGGTTTCGGCGATATTCGTGTAGAGGGTCTCATAGAGAACCTTGTTTTCCAGGTTCAGCGAAGCGCGCCTCGCGAGGCTCAGGATGACGTGGAGGTCCTGATCCGAAAAACAGGAGCCGTTGCGGTCTTTCCAGAGGCCCAGGATGCCGAAGACGTTGTTGCGGATCATGAGAGGGGCGCAGAGGATGGACGCCGAGCCTTCGGCGTCGGAGACGTTGAACAGGACGCCGTCCCTCTTGCTCACGACCTCGCGGAGCAGCTCCTTCGGCCAGGGCATGGTGTGGCGCGGCGGGATCGGGTCGATGCAGCCGGTGATCTTGGGCAGGAACTCGTCGGATTCCCTGTCGTAGAGCAGGATCGCGCAATGCTCCCCGTTCGAGACCTTGAGGGCCAGATCGGCGATGACGCGGAAGACGTTGTCGTTGCTCACCCCCAGGCGTTCGATGAAGTCGTAGATGAAGCCCGTGGCCGAGACCTGCCGGACCTTGTCACGCAGCTTCTCCTGCTCCACCTTGTGCAGCAGACCGTCGGCGGACAGGAGCGACTTCTCCCGCATGTAGATGTTCACCTTGTACAGAAGCTCGTCGATGCGGAAAGGCTTCGAGATGAAATCCACGGCCCCCGTCTTCATGGCCGAGACGGACAAGCCGACGGTGGGGTATCCGGTGATCATGATGACCGAGATCGAGGGGTGGATCTCCCGTATCCGGCTCAGCAGATCCATGCCGTTCATGCCCGGCATCTGGATATCGCTGATGACCAGGTCGTAGAGATTGGATCGCAGCGCATCGAGGGCTTCCTTCCCGTCGGAGGCCTCGGTGGCGATATAGTCGCCCTCCAGCCTCAGGGCCTCGACGATCAGGCTGCGTATGGCAATGTCGTCATCGACGACGAGGATGGTTTTCTTATCGGATAAATTCGCGGGCATGACCCTGAATTCGTTCCTGGCGGTCTCCGTACCGTTCATTCCGATCATTCCGACAGCCCCATCCGTGGTTTCGGTCTCATCGCGCGCTCTGGAGGCAAAGGTGTGGTTGCGGCCTTAGTTGCAGACGAAGGCCGTCCCCATGCGGGTTCGAACCAGACACACCGGGAACATGTGACAGGGGGCTTGCGGCCCCCTTCGGAACGTTCCCCCGCTCAGTAAATCGCGAAGGCATCTATTTGGATTTATTGCCTTTCAGGATGACATCCATCAGGCTGTAGGAGATCTTGTCGTAGACCTCCGGTTTTTCCTGCTCAGCGGAAAGCGAGACCACGTCGGCGTACCTCGAGCCCGCCTTCGGGACATCCTGGGACGCAGGGTGCGAGCTGACTTTGCTCTGCCGGCTGTAGGCTTTGAGGATATTGTCAATCTGGTATGCGGATATGGTCATCGTCCATCCCTTTGAATTGTCATAATTGAGATCGGTATCCGGTATGAAAACTTTAGGATTAGTTCCCTGTGGCCGGCCCGCCGTGGCGCGACAGGGGCTCCCGGAAATATTTCTGGTTGACTAATGAGGAGATTTTGTTAACATCCCGTGTTGCTTTACGTTCATACGATTCATCAGGCCCTTCCGACAGGAACCTTCCTGCCGATCAAAGATCTACGTTCCACCCGTCGGGGGGGCCGGGAATGACACAAACACCGTTACCCGATTTCGTCTCATCCTTGAGGAGCGGCAAAACGACCAGCCATGGCAGACAGCAAGATCAAGAAGGACACGAAGAATATCCGGATCCTCATCGCCGAGGATAACGAGCTGAGCCGCGACAATCTTGCGGAATTGCTCAGGAGTTACGGTTACGAGGTCAAGGGTGTTGGCGACGGCCGGCAGGCCATGGATGTTTTCATCGATGACAAGTACGACCTCGTCATCACGGACCTCAAGATGCCCCACGTCGACGGTCTTCACCTGCTGAAGTTCGTCAAGGAGGTCAACCCCGAGAGCATCGTCATCATGATCACGGGCTACGGAACGGTCAACTCGGCTGTCGAGGCCATGAAGCTCGGGGCCTTCGACTACATCGCCAAGCCCCTCAAGGACGACATCGTCAAGCTCACCGTCGATCGGGCCCTGTCCTACGCGAAGCTCAAGGAAGAGAACATCACGCTGAAGGATCAGCTGAAGAAGAAATACGACTTCGGCAAGATCATCGGCTTCAGCGACAACATGCGGAAGGTCTTCGACAAAATCGAGAAGGTGGCCGCCTCGGACAGCACCGTCGTCATCTACGGCGAGAGCGGGACGGGAAAGGAGCTGGTGGCCAGGGCGATCCATTTCAACAGCGACCGCCGCAACTGCCCGCTGGTACCCGTCAACTGCGGGGCCATCCCCGAGGAGCTTCTCGAGAGTGAGCTCTTCGGCCATGAGAAGGGCGCCTTCACGGGGGCCATCAAGAGCCGTGTGGGCCGTTTTGAGCTCGCCCAGGCCGGAACCATCTTTCTCGATGAGATCGGCGACATGAGCCCGGCGCTCCAGGTAAAGGTCCTGCGCGTCATCCAGGAGAAGCAGTTTGAGCGCATCGGCGGCGTCAAGACGATTACCGCCGATGTCCGGATCATCTGCGCGACGAACCAGGATCTCGACAAGGCCGTTCAGGAGAAACGGTTCCGGGAGGACCTCTACTACCGTATCAACGTCATCCCCATCACCCTGCCTCCGCTGCGGGACAGGAAAATGGACGTCCCCGTCCTGATCAACCACTTCCTGCAGAAATTCAACAAGCTCAAGAAGCGCAACGTGAAGGAAGTCACCCCCGAGGCGATGAACTACATGATGCGCTACGCGTGGCCGGGCAATATCCGCGAACTGGAGAACCTCATCGAGATGCTCGTCGTCATGAAGGAGGAGGGAAAGATCAAGGTGGACGATCTGCCGCCCAAGATCCTCAGCGTCGGGAAGGGCAAAAGCGATGTTTCCGGCGTCGTCGACATCCCCGAGGACGGCATCGAGTACAACGAGGTCGTCGACCAGTTTGAGAAAGGTCTCCTGCTCAAGGCCCTGGAGAAGACAAGCGGCGTGAAAAACCGTGCGGCAAAGCTGCTCAACCTGAACCGGACAACCTTCGTCGAAAAACTCAAACGCTTCAGCATCAGCTAATCTGGTCTATTTCGTCCATTTAGTCTGTTTCGTCTATTTTGTCGAAATTGGTGCCGGGGAGATTGCTCTCCCCGGTTTTTTTATGCCTTGCGGCTTGTGGATCGTGACTTGTGCCCGCGAACGTCAATTTTTTGACAAGCCGCTTAAGTTTTTGGAGGTGCGATCGACGAGGCAGCACAATCCCTGCCCTTGTTCAACGCCGCGCAGACGCCCGACCCACTACCCGCTACCCGGTACCCGCTTCTTTTTTACCCTATACCCTACACCCTAGTCCCTATACCCTTTCTTTTCGTGGCATATCACTTGCTATCCTCAGGTCAGGCGGTGGTGTGTCCATCGGACCACCTGTTATTCCGCACACCGAGACTGACCATGAAAAAACACCGCATCGCCTGTCTGGCCGTCGTTCTGGTTTTGATCTTTGCCACATCCGCAACCCCCGCCGGGAAGGCCGGGGCGGTGTACAGCCTTCACGTGGGATCCTACCCCAGCGCAGAAAAGGCCGCTGAGCAGGTCAAGACCCTGAAAGAAAAAGGCTGCGAGGCCTTCTCCGCAAAGCCGGAGGGTAGCGACGGGCGTTGGCGCGTCTTTGTCGGCCGGTATGCAGGCGCCGATGAGGCGGCCCGCCAGGGCGCGCAACTGGAAAAGAAGAAAATCGTCCGGTTCTTTACCGTCCGGAAAGTCCCGGCCATGGAGAACGCGAAAGATTCCGCCGGGGCAGAGGGCAAAACTGCCATGAAAGGGGCCCCTGCGCCGGACCCCCCGAAGACGGACATCACAAGCACAAAGCCGCTGCACCCCCAGGTCACGATCACGCCGGCTGCTCCGGAGACATCGTCGAAGAGGAAGAAGCCCCTGCTGCATGCATCCGCGGAAAAGCGCGCCGGGGGCGACTCGGTAACGGAAGGCCTGCCCGAGCCTGAACCCTTCAAGTTTCAGCCCTTCGACACGGGCGGGGAAGGGAAACCGGGCGGCGATGCCGGTGCCGGCCTCAAGGATGGCGGCCTGCCCGAAGACGAGGCTCTTTTTGCGGAAGCGGTGGAGCACTATCGAAAGGGAAAGTACCCCAAAGCGGTCGACACCTTCCGATCCTACATCCAGCAGTATGCAGGAAAGCCCCGGTCGAAGGCATCGTTTTTCTGGATCGCCGAATGCCACAGCCAGATGCAGGACACGAAGAAGGCCGACGAAGCCTTCCGGGAGGCCCTCAAACGCTGGCCCGACTACCAGGAAGTACCCCGGGAAGCCCTCGTCAGCTTGGGTTTCCATTTCTTCCGCCAGGGCGCCCATGACCCGCTCATCGGGGCCTTCTCCTACTACGTCAACATCTATCCCGAGGACCCTTTCCGCAAGGAAATGCTCTACCTGATCGCCCGCTCGCTCACGGAGATGAAGCAGTACGAGCCGGCACTCAAGGTCTTCAGCTCCGTCATCGAAAAATATCCCGACACCAAGGAAGCCACGGAGAGCGCCATCATCATGGCCAACATCGGGGTGAAGAGCCCGGGGCTCAAGCTTCCCGCCTACATGACCGGCACCCAGTACTACAGGGATCCTGCGGCGACCTACGACATGGTCCTTGCGAAGCAGCTTCCGAACCTGGAGCTCATGGAGCGAATCCTCTTCCAGAAGGCTTACGTCCTCTTGCAGGAAAAGCTCTACCGGCAGGCCTTTCAGGCGAGTCTCGCCCAGCTCAGGCGCTTCCCCAACGGGCGCTGCAAGGACGCGGGCCTGGCAACCCTCAGGGCGGCCACGGAGCGCCTCGTCGACGAGGACTACGGAAAGGCCGACTACCTCCGCGTGGCCGACACCTACCTGACGGCCTACGAGGGAGCCTGGGTCAAGGCCATCGACTTCGGGACGGGCTACAAGATCGCCGACAGCCTGCGCCAGATCGGTCTGTACCGCGAGACGCGGCGGGTTGCCGAACACCTCCTGATGATCGAGAAGGACGGCAGAAACCGCAGGGCGCTGCTCGTGATGGTGGCGGACGTGAGCATCCGCGAGCGCCACTATGACGAGGCGGAGCGCATCGTCACGGAGCTTGCGAAGGAGACGGCAACGCTCGGCCGCGATGAGCGCATTGCCCTGCGCCGGCTTCAGGGGGATCTCTACCTCAAGAAAGGCCTCTTCGAGAAGGCGGCCGCCGCCTACGCGGAGATGGCAGGCGAGGGCGCGGCCGACGCGGCCGCAATGCACCGCAACTACGGGATTGCCCTTCGCTTCAGCGATGCCTGCCCGACGGCCCTGCAGCAATTCCAGCTCGCCATCCGGCAGTCCGAGAAAAACAAGGCCGGCAACAGCCAGGTCCTCCAGGATTCGCTGGCAGGCGTCGGGGACTGTTACCTCAAGACACGGAAGTACCCCGAGGCCGTCACGGCCTACCGCCAGGCCGTCGATTCGGCCCAGAGCGGTGCGCAGAACCCCTGGACCCTCTACAATCTCGGCAAGGGGTACGTGGAGATGAAAAACCTCACCGAGGCAAACCGGGTTTTCTCGGAGCTGAAGGTCCGCACGGGGGATGACTTCTGGAACAAGACGATCGACTACACCCTCTCCGATGCCGCCTGGACGGAGAAATACCGGAAGTACCTTCCGGCGAAATAAGGGACATGCTGAAAG